>UQVK01000038.1 GCA_900544445.1 uncultured Lachnospiraceae bacterium
GCGCTGACCGCCTCGTCGCAGACGATGAACTTCGGATTGGTCGCCAGCGCTCTCGCGATACCGATACGCTGTCTCTGACCGCCGGAAAACTCATGGGCATAACGGGTTGCATGCTCCGCGTTCAGTCCCACCAGCTCCATCAGGTTGATGATCTTCTCTCTGCGCTCCGCCTTGTTGGAGTACAGCTTATGCACATCCAGAGGCTCTCCGATGATGTCCTCAACCGTCATACGGGGGTTCAGGGAAGAATAGGGATCCTGGAACACCATCTGCATCTCTTTTCTCATATGCTTGATGCTGGAGCCGTCCACCTTTTCTCCGTTGTACAGCACCTCTCCCCCCGTCGGGGTATAAAGTCTCAGAAGGGAACGGCCAACCGTCGTTTTTCCGCATCCGGACTCGCCTACCAGGCCGAGCGTTTCGCCGGGCTTGATGGAAAAGGACACGCCGTCAACAGCCTTCAGAGGAATCGTTTTTGTAAAACCGACCTTGATCGGGAAATACTGCTTCAGGTCTTTTACTTCTACCAGATATTCACTCATTTATTTGCGCCTCCTTGCTTTGCGAGCATCTCTTCCTTCACGTTCAGCCAGCAGGCCGCATAATGACCATCAGGCATCTGCATCTCCGGCGGAACCTGCTCGATGCAGATCTTCATCGCGTTCTCGCAGCGGGGGCAGAACGCGCAGCCCCTGGGCATATTCAGAAGGTTGATGGGCGTACCCGGAATGGGAATCAGCTTTTCACCGATTCTGTCCACATTGGGAATGGAGCGCAGAAGGCCCTTCGTATATTCGTGACGCGGACGATAGAAAATATCTTCCGCCGTACCTCTCTCGCATACGCGTCCGCCGTACAGTACAATAATCTCGTCGCACAGTTCGGCAATCACGCCCAGATCGTGGGTTACCATGATGATGGCCATGCCAAGCTTCTTCTGAAGATCCTGCATCAGCTCCAGAATCTGCGCCTGGATGGTCACGTCCAGAGCTGTGGTAGGCTCATCCGCAATCAGGATATCAGGCTCGCAGGCAAGCGCCATGGCAATCATGACACGCTGACGCATACCGCCGGACAGCTCGTAAGGATACTGCTTCACACGCTTCTCCGGTTCGTTCACGCCGACCAGGGTGAGCATTTCCACCGCACGGGCCTCCGCTGCCTTTCCTTTCCGGTCGGTGTGAAGCTCAATCGCCTCGCGAAGCTGATTTCCCACCGTAAAAACGGGGTTCAGGCTCGTCATGGGGTCCTGGAAAATGATGGAACAGCATTTTCCGCGGAACTCTCTCATCTGCTTTTCCGTATATTTCGTAATGTCCTGTCCTTTATACAGAACCTCTCCTTCTGTAATCCGTCCGTTCTTTTCCAGAATCTGCATAATGGAATAGGCCGTAACAGATTTTCCGGAACCGGATTCTCCCACAATACCGAGAATCTTTCCCTTATCCAGATTGAAGGATACGCCGTTTACCGCCATAACCTCCCCGTTATCCGTTTTAAAGGAGGTATGAAGATTTTTTACTGAAAGAATTGTTTCACTCATCTGTTTTCTCCTTCCTCCTTATCTCTTCAGCTTCGGATCGAACGCGTCGCGCAGACCGTCGCCGAGAAGGTTGAAGGCCAGCGTGATCAGGCAGATCATGAGAGCCGGGAACACCAGCTTCCAGGGATAGGCGCTGATACCCGCTCTCGCCGCATTGGCGAGGGAGCCGAGGGAAGGCATGGGAGCCTGTACGCCCATTCCGATGAAGCTTAAGAAGCTTTCCGTAAAGATTGCGGAAGGAATCTGCAGTGCAGCAGAAATAATGATAACGCTGATGCAGTTCGGCAGAATATGACGGAAGATGATCCTCTTCGGCTTTGCGCCGCTCACCTTTGCCGCGAGCACATAGTCGTTCTGCTTGATGGTCAGAATCTGACCGCGCACCAGACGCGCCATGCTCACCCAGTACAGCAGGGCGAACACCACGAACATGGAAAGCATGTTCGTTCCGATCTTCTGCAGGAAAGGAATGGCGCTTACATCCATGACCTCATTCAATACCACGGAAAGCAGAACCACCATCAGCGTATCCGGAAGGGAATAAATGATATCCACGATACGCATCATGACCAGATCCACCTTGCCGCCGAAATATCCGGAAATACTTCCGTACAGGTTACCTATAATCAATACAATGACTGCGGCGAACACACCGACAATCAGGGATACTCTGGTTCCATAGAGAACACGGACAAAATAGTCACGTCCCATCTCATCCGTTCCCATGATATGCGGGAAGACCTTGCCGCCTTCCGCCATAAACTCCTGCTCCAGCTCGGAATACTGGAAGGGAGCCATATTCGCGATGGTCCTGTCACGCTTTCCATCCACCCGGATGATCTCAGAATATTCATAGGGAATAAACATCGGGCCGAAAACAATCAGAAGGATGATCAGGGCCAGCACGATCATGCTTCCCACCGCCAGAGGATTCTTCATCAGGCGGCGCATACCGTCCTTGAAAAAGGAAACGGATTCGCTCATTACCTCCTGCTGCTTCTTTTCCTCATCTGTCGCCTTTTCAAACTTCTTCAGATCAATCTGCAGACTTAAGGGAGACTTTTCCGGCATCGCGTTGATATCTTTATTTAAATTCTTCTCTAACGTACTCATCTGTCTTTCACGTCCTCCTTAGTCCAGCTTAATACGGGGGTCAATCAGCTTGTACACGATGTCCGTGATCAGGTTTACGGTAACCATGAGGACGGCGAGGAAAATGGTCGTTCCCATAATCAGCGTATAATCGCGGTTCGTGATGCCATCGACAAATTTCGCACCGAGGCCGCCAATGGTGAAGATCTGCTCCACAACAAGCGAACCCGTCAGGATGGAAGCCGTCATCGGCCCCACGTAGGTAATGACCGGAATCAGCGCGTTACGCAGAGTATGTTTGAAAATTACCTTCAATGTGGATACGCCCTTGGCTCTCGCCGTACGCACATAATCCTGCCCCATCACGTCCAGCATGCTGGTCTTGGTCAGACGGGTAATGTACGCCATCGGGTAGGCTGCCAGGGATATCACGGGAAGCACATAGTTACGGTTATCCACACTCCAGACAGGAATCCAGCCCAGCTTCACGCAGAACACCAATAGCAGCAGCGTACCCAGCACAAAGCTTGGCAGTGATGTCAGCAGAGTGGAAAAGAATATAATCAGTCGGTCGGGCAGATGGTTTCTGGTCAGCGCGGCTATACTTCCAAAGATCACACCGAGGATGACCGCAACAACAACGGCCATGCCGCCCAGTTTTGCGGAAACCACGAAGGATTCTCCGATTACCGTCTTGATCTCACGGCCGGTTTTCAGGGAAATACCGAAATCCCCCTGAAGCAGGTTTTTCATATAGAGCACAAACTGCTCCGGTACCGGTTTATCCAGGTTGTATCTTCTCTCCAATGCCGCCCGGACTTCTTCCGATATTGCCTTCTCTCCATCAAACGGTCCGCCCGGAATCGCATTCATGGCAAAGAATGTGATCGCGCAGATGATCAGCAGAGTAATGATGGCAAGAAAGACTCTCTTCACTACGTACTTTAGCAACTGTAACACTCCTTTTCTTCTCAGTATATTGCACAAAGGCAACCCGCCGGTATCCTTTGCGGTACTGTTTTTACTGATACTTATGCCTGATGCAAACAGTCTTCACACCCGCGGATCCAAACGTCCTTCACAGAAAGCCAGATATGTTTCCTGTACGGACATCGAGCCCAAATAAATGACGCCCGGGGTAACCGGCCGTCACGCCTTGTGTGCAGCAGCCCCTGGTGGCACCTTCGCCACGGATATACCTGCTTTATTATTCTGTCATCCCTGCAATACTGCCTGCAGGTTTTTATATCAGCTGTTACACTATAACACAATCCGGATGGTGTTGCAAGTTTTTTTCATTTGGAAATATTTTATCTCATAAAAACCGGCGGCATCTGCCGCCGGTTTTCTGCCGGTGTGATTCATATTTTCCCGAAGGGTTCCTTATAACAGGCCGCCTCGCCAAGCTCTTCCTCAATACGCAGAAGCTGATTGTATTTCGCCGTCCGGTCCGTCCGGCAGGGTGCCCCGGTCTTGATCTGTCCGGCATTCACGGCCACCGCCAGGTCTGCAATGGTAGTATCCTCCGTTTCCCCTGAGCGGTGGGAAATGATTGTCTTATATCCGTTTTTCTGGGCCATCTCAATGGCCTCCATCGCTTCGGACAGGGTTCCGATCTGATTAACCTTCACCAGAATGGCGTTCGCCGCTTTCAGTTTGATGCCCGCATCCAGACGTTTGGTATTGGTCACGAACAGATCGTCTCCCACCAGCTGGATCCTGTCTCCGATCCGCTTCGTCAGCTTCTGCCAGCCGTCCCAGTCGTCCTCAAACAGTCCGTCTTCAATGGACAGAATGGGGAATTCCCGGATCAGGCTTTCATAATAGGAAATCATCTCGTCCGCGTTCCGGCGGATCTCCTTTCCGCTCATCTGACTCTCGCCGGGGAAGAAATAGCTGCCGCTCTCCTTTTCATACAATTCGCTCGCTGCCGCGTCAATCGCGATTTTGATATCCTCTCCGGCTGCGTAGCCGCTCTTTCCCACCGCCTCCACGATCAGGGAAAGCACATCCCGGCTGTCCGCCAGATCCGGTGCAAAGCCGCCTTCGTCTCCAACGGCAGTAGACAGCCCCCTGTGTTTACAGATTTTCTTCAGATTATGATAAATCTCCGCACAGATCCGCAAGCCGTCCGCGAAGTTCTCCGCCGCCACGGGCATGATCATGAATTCCTGCAGATCCACCGTATTGTCGGCATGCTTGCCACCGTTTAAAATATTCATCATGGGAACAGGAAGCTGTCTCGCATGAACCCCTCCCAGATACTGATAGAGGGGGAGTCCCGCGGCGCAGGCCGCCGCCTTTGCCACTGCCAGGGAAACCCCGAGCGTGGCGTTCGCTCCCAGATTGGATTTGTTGTCCGTTCCGTCCGCATCCATGAGAATCCGGTCAATTTCGATCTGACAGAGCGCGTTTTTCCCAAGCAGGGCATCCCGCAGCTTGGTATTCACGTTTTTCACCGCCTTCTGCACGCCCAGGCCAAAGTAGCGGGTTTCCCCATCTCTCAGTTCCACCGCCTCAAACTGTCCGGTGGAAGCGCCGGAAGGGACAGCCGCCCTTCCCGTGATCTGACCCGAAAGCGTCACCTCTGCCTCCACCGTAGGATTCCCTCTGGAATCCAGAATCTCCCTTGCGCGCACATCCGTAATTTCCAGATACCGATTCATATACACCCCTTTCCCGGCCTTACGTTCTGCGGCCTTCAAAAGAGGTTCGGTTTCCGCAAAACATTCCCTGCCGTCCGCCCTCCGGCGGATTAACTGTCTTCTGTTTTCACAGACAGTATTGCCGGAAAAGGAATGTTTTACTCTGTTTTCCTGATTTTCTCCAGCACAAACTCCGGAAGTCTGTCCTCCAGCACCGTGAAATAAAGAAATCCCTCCGAAAAAGTTTCATCCGGCCGGAAGACGACGGAAACCTCATAATTATCGTTCCACAGCCTTCCCGTAATGCCTCCTCCCGCCACGTCCGACAGATTTTCCGGATAAAGGGCCGGAAGAATCTGCCCGATCTGGTCAGCGTCCGTGTAGGTCTGCGAAACCTCCTGCTCCGAGCTGTAGGAGATAGCTCTGGAGCCATCGAAGTTATACTCCACATCCGTTTCCCGCAGGTTGTAGCAGGTAATGCTCACGCTCACCAGCTGATCCGCGGAAAGGATGCTGTCTCCTTGCGTAAGTTCCGTATATACCCCCTGCTCCCGCAGAAGATCCATCGTCTCTGAAAATTCCTCATAAACCGGATACTCCCAGATATATTCCCTTTCCTCCGTTCCGGGAGGGCTCCAGGTGAAACTGAGCTTTCCCACCGGAAGGCTGTTCAGCATGAGGCTGTAGCTGTATTCCGAAAGATCCCGTCCATAAGCCTCCAGAAGCTCCTTTGCATCCGCGAGATAGGAAACCCTGTTTAGCCCGTTTCCATAGAAAATGGACATTTCTCCGCTTCTTTCAATAAAGGAAGGATCACAGATCTGGTATCTGGCGGTCTGGAAATCCGCATCTGAAAAAACAACGTCCAGCTCCTGTGCGCTGTCTTCCACATCTATCCAGACCGTCCGGTATACCCGCCTGCCGCTCGTCAGCGTATACCGGATGGAAACCGGCGTTACCCCTCCAGAAGCGGAATAATATCTCCCGTTCCTTCCGCCTCCCGACTTCTTTCTCAGTTCTGCGGCATCCTCAGCAAGCGTCCTCACTGCGGCAACCGTATCTTCATCCTCTGATTCCATGACGCTCAGCATATATTTTTCCGGCTCCTCATGATACATATCCCGGCCGAACAGATTTTCATAGAAGCCAAAATAGTAGCTGTCACTGCGGAAGGCCACTCCCACGCTTTCAATCTTCTCCGTTTTCGGGATCCAGGCATCATATCCTGTCAGATCCAGTGTAAAGGCTGCAAAGATGGCCGCGGACACCGCTCCGGCGGCAAGCAGATGCCATTTTCCCCTCAAAACGCTTCTGACGTCGAATTCGTACAGAATCTGAATCAGGCCGTGGCTTAAAAAGAGGCCGATGAGCATGCCGACCACAGCGAAGAAGATGCTGTAATCGGAGAGGCTCCAGAACCACATGCCGGCGAGCAGGGTGATCGGAACCATCAGAAAAAGCTTCACCGGCGTCCGGATCCAGTCAAAGGCCAGCGCGCTTCCCGCCGCCTCCGCCCTTCTTTTCCGGTACAAAAACCAGGCGAACAGCCCATATACAGCCATCTGGGCCACCAGAAGGCAGAGCAGCTTTCCGAACGATACCAGGCAGCGGCTTCCATAGCCGGAGAAATATTCCAGCAGACTGTTTCCCTCCGAAAGCCAGAAAACGACCGGAGAGGTGAACGCACGTCCCGCCACATCGCTGAGATCACAGTAGGTTCCGAAAAAGGAACTGCGCATCCCGTCCAAAAGCCAGTGGACCACATATTCATAGAAGAAAAGGACGGCCGCAGCAAGCAACGATACCAGCACATTCCCCGTCAGCATCACCGCAACCAGCGCCACGTTATAGCAGACCATGAAAAACAGCAGGTTTCCAATATACATGATCAGCGCATACAAAAGAACCTTCCCGGAAACGGCTCCCATGACCGCTCCCATGACGAGGGTCAAAACCAGCATGACAAGGTAGCAGGCCGCAAAAATCAGCCCCCCGTTCATGTAGATGACGGTAAACCTTTTTCTGGCAGAAACCGGAACGCTCATGTAGAGATCCAGCTTCCTTCTGCTGTCCATCCAGGAAAAGCCCTGTACGGCGAGAAGGATGGCGAGGAAAAAGACCAGAAGAGAAAAAAGCGAGTTCGACAGATTCTGCATAAAAATGCTTCCCAGCCATTCTCCGATTGTCTTCCCACCGGTCCAGGAGGGATCCTGCAGGATCCGCCTGCTTTCCACAGAAAGCTCCATTGCAAGCCGGACCGGCAGGGCGAGGAACAGCGCGAGCGCGCACAAAAGCAATGTCCAGCTTCTGCGTTTCAGATTCTCTCTGCAGTTAACCCAGAAGGAGCTTTTTGACGTCATAGCCCTTCACCTCCGTTTCACTGATAAAAATTTCTTCCAGCGACAGTGGAAGCACTTCATAAAAATGGGTTTCCGCCGCCGCGAACATGGCGATGATCTCGTCCCGCTCTCCGCGTACCGTAAGCGTATACAGGGAGCCCCTCTTTTCCTGCTTCACGAGCGTAAGGCTCCTGAGCATGCGCTCCGCTTCCTCCCCGGAAGCGAAAACACACTGCACCTTCTGGATATTGCACTTCATCTCTTCCAGCTCCCGTGACAGGAGGATGCCGCCCTGATGCAGAAGTCCCACATGGTCACAAATATCTTCCAGCTCCCTCAAATTGTGAGAAGCGATCACCGGCGTCAGCCCTCTCTTTTCCATTTCCTGTGCAAAAATACTTTTTATTCCCTGACGCATGACCGGGTCCAGTCCGTCAAAGGTTTCATCGCAGAGCAGATACTTCGTCTGGCTGCTGATACCGCAGATCAGAGCGAGCTGCTTCTTCATCCCTTTGGAAAAGCTCTCAATCTTTCTCCTGCTGTCCAGCCCGAAGGAGGCGAGATACATGTAGTATGCTTCCCGGTTAAACCGCTCGTATACGCTGCTGTAATACTTCTCCATATCGCGCGGCGTGGCATGGGCAAAAAAATAGGGCTCATCCGAGATGAAAAAGCATCTCTTCTTCGCATCTACACTGTCATAGGCGTTCATACCGTCAACGAGAACCAGCCCCTCATCCGGCTTCAGAACGCCCGCCGCCATCCGCAGAACAGTACTTTTCCCTGCTCCATTGGTCCCGACCAGGCCGAATACATTCTCTTCCTTCATCCGGAAGCTCACGTCCCTTACAGCGCTCACTTTTCCGAAGCTTTTGGACGCATTTCTAAGCTCAATCATTCTCCTTCCCTCCCTGCGCTTCCGAGTTTCTCCTGCCCGCCAAGCAGCCAGCCGGCAAGTTCTCCTGCTTCCACTCCGATCTCTCCCGCTTCCTTCACCAGCTCCCGCAGTTTTGCAAAGAGCTGCTCCTTTCTGACGCTTAAAAGCTTCTCGTCATAGGCCACAAAATTTCCCCGTCCCTTTACCGTATAGATAAAGCCCTGACGTTCCAGCTCCGTATAGGCCCTCTGAATGGTATTCGGATTGATCGACAGCTCCACAGCCAGGCTTCTGACGGAAGGCATTCTCGTATTGGGCTCCAGAGCGCCCGTCAGAATCAGCTTTTGAAATTTATCCACAACCTGCTCGTAAATAGGCCGTGCATCCTTATAATCGATGATAATCACAGGACTCCTTTCCGCATCGCATGCTGTATGAAGTGTACTAACAATACTGATACACTTAAGTTATCATGTTTCTGCGGTTTTGGCAAGTCAAAAAAGGGATGACCTCCACGCTGCCATATCGGACAGGGAGATGGGAAGAATCCTCCCGCAGACGCAAAATAGAGCAGCCTTTTCCATTGTTGAAAACAACTGCTCCTGCGTCGATAAATTCAGCCGTCTGGACCGGCGGTAAATTCTCCGATAAGCGTAAATTTATCAGTCCAGTTCCAGCCTCATTGAAATCAGTTCCTGCCAGCCCCTGAAGCGTGAACGAAAACCTCTTGGATTGCGTCCAAATTCGATAAACCCCATCCTTTTATACAGGGCAATCGCATTCCCGTTTTCACTTACAACCTCTAATTCCAACTGAGAATATCCGGCTTCTTTTGCACACTCTATACAGGCTGCAATCAATGCCCGGCCTATTCCAACGCCCCAAAAAGCCCTGTCAACTGCAATCCCCAATTCTGCGCGGTGTCTGACCTTATTTTCTCCCATACTATCTACATTTGCAGTTCCAACAATACGCCCATCCACAACGGCACATAGATAAACCTCCCTGTCCGCATGCTCTTTTTCAGCCAGAAATTGTTTTTCAAATGCCGTGTCAAAAGATGTTTCATCTTTGTATGACGCTAAAAAATCTGTTTGTTCATGAGTCAGCAGAAAAATATTCAAGACTTCCTGCGCATCATCGCCGACAGCGTTTCTAAGTAAACATTTCTGATTATTCTTCAGAAATACATTTTTTGTATACTTCACCGATTTGTCCCTCCACAAATTGCGATCCGGCGCTCTTTTTTTCAAAAAAGGAACGGCGTGACCAGAATCACGCCGTTTCCCGAAAACATATCATAGATTAATTCTTCTTCACCAGAAGGCTCTTTCCGGTCATTTCCTTCGGCTGCTCCTTCCCCATGACCTCAATCAGAGTGGGAACGATGTCTGCAAGGCATCCGCCCTCTCTCAGGGTATAGGAAGGATCATAGTTGACCAGAATGAAGGGTACCTGATTCGTGGTATGGGCAGTGAAGGGAGCGCCCGTCTCATAGTCGATGAGCTGTTCCGCATTGCCGTGATCCGCGCAGATGAACATCACGCCGTCCACGCTCTTAATGGCGTCCACCGCCTTTCCAACGCACTCGTCAACCGCTTCCACAGCCTTGATGGCCGCTGCTTCCACGCCGGTATGTCCGACCATATCCGGATTTGCGAAGTTGATGATGATCACGTCATATTTGTCAGATTTAATGGCTTCCACCAGCTTGTCGCAGACCTCGTAGGCGCTCATCTCGGGCTTCAGGTCATAGGTGGCAACCTTTGGGGAATTCACCAGGATCCTATCCTCTCCCTCGTTGGGCGTCTCCACGCCGCCGTTGAAGAAAAAGGTTACATGGGCATACTTCTCCGTCTCAGCGATTCTCGCCTGAGTCATGTGGTTGGCAGCCAGCCACTCTCCAAAGGTGTTGGTCACCTCCACCTTGTGGAAAGCCACTTCCTTGTTGGGGATGGTAGGATCATATTCCGTGAAGCAGATATACTTTACCTCCAGCCGCTTCGGTCTGTCGAAGCCCTTGAAATCGTCATCACAGAACGCATGGGTGATCTCTCTCGCGCGGTCCGGACGGAAATTATAGAAAATAATGGAATCGCCGTCTTTAATGGTCGCAACCGGAGCGCCGTCCTTCACAACCACGGTGGGCTTAACAAACTCATCCGTTTCATTTCTGTCATAGGAGGCCTGAATACCTTCCGTCGCGCTGGGAGCGGTCAGCCCCTCGCCCTTCGTCAGGGCATCATAAGCCAGCTTCACGCGGTCATAGTTATTATCTCTGTCCATCGCGTAGTAACGGCCCATCACGGAAGCCACCTCGCCTACGCCCAGCTCCTTCATCTTTTCCTCAAGCTGCTCCACATAGCCCTTACCGCTCGCCGGAGGGGTGTCACGTCCATCCAGGAAGCAGTGTACGTATACCTTCTTTAATCCCTCTCTCTTCGCCAGCTCCAGAAGTCCGTAAATATGGGTAATGTGGCTGTGTACGCCGCCGTCGGAAACCAGCCCGTACATGTGCAGGGCGGAATCGTTCTTTTTGCAGTTTTCCACAGCAGAAAGCAGGGCAGGATTTTTGAAGAAATCCCCGTCCTGAATTTCCTTGGTAATTCTGGTAAGCTCCTGATATACGATACGGCCGGCACCCATGTTCAGGTGGCCCACCTCCGAATTTCCCATCTGTCCGTCCGGAAGGCCGACAGCCATGCCGCTGGCGTTTCCTCTCACAAAGGGATATTCCTTCATCAGCCTGTCCATGACAGGCGTGTTCGCCTCACGGACCGCGTTGCCTTCTACCTTGTCATTCAGGCCGTAGCCGTCAAGAATCATTAAAACAACCGGTTTCTTACTCATTTTTTTCCTCCATACATAGACGTTCTCTATTTTTTCTTATCAATCGGAAAATCCATTGAAATTATACACGTTTTCCCGAAAAGGCGCAATACGTTTTTGGTTTCTAACAGTCCCGCTCACTCCGCTTTCTCCACAGCCGCGATGCTGATTCCCGCCACCAGAGTGTCGAGGGCGGGCCGGTATTTCTCATAGACCTCAGGCGTCAGGGACGCATATACCTGATAGGCGGCTCCGCTCCCGGCAACCCCATCAAAAAGCACATAATATTCCTGTCTGACCTCTCCGTTTTCCAGCGTGATCTGTCTGATATATCTGTTTCCGGTCAGACCAGCTCCCGTCTGTACCGCTTCCGGACTCAGCCCAGCCGGATCGAACCTTCCGCTGTCCGCCTGCCTGCTCCCGAAGAGGAACAACGACGGTTCCTCTTCCCCATCCACGCAGATTTCAAAGCCCCATTCATGGGAATCCATGTTTTCTCCCGCGTCTATTTTCTCATAGGACTCATAGCTCCAGCCGGAAGGAAGCAGGAAGGCGATGCTGTCCACATATCCGTTGTGGGAGAAATCCCGGCTGATGATCTCCACCGCATCCGCAACAGCGACCGTCTCCGTTGTTCCCGCCGCCTCTGCCAAAGCCTGATCTGCACAGCCGGGAACTGCCGACAAAAGCAGCACCGTAAGTAGTCCCGCCGCCCGGTATCTGATTCTGTTCAATTGTTCCTCCATTCCGAGGTCTCCGGCATTGAGGAACACAGCAGCCCGCTCCGTTTCCGTGCCTTCGCCTCCATCCGGCATTCTGCCGGTCCATCCTCATTATATCACAGGCATGGCACGAAATCTTCCCCGCTTTTTGAATTTTTTTCTTGTTTTCTTTCCCGCGCGCATATACAATAGACAGAAAACGCGATATGGGGGATTCTATGATTACTTTTCTGGCAAAATTATGGATCAAAGATTATCAGAAGACCGACCTGCCCGAGGTGCGGCAGGCCTACGGCGTGCTGTGCGGCGGCGTGGGAATCGGCTTCAATATCCTGCTGTTTCTGGGAAAATTTCTTGCAGGACTTCTCAGCAATTCCATCGCCATCACCGCGGACGCCTTCAACAACCTTTCCGACGCGGGCTCCTCGCTGATCACGCTGGTGGGTTTTAAAATGGCCGGTCAGAAGCCGGATCCCGGCCACCCCTTCGGGCATGGCAGAATCGAATATCTGACCGGTCTGTTCGTTTCCCTGCTGATCATCCTCATGGGCTTTGAGCTGACCACTTCCTCCTTTGATAAAATTCTGCATCCGGAGGATACGCTCTGCACGCCCGTCGTGATCGGCATCCTGGCCGCCTCCATAGTGGTGAAATTCTACATGTTTCTTTACAACCGGAGAACGGGAAAGAAAATCGACAGTGCCGCCATGACCGCCACAGCCACGGACAGCTTCAGCGACATGCTCTCCACCACCGTCGTTCTTGCCGCCACCCTGATCGGCCATTTCACCGGGCTTCACATCGACGGCTTCTGCGGTCTGCTGGTGGGCCTTTTCATCCTCATTGCCGGACTGCGCTCTGCGGGCGAGACCATCAGTCCGCTTCTGGGTCAGCCTCCGCAGAAGGAATTTGTAGACAAAATCGAACAGATTGTTTTAAGCCATGATGAGATCCTGGGCCTGCATGACCTGATCGTCCACGATTACGGTCCGGGACGCACCATGATTTCCCTGCATGCGGAAGTACCTGCGTCCGGCGATCTGCTTCACCTGCACGATACCATCGACAACATTGAACGGGAGCTGAAAAAAGAGCTTCACTGCGACGCCGTCATCCACATGGATCCGGTCATGAACGACGACGAGGAGACGCAGACGCTGAAGGGAACGGTCACCGGACTGCTGCATCAGCTCGACAGCTCGCTGAATCTTCATGATTTCCGCATCGTAAAGGGTCCTACCCACACCAACATCATTTTCGACATCCTGGTGCCATACACCGAAGCCATGCCGGACGAAGAGATCCTCTCCCGCATGGAAGAGGCCATACATAAGCTGGATTCCCGCTATTACGCCGTCATTAATATCGACAAGGATTATAACAGCTAAAAACAGTTGACAAAACACCCGGCGCGATGTATGGTAAAAGAGATCGAACGCCAAATTGAAAGGAAAGGAGGAAGCATTGATGGCTCAAAAGATCAGAATCACATTACAGAATTTTATGCAGTCAGCGAAGCCAGACGACGCTTGCCTCCCGTTTTTGATTTTCTAAAAAGTACGGACTGTTTTCGTCCATTTTTTTCGGAAGAGTTTCATGGCTGCCGCCTTTTTGGGGCCGGCATCCTGAATCACACAGAGAATCCTTAACCACGGCAGGTAATTACTGGCGTGGTTTTTCTATCTCTTCCGGTCTATTTTGCGCCGGATGCGCACAGCCCGGCTCCATCGCCGTCCGGAACTCCACGCCATAAGAAACGCATTTATAAGGGGGAGTATCTTTTCATGAAAAAATTATCCTATTATCTTCTCAAGCACAAATTCAGCTATCTGTTCGTTTTCGTGTCCATGGTCATCGCGGTGTCGCTGGATCTTCTGACCCCGCAGGTAACCCGCATCATTGTGGACGACGTGATCCAGGGCGGCCAGACATCCAGGCTTCGTTTTCTGCTGCCCTGCATCCTCATCATCGGACTTGGCCGCTGTATCTTCGGCTATACCAAGGAGTATACCTCCGACCTCATCGGATCGGCCATCGCCACGGACATCCGAAAGGATCTGTTCACTTATCTGCAGTCTTTGAGCGCGGACTTTTTTGACAAAAACAACACGGGCGAACTGATGAGCCGGGTCAAGGATGATATCGACCGCATCTGGAACGCGCTGGGTTTTGTGAGCATGCTCATCATGGAGGTCGTTTTCCATACCTGCCTCGTGCTGTTCTGTATGTACAGCCTGAACTGGCGGCTCGCCCTCATCCCCACGGCGGCCATGATCGTCACCGGTGTGATCGCCGTATTCGAAGAGCGGCGGCTGGGCGCCGTATACGAGGAAATCAGCGAGGAAAACGCGGCCTTAAACACCGTCGCGGAGGAAAATCTGGCGGGCGTGCGCACCGTCAAGGCCTTCGCCAGGGAAAAATTTGAGATTAAAAAATTTCTTTCCCATAACCAGCGCTATTATGAGCTGAACATGAAGCAGTCGAAGGTTTTCGTGAAGTATTATCCCTGCTTTTCCCTCATCACCAAGCTGCTCCCTCTCATCGTGCTTCTGCTGGGCGGCAGCCAGGTGATCCGCGGGGAGCTCACCCTCGGCACCCTGACCGCCTTCGTGGAGTATTCCATGAATATCGTCTGGCCCATGGAAATGCTGGGCTGGCTATCCAACGATTTTTCCTCCGGCGTGGGAAGCTACCGGAAGATCCGGAAAATCTATCAGGCGAAGCCCTCCGTCACGGAGCCGGAGCGGCCTGTAACGCTTCCTGAGGTCAGGGGAAAAATCGAATTTGACAACGTGTCCTTCCACAAGGAGGACGGGCATGAAATTCTGCATGACATTTCCTTTACCGTCGAGCCGGGAAAGACGCTTGGCATCATGGGAGCTACAGGCGCAGGAAAGACCTCCATCATCCAGCTTCTGGAACGGCTTTACGACGCCACCGGCGGAACCATCCGTCTGGACGGCGTCAACATCCGCGACCTGTCCCTGAAGCAGCTTCGCGGCAGCATTTCCCTGGTGATGCAGGATGTGTTCCTCTTTTCCGACACCATCAGTGAAAACGTGCGTCTGGGAAAGCGGGAGCTGGTGAACGACGGGGATATCCGCGCCGCTTCGGAAAGCGCCCAGGCCAGCGAGTTCATCGAACGGCTCTCCGAGCAGTATGAAACCGTCATCGGCGAACGGGGCGTGGGCCTCTCCGGCGGTCAGAAGCAGCGCATCAGCATCGCGCGGGCCATCGCCAAACACAATCCCGTTCTGATTCTGGACGATTCCACCAGCGCGCTGGACATGGAAACGGAATACGCCATCCAGCAGGCGCTTCGGGAGCTTTCTGACACCACGAAGCTGATCATCGCCCACCGCATCAGCGCGGTACGAAACGCCGATGAAATCATCGTGCTGGAGAACGGGACCATCTGCGAGCGGGGGACACATGAAAGCCTGCTCGCCCTGCGCGGACTGTATTATGAGACCTGGCAGGCCCAGTATGGGGCCGTGCTGAATCCTTCCATGGCATAAAGGAGACTATTATGGCTTTTAATTCCTATAAAAAGGATGAAAATACGATAACAGCCGGGAAAGCCGCCACGCTTTTCCGCCTGTTCTCCTATCTTCTTTCCTATAAAAAACAGATCGTCGGCGTTCTGTTCATCATGGGCTTCTGTGTGGTGGTAAACCTCCTGAATCCGCTGATCATGGAAGCTGCCGTGGACGACTATATTTCCATCGGGGATTTTTCCGGGCTTTTCCGGCTGATCCTCTTCGCCGTCGTCATCAACCTGCTCATGGTCGCAGGCATTAAAATCCGTATGTACGTGATGGCAAAGGTCTGCAACAGCATTCTGGTCACCATCCGGCAGGAGCTGTACGTCCATATTCAGACGCTGGATTTTCAGTTCTTTGACAGCCGTCCCACCGGAAAAATCCTGGCGCGCATCATCGGAGACATCAATTCCTTAAAGGATGTGCTCTCCAACTGCGTCACCACCCTGATCCCGGATTTCATCACCATCAGCGCGGTGGCCGTCATCATGTTCGTCAAGGACGCAAGGCTTGCCGCCGCGGCCCTTATAAGCCTTCCGCTGATGGCCGCGGGAATCTGGTACATCCAGACCCATTCCCATGAAAGATGGCAGATCCATCGGAAGAAATCTTCCAATTTAAATGCATTCGTGCATGAGGATCTTTCCGGCATCCGGATCATCCAGAGCTTCGGCGCAGAATCCGAAACCATGGACACCTTCCGGGATCTGACAAAGCAGCACCGAGATTCCTTTGTGAACGCAGTCCGTCTCAATGACGCCGTGGGCCCGGTCATCGACCTGTGCTGGGCCATCGGCCTGTTTTCCCTGTATTTTGTGGGAATCGTGGTGCTCGGCGCGGGCCGGGTATCCGTGGGAACCTTCCTGGCGTTCGGAACCTATATTTCCATGTTCTGGAACCCGATCATGAACCTGAGCAACTTTTACAACCAGATGATCACCAACATCGCCGGCGCGGAGCGGGTATTTGAAATCATGGACACCCCTCCCGCCATCACCGATGGGGAGGGCGTAAAGGAGCTTCCTCCCATTCAGGGCGAGGTGGTCTTTGACCATGTTTCCTTTTCCTATGATGAAGACACAAAGGTGTTAAACGACGTGAGCTTTCGCATTCGTCCCGGAGAGACCATCGCCCTTGTAGGCCCCACCGGAGCCGGAAAAACCACCATCGTCAATCTCGTAAGCCGTTTTTACGACATTCAGGAGGGCCATGTGTACATCGACGGCCATGACGTGAAGGAGGTTTCCATCGAAAGCCTGCGGCGGCAGATGGGCATCATGACCCAGGATAACTTCCTGTTCTCCGGCACCATCCGGGACAACATCCGCTACGGAAAGCTGGATGCAACGGATGAGGAAATCGTGGCCGCCGCCAAAGCGGTAAACGCCCACGACTTCATCATGCGGCTGGAAAAGGGCTATGACACCGAGCTGAGCGAACGGGGCGGCGGCCTGTCCATCGGACAGAAACAGCTCCTCGCCTTCGCCCGCACCATGGTTTCCGATCCCGCCATCCTCATTCTGGATGAGGCCACATCCAGCATCGACACCAAAACCGAGCTGCTGGTACAGGAGGGCATCGAACACCTGTTAAAAGGCCGTACCTCCTTCGTCATCGCCCACCGGCTTTCCACCATCCAGAAGGCGGACCGCATCTTCGTCATCGATGGCGGCACCATCGTCGAAGAAGGAAACGCCGCGCAGCTCATGGAAAAGAAAGGCGCCTACTACAAGCTCTATATGAGCCAGTTTAAAAATGTGATGTAAGTGGCAACTGCCATACGGGCGTCTTCAGACGCGGCGTGCGGCAGCGATGCGCGACGGAAACACGATTTCCTGCAGTGTGTCGCTGCCGTGCGCCGCTTTTTTCACTCCTTACCAGGAACCACCCTCGCCTGCAGCCTTGTAACAAACTCCTGCGGCTCCACCGTATACCGGTTATCCACCGGATACCACTCCAGAATATCACCTTCGATTTTCAGACCGCGCCTTTCGGCCTCTTCCATCAGCTCCAGAATCCGCTGCGGCGACTGGAGATAGCTTCCCCGGTAATAGACTGTCAAATACTCTCCTTCCGGCAGGACGAGCAGTCCGTCTCTCTCCCCGTCCTCCGGAAGCTCGTCCAGGATGATGAAAGCAGAATGAAACAGGTTGTAAATTCCGTTTTTCACATCCTGCGGCGACACGCTCGCCCCGATCTCCCGCTCACCAAGACTTCTGATCTTATCCTCATGGCGCTTCTGCAGCCTTTTCACCGCATAGTCCATCTCCTCGTCCCGGCGGATCTCAGCATTCAGCTGCAGGCAATACCGGGCCGCACTGTGCAGGCACCGGTAACTTCCCGCCTCGATTTTTTCGTATTTTCCCAGATGAGCAACTCGCTCTTCGATGGCCTGCTCAATGCGCTTCAGTCTCTCCCGTTGCTGCCGCACTTTTTCCTTTTCCTGCTCCAGCATGGAAAGGGTGCTTTTCATGTTCTGGCAGTCCAGATACTCTCCGATCTGTTTCATGGAAAAACCCAGCATGAGCAGATCCCGGATGACGTTCAGCCTGTAAATGTCCTTCAGGGAATACAGCCGGTAATTGTTCTCCCCGCGCCTGGGAGACAGCGCTCCGATTTTCTCATAATAACGCAGGGAATCGATGCCGATCCCGTACAGACGGGAAATCTCACTGACGGTGTAATATTCCTTCATGTTCGTGGTATCCTCCTTTTCCTGCCTCAGGGCACTACCTGTGCCAGCACTGCCCGTACCGTCTTTAATAAAATCTCTTGACCCTGGTATTATACCAGAGTTTATACTCAAAGAAAACAAAGGAAAAGAGGTTTTATTTTGCTGTTACTGAACAAAAATCTGTCTTCGAAGCTGCGTTCTTCCCTGCCTGTGCTGAGGGAAAAAGGGAAAGAACTGTTTCCTCCCAAAATCATTCTGTCCATTCTTGCCGGAACGGCCATCTCCGCCTTCGGCATGGTCAATATCCACCAGCGGGTGCAGATCACGGAGGGCGGCGTGCTGGGCATGATCCTTCTGTTAAACTACTGGTTCCATGTCCCCACCTCTCTGCTCTCTCCGATTCTGGACGCCCTCAGCTATGCGGCCGGCTTTAAATTTCTGGGAAAGGAATTTCTTCCCCGCTCCATCGCCGCCACGTTTTCGCTGGCTTTCTTCCTGCGCTTCTGGGAAGTCGTTCCCTTCCGACTGCCCGACCTGAGCGAGCGTCCGCTTCTGGCCGCCGTATTCGGAGCCTGTTTCGTGGGCGTGGGCGTGGGTCTGATCGTGCGGCAGGGAATCTCCAGCGGAGGAGACGATGCTCTGGCGCTCGTCATTTCCAAACTTACCCACTGTAAGATATCCAGGGCCTACCTTGCCACCGACCTGACGGTGCTGGCGCTTTCCCTGAGCTACATTCCCGTGACCAGAATCGTTTATTCTCTGGTGACGGTGACCATTTCCTCCCTGCTGATCGATGCGGTCTCCTCCTTCCGTATTCCCAAAAGCGAAACAGAGGATACTGCAGGCGGCGAGGAAAATGCGGCGGAAGAAGCCTGAGAAGCTACCTCGGGCATATCCAAAGCTTTCACAGCGTTTATCTTTCCAGAATTACAAGGAGCGTTCCGTTTTTCACGGTGACGCTTCCCGCTTTGCCGATAAACTCATTGCTCACTCCCACCGGAAAGGCGTTGGTCACCACCGCCTCGTCCAGCAGATATTTCATATTCCGGATGGTTACCCCTTCCGCCCTGTCCCCCAGGGAAAACAGGGAAAGGAAGCCCCGCTCCTTTTCATCAAAGGTGACGGTCTCATTGCGCAGAAGGAAAACCGTTTCTTCCGCTTCCATCAGGCGGCCTGAAGCGCCATGCTCCTTCAGGTAGTTCAGGCACTGCATGTTGGCGATGGTGTGGGAAAGCCGTTTTCCCTGAGCCGCCGCGTAAAGATCAAAAGAGACAAAGCCTCTCTTCAGCCCCTCCTTCATCGCAGCCAGCATGTCCGTATCATCCTTTATGACCGGAAAAATCTGCACTCTGTCCGGCTGCTCACGCCGGAGAGCCTCCACATGTCGTCTGTTTTCCTCATCCAGAGAATCAAAATCACCCAGGATCAGATCCGGCTCCACGCCAAGCTGCCTGCAGTGCGCGTATCCGCCGTCCGCCGCAATCACAAAATCCTCCGGCCTCACGGGAATGGCGTCCACCGTAAGCTCTCCCGCGCCGATAATGATACAGATTCCTGTTCTCTGTCCGGTTCTGTTTTCCGTTATGATTTCTGCCATGTTTTTCCTCATTTTGATCCTCATCTCCACGCTGTTGCTCTGTTTCTCCTTTTCCGGCCCGGCGCCGCCCGCTTCTTTCCGGCCGGACTTCCCCCGTCTCTCAGGGTGCCGGTTCTTCCCTGACCAGATCCCTCCTGCTCCATTTCCCGGTCAGATACCGGACGAAGGAGATCAGAAAATTCACCGTCCAGCCCGCGGGTACCGCATACCACACGGCGGCAACGCCGATGACAGGGGCGAGAAGAAAGGCTCCCGCCACGCGGATCGTCAGGTTGACCAGATTGGCGCAGGTGAATACCACCACATCTCCGGCCCCGCGGAGCACGCCGTCCGTAATGGCCTTCAGACCGATGCACACGAAGAAAAATTTCAGGAAGGACAGATAGGCATATCCGGTTTCAAAAGCCTCTCCCGTTCCCCCGGTGTCCAAAAAGGCCCCGATCACCGATCTGCCGGAAAGCGACAGAATGAGCAGGATCACCACGCCGAAGCCCGCCACAATGCCCCATGCGGCCCGGTATCCGGCCTTCACCCGCTCCGGTTTTCTGGCTCCCATGTTCTGGGCCGTGAAGGTGGAGACCGCATTTCCTGTGGAAATCATGGGAACGATGCAGATGGATTCGATCCTGGTCCCCGCGGAGTATCCGGCCAGAACGGAGGAGCCGAAACCGTTTACCACGGACTGCACCAGCAGCATGCCGATGGATACGATGGACTGCTGAAGAATGGAGGGAATCGCGATCCGGACCATGGACGCCAGAATTCCCGTATCATATTTTGCAATCCTTCCGTCCGCCTCAAAGCCCTTCAGCCTGCGCATCAGCAGGAGGAAGGAAAGAATGGCCGCCAGCCCCTGCGCCATCACGGTAGCGATTGCCACTCCGGCCACGGCCATTCCGAAGGAAATGACAAACCACAGATCCAGCACCACGTTCAGCACGGACGAAAAAATCAGAAGCCCCAGCGGCGTTCTGGAATCTCCCAGCGCATTGAACATGGATGAAAGAATATTGTACATGAACAGAAAAGGCATGCCCAGGAAATAGATTCCCAGGTAGGTTCCCGCCGCGTCCAGAATGTTTTCCGGCGTATTCAGCCAGACCAGGATCTGCCGGTTCATCACAAATCCGAACACACCGAGAAAAATCCCCACGCCGAGGAAGGTGATAAGCGTCGTATAAACCGAGGTTTTCATCCGGTCAAAACGGCCGGCCCCAAGATACTGGGAGGTAATCACCGAAGCGCCGATTCCGCCGCCGATGGCGATCATCACGAACACATTGGTCAGGGAATAGGAGGCACCGACCGCCGCCAGCGCGTCCTCTCCCACAAACCGTCCCACGATGATGGAATCCGTCATATTATAAAACTGCTGAAAAAGGTTTCCCAGAATCATGGGCAGGGCGAATAGGAACAGCCCGATTCCCGGCGAGCCCTCCAGCATGCTTCTTTTTTTCCCTTTTCCGTTTTCCGCCGCGGCAGAGGACGCCGCATGTGTCTTTTCCATTGGCTTTTCCTTCTTTGTATGCTTCAGATAAATATGCTTTTCTATTTTATCAATTTAATCCGGATTTGAAAAGATGTGTAAAACCAGATCAGAGAGAACTTTTTCGTTTTCTGACAGAAAGATTGATAAGCGAATCAGAATCAAAGAAAATGCAGGCTGTTTGGAAAGTCTCCTTTCCCGTTTTTTTCGTCTGCAGCCTGTTCAGGCAAACATGCCTCCGGCGGCAATCCGCTTCAGAGCGGTAACAGCGGTATCGTAATCCACTTCCTCTTCCAGAAGCCTTTCCGTGAGATTCCTGTAATCCTCCCGGTAAGCCTCATTTCGGACGATCTCTGAAAGGAGTGCCGGAACATTGACTCCATCCTTTGCCGACGGGCAGATGGGCGATGGCTTTCTGACGGATCGAACCTCCTGAACCAACGCGTGAAAGGTGTCATCCTGCCTTACCAGAGGAAGCAGCTTATAAATATCGTAGAGGTGCCGGGAATGCTTTCTGACCCGGTTCTGAAGATAATAATCGCACACCGCGAAGACCTTGTCCACAAGCGTCCGGTCAAGCCCCTGTACCTTCATGCAGAAGGCGTTCAGGTCATATCTTTTGAGAAGCTCCGGCGCTTCCGCTTTTAACATATCGCCGATCATACTGTCTACCGGCATGATGACGGTGGGGAAGGAACACGCCGTAAAGGAAGTCTCCAGTATAATGACAGAGCTTACCGGACTAAAGTCCGATGAAAAAAACAGATTCATATGCAATTTCATATCTGTTATAGTCTCTTCGGCTTCTCGTTTCTTCCAGATTTAAAATATTCAACTCCAGTTTCCGTACCACATCTACGAGCGAATATTTCATCTTTTTCTTTTGTCCCTGAGATAGCGGAATGTCTGTCGTAAGATCGATGTCCTCAGAAAATCGCTTTATTACCCCATAACATTTTGACAGGGACGTGCCTCCCTTAAAGACCGAAAATGGAAGGCTTTCCGATATTCCACGTAAAATCATGGAAACGTAATAATCCTTTTCAACTGCCTCTGCAACGAATCCCGTATCCTCTGCGGTACGAGCCGCCGCTTCTTTAAACTCTTCCCTGTTCTTGTGCAGATACTCCATCCAATAATCCTCCTTCGTATAAATTTCTGTAAAGCTTATCCGGGTACAAAGGAAGAAACGGTTCCAGATCATCAAAATACAGCGAGCAGGCACGCATATAGGCCAGCAGTCTTTCTGTCAGACGCTTTCCTTCCAGTTCAGAAACCATATCCACGTCCTTCATCAGATCAAGAAACTGCAGCGCCCGGAAATTATCCTCATTGATTTCCGTTCTCGGTCTGCGCAAAATGACCCTGGTCTTTGCAACCGTTATCTCTCTGTATTCTCGTGATGCTTTATTGGTTACAATTTCATATATCATTGGAACCTGCGTGGTGAGTCCAAGCTGATTTGCAAACAGGATTCCACTCTGATATCCGCATCTCTTTTCCCCCTCCCTAAGATATTTATCATTTAAGACCTGCTCCACCGAAAGAGTAGAACCGGATTTAAACACGCTCTTTTTGGGAATAAAGTAAATTCCGGTATCATAGCGCTTCAGCAGACCGGCGTCAGTAAGTCTCTTGACCTGCTGACGCAACGTATTTTCCGACATTCCTTCCACCTTCAACCGGGAAATATAAATCGGAACATTTTCCCCATAATTTTCTTTTAAATATTCATATAACATTTCTTATCCTCGTAATATTTTTGAAGTTTCTTTTTTCACTTTTATTATAATCTATCAAAACACATCCGTCAATCAGTAAAATACCTGTATCCTGAACGGTCATCCTTCTGCATATGTTCAGATGCAGCGACAAAAAACATTTCCTTTTTCCTTTTCATGAGCTATACTTCTTTATAGTTGTCCGAAATACCATTTCCGGCCTAGTATATCTCAAAGCGCAAAGGAGCAGCCATGAAAAAATTTCTTTTTCTTCTTATAAAAAAGTACCGTGTAACAGTCCTCCTGTTACTGATCCTCGCGTTGAGCTGCGGTATCCTTGCCCCCTTCATCACTTCCACGGAATCAGAGATCATCAATATGGTCATCCGCCGTTTTTCAGAAGGGCGTTTTCAGGCGGGTTTTGTCTCCTCTCTTATCCTCCTTGCGGCCCTGTATCTTCTGTCCGCTCTTCTTCCGTCCTGTATGCAGTTTCTGGAAAGTCTTCTGGCGCCCAAAATTGACAAAACCGCCAAAGAACTGCTGTTTGCAGGCATACACAGTCAATCCTATGAGAATTTGGAAACACCGTCCTTCCGGGATCTGTGGAACCGGGTTACTGGAAAACTGGATGACAGGCTGAACGAGCTGCTTCCTGCTATCCTGGGTCCTGTACATGAACGACATCATGAACAGCAAGGCTTTCGCTGCAGAACGGAAGCTGTTCGGCTTTACTTCTTTTATGAATGACAAACGAACCGCCTACATGTACGAACAGAGGGAAAAACAGAAAAGAAACGATTTTATTTTCGCTCTTCTTTCCTCCACGGTTGAGGTATCCGGATACATCGCCACCATCGTCATTATGCTGCTGATGTTTCCCGGACTTATGCAAAAACCATTTCCATCGGCTTTTTCATCTCCTTTGCGAGAGCCGCCCTGACCCTGAACAATGCCATGCAGTATCAGGTCAAAAACAGGCTGGACATCCTCGCTCAGCACCGGCTCTTCTGGAAGGAATACTGGACAGCTGCCGGCATAAAAGGCCAGTCGGAAGAAAGTTATGGCAGTTCAGGAACAAAGTGCGGCAGTTCTTCCTGTGGGGAACCGTTTCACACTCTGGAGTTTTGCGACGTTTCCTTTTCCTACCCCAACGGTACGGCGGTCCTGGAACACGTTTCCTTTCAGCTGAAGGCCGGAAAACATTATGCGCTGGTCGGTGAAAATGGAAGCGGCAAATCAACCATTGTCAAGCTGATACTGGGGCTTTATTCTCCTACCTCCGGGAAAATTCTTCTGAACGGAAGGGATATTTCTCAGATTTCAGCCGGGGTACTTTCTGACTGTTTTTCCGTCGTTTTCCAGGACTTTTCCCGTTATGCGGTCTCCCTGGAAGAAAATATTTCTCTGGGAAGGCCTGTGAAAAGGATCTGCTCGATGGCATTCTGCGTCGTGTTGGACTGGACGGCGTCGTTGCAGGGCTTCCTGAAGGAATTCGGACACATCTTGGGAAAATAGAAAAGGACGGCGTTGATCTTTCCGGAGGAGAATGGCAGAAAGCCGCTATTGCACGTGCCATGTATCAAAACGGCGAATTCATGATTCTGGACGAACCCACTGCCAGCATGGATCCGATCGCGGAAAGCAGGATGTACGCTCAGTACGACCAGCTCATGCAGGGAAAAGGAACCCTCTTCATCTCGCATCGGCTGGCTTCCGCCACGCTGGCAGATCAGATTCTGGTTCTGAAGGATAAAAAGATATGGGAAACCGGAACGCACCAGGAGCTTATGGCGCGTAAAGGACATTATTTCACCATGTTTTCCGCCCAACGGAAATGGTATTGGAAAGGAGGCGAGGCCTAATGACAGGAAATGAAAAAAAACAGGCTGACTTCAGCCTCATGAAGGTTCTTCTTGCCACCTATACCATTTTTTTCCGCCAGAGCGGAAAAGGGGCGCTGAAAATTCTTTTTCTTTCGTTCCTTCCGGCTCTCGTTTCTCCGGTCAAGGTGATCTGTGAAAACCGTCTGTTTGCGGAAGCGGAAGCGGTCAGCCGCTCCGGCGAAATGCTTCTGAAGGATTTTCTCTGGTTTCCGCTCCTGGTCTTTCTGCAGCTTCTCTATGTCGCCGTATACTCCGTTTACCGAAGCAACATTAACTATGTGGGCAGTGAACTGGAAATCATTCTGCAGAATAAACTGAACGAAAAAACCGGCAGTCTGGATCTGAAAACCTTCGAACAGCCTCAGCTTTATAAAAAGATCGAACTGGCACGAAATGTATCACGGGATCTGAGATTTATGACCATGATGTTCGTCTCTGAAATTTTTGTCTACATTCTGACGTTCGTTTCCGTTTCGGGCATCATAGCCAGCTACCATTATTCTCTCATCCTGTTAAGTCTGTTCGCCGTCCTGCCCGACATCGTCACCAAAATTCTTCAGGCACGCGACCAGTATACTGCCATGGACCGTCTGCAGGAGGCGCAGAGAGGGAAAAAATATTTTGAAGAAATCCTTTCCGGCATGCAGTATCAGAAGGAAGTACGCGTCTATCGGAGTGAAGACTTTTTCCGGGAAAAATGGAACAGAAAGCACCGCCTCTTTTCTGCGGAAAAGAGAGCGCTGGCTGTTCATCAATTTAAGCGGAATCTGATCAGTGCCCTGTCCGCTGGCTTTACCGCATTTCTTTCTCTGCTCCTGTGTCTCTGGCTGGTTATGCACGGGGAAATTGAAATCAGCGAGTTTGCCGCTTCTCTGAATGCCGTCATCCTGCTGAAAGCAAATTTTATGCGGATCTTATATCTCGGACTGTTCAGCCTGAACTGCGGACTGAAGGGGAAATATTATTACGAGGTGTTACATTATCCGGCAAGATGCGGCGGCGAAAAGGCTGTCTCTCTCTCGCAGGGAATCCGGATGGAACATGCTTCCTTTTCCTATACGGAAGACCGGACTGTTCTGAACCGCATCAGCTTCCATATAGAACCGGGAAAAACTGTAGCGGTCGTGGGACAGAACGGCGCTGGAAAGTCCACCTTTTCCAAACTGCTTCTCGGTCTCTATCTTCCTGATCAGGGACAGGTTCTGTATGATGGCACCGATGTACGCTCCATTCCAGAAAAGGATCTGTATTCCCGCTCCTCCGCTGTTTTCCAGGATTTCTGCAGATATCAGTTTTCCGTTGCTGAAAACATTTCCTTTCAGGAAAGCAGGGAACATCAGGACCGGGGGAAAATGCTGAAACTTCTGTCCGATCTTGACCTTTCTCTTCCATGCGGCGGCCTTTCTCAGGAAGCGCTGGATGCACAGCTTGGCGTGGAATTCGGCGGCATGGAACTGTCCGGCGGAAACTGGCAGAAACTGGCAATCGCCCGTGGGCTTTACAGACCCCATTCCTTCATCGTTTTTGATGAACCGACTTCGGCAATCGACGCGTTGACAGAAGAAAATATCTACCATGAAATCCTTTTTCATGACCACAGCAGTATGAAGGTGTTTATCACGCATCACATGAGTACCGCCGCTTCAGCTGATTTTATCGTGGTCCTTGATCATGGAAAAATCGTGGAATCCGGTACACATGCAGAGCTGATGGCCCGAAAGGGCTTATATGAAAAGCTCTGGACTTCTCAGGCGCAGTGGTATCAATAGGGCAATTTTAAAAAAGGAGTATATATGCTGACTTTCCCCAAAAACCTGACCGTTCCCCAGAAGCAGGCCTTTGAAAAACGCTACCGCCAGGCGGCTGCAAAGTATATTCCACGGCGCGTCGCCTATTTTCAGGCCTTCACCGGCGGAACCTATACGCGCATCACCATCCGCGGGCAGCATACCCGATGGGGGAGCTGCTCCAGCCGGGGCACGCTCTCCTTCAACTGGCGGCTGATGCTGGCGCCGCCCCGGGTGCTGGACTATGTGGTGGTGCATGAGCTGTGCCACCTGACCCACATGGATCACTCCAAAGCCTTCTGGGGCGCGGTGGAGCGGGTGATGCCCGACTATAAAATTCATAAAAACTGGCTGCGGGAGCACGGCGCGGAGCTGTTCGTTCTGGACACCTGAATTCTGTCTGTTCCGGCCACCTGAATTCTGTTTGTTCCGGGCGTCTGATATTTTTGTTGAAACGCGCCGAAAAGAGTGCTAAGCTGTTTGAGGATTTCATTCATCTGGAGGACAGCTTATGCAGAACAAAAGAACGATTCTCAAAAAGGCGCTTTTTGCCGCCTTTCCCAACACCATTCCCATTCTGGCAGGCTTTCTGTTTCTGGGAATGACCTATGGAATCTATATGAATGTTTCCGGCTTCAGCTTCTGGTATCCCTGCCTGATGAGCCTGACCATCTTTGCGGGCTCGGTGGAATTTGTGGCCGTAAACCTCCTTCTGGGAGCCTTTCATCCCATCCAGGCGCTGGCGATGACGCTCATGCTCAACGCCAGACACCTGTTCTACGGAATTTCCATGCTGGACCGGTTCCGCGGTCTCGGCCTGAAAAAAATCTATCTCATCTTCGGCATGTGTGACGAAACCTTTTCCATCAATTATACCGCTGAATTTCCGCCGGACGTGGACCGGGGCTGGTTCATGTTTTTTGTGACCCTGCTGAACCACCTGTACTGGTTTGCGGGCGCGACCCTGGGCGGCATCTTCGGCTCCTTCATCACCTTTAATACGGAAGGGCTGGATTTCGTCATGACCGCCATGTTTGTCGTCATTTTCCTGGAGCAGTGGCTGAAGGAAGAACGGCATGAAAGCTCCATTCTGGGCATCGGTCTTTCCATTCTGAGCCTGATCGCCTTCGGTGCGGACGGTTTTCTCATCCCCGCCATGCTTTCCATCCTGGCCGTCCTCACTTTGCTCCGAAGGCCTCTTGAAAAAACGAAGGGAGGTGCCTGCGCATGACCCTCACACAGCAGCTTGTCACCATCGGCATGGTCATCCTGGGAACGGTGCTGACCCGCTTCATCCCGTTTCTGGTCTTTCCTGCCGGAAAACCCACGCCCAGATATATTCAATATCTGGGAAAAGTGCTTCCCGCCGCCGTATTCGGCCTGCTGGTCGTCTACTGCCTGCGGAATGTGAATCTCTTTGCCGGCAGTCACGGCATTCCGGAGCTTCTGGCCATCCTTGTGGTTGTCATTCTTCACCTCTGGAAACGCCAGATGCTCCTCTCCATCGCGGGAGGAACCGTCTGCTATATGCTTCTGGTTCAGTTCATCTTCTGATCGCATCGGCCGTCGTTTATTTGAAAAAAGACACAGGCCGCAGCCTGTGTCTCAAAAGAGCCGTAAGTCAAACGCTTTTTACAGGAAACATCCCGCCACTCCTTTTACATGGCGTCCGGCCCGGACAGCTCCGCCCGGTATTTTAACAGAATCACAGCGGACAAGATGCCTGCCAGCAGGGAGGTACCCGCCAGATTCAGCCAGATTCCCGTAAGACCCAGCGGCCAGAGAACACCGATCAGGATCACGGGGAACACCAGCGCGGTGGCAACGGAAATAACCGAAGCCGGAACCGCTTTTTCAATGGCGAGCATGTAGCTCTGCACCGCGAAGGAAAACCATCTCGTAATATAGGTCAGGCTGAAGAGCCGCAGCGCTCCGATCGCAATGCTCATGACCTCCGGGGTGGCATCCGACATAAACAGTCCGGCAATCTGTCCCGGCAGGAGAGCGATGACGACAACCGACGCCAGAGAGACGATGCAGCTCGCGCCGAAGCAGCATTTCTCGATCGCCCGTACTCTGGAAAGCTTTCCTGCGCCCCAGTTGTATCCGACCGCAGGCTGCAGGGAATCGCACATACCGTACAGCAACGGCTGTACGAAGCCGTCCGCATACATCAGAACACCATAAACGGAAACCGCATTTTCTCCGCCCAGGCGCACCAGGATCATGTTCATCAGGATCGAGGTGATACGGCCCGCGATGTTGTTTAAGAAGTTCGGGCTTCCGCATGCGATGATCTGCCGGATCATGCTGACAGAAAACCTCGGCACGCCGAACCGAAGCAGCGTCTTGCCCCGGAAGAAAGGATACAGCGCGATCAGCGCGCAGATGAACATACCGGAACAGGTTGCCAGCGCTGCGCCCCAGACTCCCCAGCCGAAAACGCCGAGGAACAAAAATTCCAATATGGCGCTCAGTGCGGAAAGCAGGATGTTTAAGAACATGCTTCCCCGGATGAATCCACAGATGCGCAGGAAGTTATCCGTTGCATAAATGATGGTGGTAAACGGCGAACAGATCGCATATACCCGCAGATACTGCACCGCCAGGTCAGCGAACTCGCCTTCCGCCCCATCAGCCGGATCAGCAGAGGCGCGGCTGCGAAAAGAATACCGCCGATCACGGCTCCCGCTCCCACAATCATGAGACAGGCGCAGGTAAAGATATTATTCGCTTCCCTTTCCTGTTTTTTACCGAGGCAGACGGATATGGGAACCGCCGATCCGACGCCGATCAGGTCCGCCAGGGAAAAATTGATGATGACAAAGGGCATGGCAAGATTTACCGCGGCAAAAGCCGTCTGCCCCAGGAAACGTCCGACGAATACACCGTCGATGGTCTGATAGAGAGCGGACGCGAACATGCTGATCGCTCCCGGCACCGCCGCGATAAAGAAAAGCTTCAGCGGAGCCGTTTTTGAAAACAGAATTGTGGAATCTACTGCCTTTGTTTTACTCATTGGAATCTCCTTTTTCTTTCTCTGCATGATCCTGTGCGTCCCTCAGCCAGTATTTTGCATATTCCGCAACAAGGGGCGTAAGCTCCTTTATTGAGAGGCCGCTGGTGTTGACGCACAGATGATACCCTTCCTTATTTCCCCACTTGAACTCGGAGACCATTTCAAGGCTTTTCGCCCGAAGATTATCCACCTGCCGGATTTTTTTCTCCAGCTCCCTGTCTGTCAGATTTTCCTTCTCAGACGCCCGTTCCCGGCATCTGATGATTTTGGAAGGCATATCCGCATATACGAAAATGTTAAAGGGTCTGCGCTCTTCCAAAATGGTATTGGCCCCTCTTCCCACGATCACGCAGTTTCCTTTTGCCGCGAGCAGGCGGATCACGTTTCTCTCCTCCACCAGCATTTTTACCGCCTGATGCGTGATGGGCGAATAATAGGAAAAGCTGCGCCCATAATGCAGCGGAACGTGAGGCGCCAGAACCCCTTCCAGCATCCTCTCCACATACCATTCGCTGGTCTGCGTCTGCTTCGCAATCTCCTCCAGAATTTCCTTATCATAGTAAGCATATCCCAGCGTATCTGCCAGGCGCTTTCCCAGTTCTCTGCCGCCGCTGCCGAATTCACGGCTTACAGTAATTACTTTTGTCATATTACCTCTTTTCCTGCCGCCTCCCGTGGCATTTGAAATGCAGTCCGTTTTTCAACGCTTTTTGGAAACCAGTCAAATGTCTGCGCATCCCTGCGTGCAAGCACGCAGTCTGCACAGCCGCTTGCCAACACTTTAAAC
>UQVK01000039.1 GCA_900544445.1 uncultured Lachnospiraceae bacterium
GCTTTCAGCCGTTGTGCTCGTGGAGCCACATCCTGCCAATGCTGCCATAACAAGAGTAGCTGCCGCTGCAATTGCTACGAATTTCTTTTTCATAATTTTTCTCCTTTACACAAATCGTTTTCTCGTTTGCGATAGTTATCATAACTGTTTCCTCTCAAAGAAAAAAGCAGGATATGGTTTAGTGTTTGTAAGATTTATGTAAAGTAGGACAGGAAAGATCCCAGGAAAATTTTTAAATCCGGGTGCTTTCCCGGCTGTTCTCTTTTATGATAGAATGTAGTATCCGGCAAAGTTTAGGAAAAAAATCATGAACAACATTATTAATTATCTGGTTACAGGAAAAAGCCTGAAAAAGGCATATGGAAAATATATGGAGGGGATCGGGGAGCAGTACGGCCTGAGCAGAATGGAGATCGACGTGCTTCTGTTTCTATATAATAATCCCGGCCATGATACAGCTTCTGATCTGGTGGAGCTGCGCTCCATTGCCAAGTCCTACGTTTCCATGGCGGTGGAATCCCTGACCAGAAAGCACTGCCTGAACCAGTTTCCGGACAGCTCTGACAGGCGGATCGTTCATTTAAAGATCCGACCGGAGGCCATGGATGCGGTCCGCGCCGCAAGGAAACGTCAGGATACTTTTTTACAGCTGCTTTTTTCAGGGGTTTCTGAAGAAGACAGGCAGGCGATGGAACGGGTTTTCTCCACTCTTTCCCAGAATCTGAAAAAGCTTCCCGACACAAAGGAAGGCGGTGGAAAACAGGGATAATACTGTTTTCCACCGCCTTGTCCGTTTAGAAGGAAATCACTCCGAGATGCTCCAGAAGAATTTTGAAGCCCATAAGGATCAGGATGATTCCGCCGGCCAGTTCCGCTTTCGCTTTGAATTTCAGGCCGAACACATTTCCGATCTTCACGCCGATGATGCCGAAAAGGAATGTGGTCACACCGATGAAGGAAACGGCCGGAACGATGTTCACATTCAGAAAGGCAAAGGTAACTCCCACCGCAAGGGCATCGATGCTGGTCGCCACTGCAAGAGGAACCATGGTCTTCACATCAAAGCAGTCGTTCTGCCCCTCTTCTTCCTTTCCAAGCGCTTCCTTAATCATGCCTGCGCCAATCAGTCCCAGAAGGACGAAGGCAATCCAGTGGTCAATGCTCGTAATCATATCGCGGAAGCTGGTTCCCAGAAAATACCCGATCAACGGCATACCCGCCTGAAAACCGCCGAAATAAAGGCCGGTAATGACCGCATTCTTCCAGCTCATCGTTTTCATGGAAAGTCCCTTGCAGATTGCCACCGCAAACGCATCCATGGACAGACCAAGCGCAATCATGAACAGTTCCAGCATACTCATTTTATTCTTCCTCCTCTATCTGTATCTTGGAAATGCATCCCGCCGGAAAGGTACTTTCCTGTCGCATAAAAAAAGACCTACCTGTCCCTTGGGACAGATAAGTCTCATTATTTCAAGCAAAGCCAGATAATTCATTATCAGTATGTTGACTTCACTGCGCGGCAGTCCGCGCCAACTACTCCCTTATCGTGGGTTCCATCATATCACAGATGAGAAAATTATGTCAATAAGAATTCTTCAATCTTTGCCCGTTCCGCCATAACGGAGCCCTGCACCATGGGATTCCTTCCGCCTCCGCGGCCGTTCAGGGCTTCATTGAACTTTTTTCCGAGGGCCGCCACATCCATGCTGGCGGAACACATCACATATTTATAGCCCTCCCCGTCATTTCCGGAAAAGACGGCCGCAAAGTCCGCCTTCTGCGCCAGGCGGTCGGCCAGCATACGCACCTCCACCGGATTCAGATCCTCCACAAACCGGATCACCCGGCCCGTTCCCTCCGGCACTTCCTCCACCAGTCTGTCGAGCTGTTTCTGCTTCAGCGCCACATTCGCGGCCTTCAGCTCCTGGAGCTGTTCCTGTAGCTTCCTTACTGCTTCTGCCGTCTCCTGCGGGGGCGCCGAAAGCAGGGCGGAGATTTCCTTAATGTTCCTGTGCTTCTCCTCATAATCCTCCAGCGCCTTCCATCCGATCTGCAGGCTGATCCGGATTCCGGTTTTATAATGCTCTGAAGCCACAGCCTTGATGGGGCCGATCTGACCGGTGCGCTTTACGTGGGTACCGCAGCAGGCGCACACATCCGATCCGGGGATGGTGATAATCCGCACCTGTCCCTCCAGCTCCTTTTTGCTCCGGTAGTCCAGTCCGCCCAGCTCCTCCCGGGAAGGATAATCTTCCAGAATCTCCAGATCCGCAAGCACCGCCTCATTTGCCGCCCGCTCCACCTGCGCGATATCTTCCTCGGAAAGCATGCCGGAAAAATCCACGGTGACACAGTCCTTTCCCATATGAAAGCCGATGTTATCATAGCCGAAGATTCTGTGGACAATCCCGGAAAAAATATGCTCGCCGGAATGCTGCTGCATGAAACGGAAACGGCGGTCCCAGTCCAGCGTGCCATGAACGGTGCTTCCGGGCTCCAGCGGTCTGTCGCAGAGATGAATGACCTCCTCCCCGCCTTCCTTCACATCCAGCACCTTCGCTTCTCCCATCGTTCCCTCATCTGCAGGCTGTCCTCCCCCTTCCGGGTAAAAAGCGGTCTGATCCAGAGTTACTTCCCAGCCCCGCTTTCCTTCCCGGCAGCCCGTCACCCTGGCGTCGAACTCCCGGCAGTATGCGTCCTCATAGTACAACCTTTTTGTCATATTTATTCGCGTTCCTTTCCGTCTCTCTGCGTTTCTTTTCATGCGCATCCATCACCAGCTGCCAGAAGCACCGGAAGCCGTTTTCCTCTTCTCCGATCCCGGGAATATAGCCTTCGTCCACGAAATACAGTCCGGTTTCCATGTCCACGGAAATGCAGTCCAGCGGAAAGCCTTTCTCTTTCTGAGGTTTTGCCTGATCCACCAGCCAGAAGCTCTCTCCACTGATATCTTGCCCGTCGTGCTCGTACCTTTCCGTTTCGCTGAAAATGACACAGATTCCGTTCTGATAGCGGGCCCTGCATTTTCCACCGAACCGGGCGGCGATAGAAGCATAGTATTCCGTCATCTCAGGGTCTGTCAGGACTTTCCCGTTCCGCCTTCTCACATGAACTCCCGGCTGCTCTTCCTCTGAAAGACCGTCGATGAAAAGTCCGCTGTCGCAGGAAAAGACCGGCCGCTTCAGAATCCGGTAATAATATTCCGCCTTCCCTCTGGCGTTTTCCAGCGGGGTACGTCCGTATTCCCCCGGCTCCCCGGGAAGTTCGGGGAGCTCGTTCAGTCCGATAATTTGAATTCCTGTTCCGGAAAGATAATCCTTCATCAGATGAAGCTTCGCCGGATTCGTTGTTCCATAGATCATTTCCATTTTAATCCTCAAACCCGCATGAGAGAGGCCTGCGGGCAGACCTCTCTCAAATATCATTCTTCCGCTGCATAATTCAGCCGGACCGTGATCATGGCTGTTTTCTCTCTGGAGCTGGTGTCAAACGCTCCGTCATAGGTATATTCTCCGGAGCCTGAATTTTTCGCAGTAATCTGGAATACCCCAAGGCTTGCGGAAAGCAGCTTTCCGGGCTGGCATCCGGTTCCCGCCGCCATGATATCGATTCTCTGCTTTGCGTTTTCCGTGGCCTTTTGAATCAGATCCAGCTTTACCTCATCCAGCGTGGTACAGTAATATTCTGGAGAATTGGACACAAACTGTACGCCGGATTCAATGAGCTGCGTGATGTCTCTGGAAATCTGCTCCACCTTATCAATATCCGTGGATGTAACGGTCAGGCTCTGATAGAGATCATAACCATCCGGATAATCCCGGATATAATTGCCGTTCTCATCATACTCGGTACGATAACGCTGGGAAATGTCCACCGAGCTGAAAACCAGCTCCTCTTCGGATACCCCGTTTTCCAGCAGATACTGCCGTACTACCTCGGAATCATTTTTGATGACCGCATAGGCGTCCGAGGTGGTAACCCCGTAGGCGGAAAAGCTTCCCCTCCACACGATCAGATCCGATTCAAAATCGCAGCTTGCGGAGCCCGTTGCCGTCAGCCCTCCGCCTCCAGACGTTTTCTTGTAGCTCACCAGGCTCGTGGTCAGTATGACCACGCAGGCAACGGCAGTCATGCCGGCAATCAGGGCGATGATGATTCCCTTCCATTCCCGGATTCCACCTCTCCGGCTTCCATTTTCCCTCTCCTCATAGTCTTTTTTTCCCTCCATACCTCTCCTTCCTTTCTTTGCGGCCGCATCAGCACCAACGTCCATGCTTCAGCAACGTTTCCCTTTATACATGAATGATCGCATACAGGTAGGAATCCTGGATACAGCCATTCTTAAAAATGCTCTTACGTTTGATCCCCTCCAGCGTAAATCCGGCTTTTTCAAGCACACCGCGGGATGCGAGGTTAGTGGAAAACGGCTCCGCGCTGATGCGGATAAGCTTGTAGCGTCGGAACGCCTCTTCACACATTTTCTGTACAGCCCCGGTCATGATCCCTTTTCTCCAGAAGGGCTCGCCAAGCCAGTAGCCCAGCTCCGCGCTTCTGCTGTATACGTCGTCTCCGAACAGCAGGCTGATGCTGCCCACCGCTTCCCCGTCAATCACGATGGCTCTGGAAAACTGGGTTTTCCCTTCCTTTTCCATACAGTCCTTTACGAACCATTCCGCATCTTCTTCCGTATAGGGATAGGGAAAGGAATCTCTGAGCCTTCCCGCAATTTTTTCATTATTCGCATATTTTGCCACCGAAGGAATATAAGCTTCCGACCACTCTTCCAATGTAAATTTCATAACGATCTCCTTTTCCAGATTTTTTCATATTCGCTGTTGTCAGCTGCGTTCCGGAAACGCCGCGGCCCCGTCTGTCAAGCGGGCTGCGGCTGAAGCATTGACGGAAGCCCTCCGTTTGTGGTGGTTTTTATGAAATCTGCAGGCAATGATTCGTTCATGATTTTCTCCCAAAAAGAAAACCGCCGGATTCTTTGAAGATTTTCAAATCAATCCATGCGGTTTCCTGATTTTCCTCTTATTCAGACCACACAGACACAAGCCTCTCACGTACCTGTATCTGTAAATCCAGCTACAAGTACCGGAAGTTCATAGACATGCCCATGCGCATCACCATATTCGATTTTGCAGTGGTTTTCCGTAAATTCATGTCTGTCTCCTGCCGGTATCCGAGTCTGATTTCATAACTGAATTCAGTGTAACAAAAGAACAGAAAAAGGTCAACCGGGTTCTGAAATTTTTGTCCTGAAATTTTTGCTGTCATTCAATTTCCAAACAGCAGGCACACGACAGCCCCTGCTTCATACGTTCTTTCCGGCTTCAACATCCCCGTTTTTTCATCCCGTTTCATCACGGTCAGGCTGCCGCTGTTCTGGCCTGCGGCAAGAAGCCATTTCCCGGACGGGGAAAGGCTGAAGCCTCTGGGATTGCTGCCGCCTGCAGGCGCCCATTGAACCGGAATCATTCCGTCCCTTTCCACTGCAAAAACGACGATGCTGTCATGTCCTCTGTTGCCCGCATAGAGGTATTTTCCGTCCGGAGAGATCTGGATACCGCCCACATGACTTTCCGTCTTCGCATCCCGGTCGGAACGGTCGTCCCCGGTCTCCGGAAGCGTGGATATTTTCTGCAACAGAGTGAGCTTCTGCCCGCTCCATTCCAGCACAGCGATCTCGTTGGAAAGCTCGCAGGAAACAAAGATTCTGTTTTCGCAGAAAGCCAGACTTCTCGGCCCGCTCCCCTCCGGAAGTTCAAAGCGCAGAAACGGGGAAGAAGCGGCCAGGCCTCCGGCTTCGTTCAGCCGGTACGCTTCTACGGTATCCAGTCCCAGATCAGTTATCCACAGAATCCTTTTGTAAACGCTGCTGCTGTGCACATGCGGGTGCTTTTTTTCTGTGGATTGTGGATAACTCTCTTCCGTATGACACGGACGTTCAGCCGCTTCATGCTGAAGAAGAAGGTCCAGCGCCTCCAGGCTTCCATCCGCTTTCAGCCGGATGGCGCTCATGCTTCCTCCGTTGTAATTTGCCGTATACACATACTTCGGACTGCCTTCCTCCGGCGCACAGTCCACGTGGCAGGGAGCAGCTCCCATAACCGGCAGACGATTCAGGAAATGAAGGCTTCCGTCCATCTCCACCGCATAGGCGCTTACCGCGCCTCCCTTTGTCCCTTCATAATCGTCCAGTTCGTTCACGGCATACAGTCTGCGTCCGTCCGGGGAAAATGCGAGCCAGGAAGCGTTCTGCGCTTCAGGCAGGCTCTCCCTTTCAAACAGTTCCCCAGTCATTTCATCGAATTCATAGTGTGTAATTCCGTTTCCATTCCCATGGTAAATAGATCCGTCTCCCGTAAGTACGGGCGCATTATAGCTTCCAACATATAGCTGACTCATTCCTGCCTCTGCTTTCCGCCGCCCTCGGCGGCTCTAAATTCGCACAAAATTGAGCGTCAGCTCAATTTCTTCAACCTTCACGAACCCGATACAGATAAGCTCTTCCCCTCTTTCCCACCCGTTCCACCGCCCCCGCGTCCATCAGGATGGGAAGCGCCGACTGGGCCAGCGCCGGGCGGATATGAGCCATTTTGGCGAATTCCCGAAAGGTAAACGGTTCTTCCAGCTCACAGGGAACAAACTGCATGTAGTCCTGGGGACAGTCGATGCACACCTCATCCACGATCCGGGTGGGGATGCGGTCAAACCGAGTGGAACCCTTCTTTTTATCCCGGCTCCATCCATTCAGCAGTCTGTACTCCTCCATATCGAGAAGCACCAGCTTCAGGTGCAGGCCATCCCGGAGCAGATATTTCCGAATCCGGTACAACTCCTTAAAGGCCATGTAGGGATTTCCCGTGAGCGGGGATTTCCTGGGGCTGGAGAGCTCTCCGGTCTCCTCATCGATCCAGATCAGCCTTTTTTCATGGGGAATGGGATAAACAATGGTCACCGGACAGAGGGGAAGGAAACGGTCCAGCTTCTCCCTCAGCCGGTCAAAGCTTCTGGTCTGGATTTCCAGAATCTCCTCTCCCGTATAGATATCCGCCACACAGCCGCCGATGGGAATTTCATGGGTACTTTCATCCGGTGCGTAGTAATTTTTCAGGATGGCATGGACCGTTTTTTCCGAAAGCGTACCGATGCCGTTTCTCTCTCTGTCCCGCCCCACTATTTTTTCTCTTGCCCAATTAAAACGTTCCTGATCTTTCATTTTTTTGACTGAAAATGTTTGCCATTTTTCGCTTAAGTGTTTATACTGTAAGAAAAGTAGCTTTTATGCCGCCGCAGGGCGGCGGAAAGGAGTGCCCTATGAAAATGATATTAACCATCGTACGCAACGAGGATGCACCCCTGCTTCTCAACGAGCTGAATGAGAAGAAGTACTACGTCACAAAGCTCGCCACGACAGGCGGATTCCTTAAGAAAGGAAATACCACCCTCCTTATGGGAATCGAGGATGAACAGGTGGAAGAGGTCTGCGAGATCATCCGTCAGCATTCTGGGAAGCGTCAGCAGATCATGTATACGCCGCCCGCACCCTCCAATGTCAATGTCTATAACTCGGTATCCTCCGTTCCCGTAAATGTTGAAGTGGGTGGAGCTACCATCTTCATCCTTCCTGTGGAAGAAGAACGCAAGGTATGATATACCTCGGTATGATATACCACCGGCAGGATATACGGATATTCAGGTAATGACAGGCAGCAGTTCCGTTTGATTCGGACTGCTGCCTTTTCCTGACCCTGACAGGGTTCGAAAAGTGGTCACAGCATCCGCCCTCACTACCGTCACTACCCTCACTCTGCTGTCAAAGCATCATATTCCGTCCGGATCCGCTCCGCGATCTGTTCCATTTTCTCAAGCTCCTGCTGATAATTTTCCGAAGTGATCCGATAATGATCCTGCGCCATTTCCTCCACCATCCAGTGATTGATGTCCTCGCTGAAGTGGATGGGATCCATATAGAGATCCAGATCCAGAATCACGTCCTCCTCATTCTGAAAATAGTACAGTCTCACATTATCATAGGGAAGAAGCCGCTCCATGGAGGTTCTCGCCGCATACAGGCTCTGTTCCAGCTGGCCGCTACGGATCATGTTGTCCCACCACAGTAGGGAATAGGGCGGATAAAAAATGTAAAACGTGGTATCCGGGTTTTCCTGAACCATCCGTTCCAGAAGATCCACATTCCCGTCGATATTAGGCCGGTATTCCTCCGCTGTCTTTTCCTCCGCGATTTCCTGGGGTCTGCCGTAGTTGGCGAGGGCGTCGTTTCTGGAAAAGGTGTGGTACTGGGCCCAGTTGTAGGAAGCGCCTTCGTCATAATCCTCCAGAAAGGTTTCCGCAATCATGTAAGGGATATCCTCAAAGATCACATCCTTGTTCAGCAGATATTTCACATCCGTAAAAGGATTGCTGTCGTACAGATAAAGCGGCATGGTTTCATCAGGAAATTCCGTATCCGGATCTCCGGAAAGGGCGAACAGATCCAGGCTGTAGAATACACAGTCAAGCGCTCTTTCCTCTGCCGCCATTCTCACATAGTAGTCCAGCTGGGCAGTCACGCCGGAGCTTTTGATCGCCTTGACCGACTGCGTGCCGAAAGCCTCATCAAACCAGCGGTTATTGAAATTTTCCGCGGTGGAAGAGCCGACGATCACGCTGTCATAGGAAAAATTCCGCAGAGTGCCGGGTACCTGATATTCCTTTTTCGTAAGCACCGCTTTCAGCGGGCCGAGGGGTTCATGATAATGAAAAAACGGATCGAACACGAACACCAGCCCGGCAGCTGCAAGCAGCAGTATGGCAGCCGCAAGAAAAAAGCGTCTGATAAATTTTTGATACATGCTTTTTCCTTTCCCATTCTAAAAGTTAAAATAAACAAAGGTGCTCACTCCGGACAGGGAAATGACGGACCAGGCGAACAGAAATGCCAGCCAGAGTGTGAAACCGAAGCTGATCTGTTTTCGCTCGATGATCTGTACCGTGTTTTTCCGGGAAAGCACGAAGAAACTCACCGCCAGGAGGAACATCATGGCAGCGATCTGAGCCGCTCCCACCAGCGAAGGGGCGATCAGGGATAACGCCTTGGTCACGATATAGATCTCCGACGGTTCCATGGCCGCTGCCATCTGCGAAAGCTTCCCGTCCACACGGAAGGAAAAGATCCGTGACAAAAGCAGAAATCCGTCCTGAATGCTGTCCGCACGGAAGAAAACGAATGCCATGCAGACATAGGAAAAAGTGGCAAGCTGGCACAAAAGACGCAGTGCTCTGTTCTGCGTTCCTTTGCCCTGCGGTGACTTTCCCTCTTTTTTGTTTCCGGCCATTCCCGCAGCCGCAACACCAAGACCGTGCAGAAAGCCCCAGAACACAAACGTCCAGTTGGCGCCATGCCACAGGCCGCTCACCAGGAAGGTGATCATGGTATTCACAAAGGTCCGCAGTTTTCCCTTCCGGCTGCCTCCCAGCGGAAAATACACATAGGTCTGCAGAAAACGGCTCAGGGTCATGTGCCACCGTTTCCAGAAATCCTTCACGGATACCGCCCGGTATGGAGAGTTGAAGTTTTCCGGGATCTCAATCCCGAACATCTTTCCCACTCCGATGGCCATATCGGAGTAACCGCTGAAGTCAAAGTACAGCTCCAGCGTATAGCCCACTGCTGCCACGAAGGCTGCAGGCGCATCCAGGGAAGCGATGTTTTCGTAGCCGTAATTCACCGCGAGAGCCAGCGTGTCCGCAAGAAGCACCTTTTTCCCGAGCCCGATGGCAAACTGCATCACGCCTTTTGCAAAGCCTTCCGCAGAAAATTTTCTCCTCGTTTCATCCTGAAACTGGGGAACTGTCGAGGCATGAAGGACAATGGGTCCTGAGACCAGGGACGGGAAGAAGGTCACAAAGCTGAGATAATCCACCGCTCCGTAATGAGGCGCCTCCCCTCTGCAGCGGTCGATCAGGTAGGACAGCTGCTGGAAGGTGAAGAAGCTGATACCGAGGGGAAGCAGAATATTCCGGGTCTGGAAATCGGCCCCAAAGACCGCGTTGACGTTTTCCACGAAAAAATTGTAATACTTGAAAACGCCCAGTGCCCCGATGTTGACCGCGCAGCCGATGATGAGCAGAAATTTTCTCATCTGCGGCGCATCCCGCCTGGAAAGAAGGAAGCTGACTCCGAAATTGAAAAGACAGCTTCCCAGCATGACCCAGAGAAAGCTGACGTTATACCAGGCATAAAACCACAGGGACATCCCGATGAGATATCCCTGTGCCAGTTTGAACCGCTTCATCCTGTTTAACAGATACCAGCCCGACAGACTGAGCGGAAGAAATACTAAAATGAAAAAATACGAATGAAACAGCATCTGAAGCTCCGATCTATTTTCTCGATTCGATAAATCGCTTCACTTCATCCGGCTCAGGCATGACGCGAAGCGCTCCCTTTCTGGTGGTGATGATGGAGGCTGCCGCATTGGCAAAGGTGAGCATTTCCTTCAGCCTCTCTTCGTTCAGTCCGTCCAGGCCGTATTCCAGCACATAGTGCAGACAGCAGCCGCCGAAGGTATCCCCCGCTCCTGTCGTTTCGATGGTTTCCTTCTGGATGAAGGAAGGCATCTCCACGCGCAGATCCTTATAGTATGCACGGCTTCCGTCCCTTCCCATGGAAAGCAGGATCAGCGGGATATCGTATTCCTGACGGAGCTTTTCGATTCCCTTATCATAATCCTCTTCTCCCGTGAACCACTGAATCTCATTATCGGAAATCTTCAGCACATCGCACTGGGCAAATCCGTATGCTGCCTGCTCCTTCGCATCGTCCAGGGATTTCCACAGAGGAGGACGCAGATTCGGATCGAAGGAGACAATCGCTCCATTCTCCTTCGCAATGCGGATGGCCTTTTTGGTGGCTTCCCGCACCCCTTCGTGGGTCATGGAAAGGGTGCCGAAGTGGAACAGTCTTGCGCTCTTGACGAGCTCTCCATCCACCTCATCCGCCGTAAGGAGCATGTCCGCACCGGGGTTTCGATAGAAGGAAAAATCCCTGTCCCCGTCCTCAAAGGTCTGTACGAAGGCCAGCGTGGTTCTGGCATCCTCATCCACAATCAGGTTGGAGGTGTCGATTCCCACCTCTTCCAGAACAGACTTCAGCTTCAGCCCGAAGATGTCCTTCCCCACCTTTCCGATGAAGGCCGTGGGATGGCCGAGCTTATTCAGCATGGCCAGCACGTTGCAGGGCGCGCCGCCGGGATTCGCCTCAAACATGGTATTTCCCTGCGCGCTCATTCCGTTGTCCGTAAAATCAATCAGCAGTTCTCCAAGTGTTACGACATCGAATTTTTTCATGATTACCTCTATTCCGCCGCCAGGGCGGCATTTATTTAGAAAAAGAATGGCGACAGCCATTCTTTGGCAGGAACCTCAGATTCCTGCCGGCCTCTATTTCTGCCGCTCAGAGCGGCTATTGATCATCAATCTTATTGTAACAGCAACCCTCTGAAAAGGAAACCCATTTTTCCCATATCTTAATTTTTTCTAAATACCGGTAAAACGCAGGATAATTGTCGGCTGATATGGTATACTGAGGCCAGAACAGCAGACCGGAACTGCCGTTTGCGGCGGATTGGAGGTAAATATGGATATTACAGAAGGAATCAGAAAAATTTTTCTCGCAGGCGTAGGCGCGGTTGCCACAACCGGAGAGGCCGCAAAGAGCCTGATCGACACGCTGGTGGAAAAGGGTGAGCTCACAGTGGAGCAGGGAAAGGCCCTGAACGAGGAACTGAAAAAGAACGCAAAGGACAAAATGAACCGGCACGTTACGGTTCACGTGGTGAATGAATTCAAGGATGTCTATTCCGCTGTGGATAAAATGTCCAAAGAGGAGCTGGAGTCTTTGAAGGAAAGGCTGAATGAGCTCACTGCCAAAAAAGAGGATGCTGCGGAGGATATGCCGCAGGAAATGGTGTCTCCCGAAGATACAAAGGACGGGGAAGAAGATTCTGATGATCCTGCAGAATCCTGACGGAAGAATTGCCGGATTATATGTGAAGGCAGCCGGAATTTCATACTTTTCCGGCTGCCTTCATCGGTGCTGTTTTTGCAGGAACAATAGAAAAGGCCGCTACCCATTTTCTCTCCATTCATTATACATCCCAATGCAGTTGGTCTTGAACCCGTCCACTCCAAGCCGGTCCATCTCCGCCCACCAGGAAGGGGTATCGCCCAGGTTGGAGAAAACCCGGATTCCTCTGGCATGCAGGAACTCCACTTCCTTTCTGCCGAAGGCTCCCGCATTCAGACCTGCCTCATAAAGATCCCATTCCTCCAGAAGGGGAAGGATGGATTCATTGAGGAAACGAATGTTGGCGCCGAGGCGCAGACCCTCCGGTTTGGCGTTCTTTCGATAAAAGCCCTGAATTTCCCGGTTGCAGCTTTCGATTCCGGAAAAGAGAATGCATCTGTGCGCCGTATTCGTACTGCGGATCAGACGGTCCGTTTCTTCGATCAGCCCGCCCTCCTTGAACTCAATTTCCGCAAAAAAGCCTTCAGGCTGTGTATCCATCCATTTCAGAAAGGTTTCCAGAGGAATATAGTGATCCAGTCTGCCGTCCTGTTTTCTCAGAACCTGATACATATCCCGGTAATTTTCATGAAACCAGGAGAACATCCGGTCAAACCGTTCTTCTCCGGGAAGGCCCTCCGACGCGCTCAGGCACTGCATCGCTCTGGATCGAATGGTTTCCCGGTCGTCCAGATCCCAGGGAAAATAGGCATATAATTCATTCTCAAAGCCGCCTTCCGGAAAATAATCCAGAAGATGGCCCGCAAAAGGAAGGAGGGTCTGGCAGACCTGATCCAGGGTCATTTCCTGAATGGACCGCCTTTCTATTTCGTGGGAACCGCACATCACTCTGGCAAATCCGGCATCGTGCGCAACCACAATTTTTCCGTCAGCGGTTCTGCGGATGTCCATCTCAATTCCTTCACATCCCTTATTCACCGCACCGGTGAAAGCGGACATGGTGTTTTCCGGACCGGACCAGATATCCCCTCTGTGGGCGATCCTGGCCGGTCTGTTCGGGAAAGCTTTTGGCAAAGTTCTATTTTCTACTTCTTTTCCCATTCCTGCTCCTTCATGTTGGTATGAATGTAAACCACGGCCGATACGGCTGAAAACAGGAAGATGATGACTGAGAGAGCCGCCGCGCGTTCATAGTGGAAATTATTGAACAGGCTGTACAGGGCAATTCCGAGCATCTGAGGATTATTTCCATCCATCAGATAAGGTGTCGTAAAGGAACCGATGTTACTCATAAAAATAAAGGTGATCGCAATAAACACGTCCTTATAGGTCAGAGGAAGGATCATGTTGAAAAACAGCTTTATTTTGTTCGCACCTGCATCCTGAGCCGCTTCTATGATGGAATCCGGGATGGACGACATGGCGGATGCCAGAAGCATGGTGGCAAAGGGGATGTTGAACCAGAGGTTCATCATGATAACACCCTTTTCGTTATACATCAGCCCCAGCTGGATGTTTAAACCAAACAGCTGGCCAATCCGATTGATCAAACCGGAATCCCGGATGATGGTGATCATTCCATTTACCGCTACCAGGCCGGGAATGAATCTGGGAAGCAGATACAGGTTTCCGATCAGCTTGCTTACCATGCTGTTGGAAAAACGCAGATACATGGCCAGCAGATATGCAACCACGATGCAGACAACAACAGTGATCACCACAATTTTCAGGGTATAAAGGATGTTGTTCACCTGAATGGGATCTGTGAAAAAGTAGATATAGTTATCCAGCCCCATACCCCCTTCTTCCAGCTGGAAGCTTCTTCCAATGTTGCTGATGATGGGGAATAAAACCACCACCACCAGCAGGAGCATGGAAGGAAGAACCAGGAGATAGGGAAGGATTTTATGAAGTAAGGTTTTTTCTTTCATTGGATTCTCCTGAATGTAGTGCAGCTCTTATTCCAGCGTTCCGATCTCTGCATCCCACTTTTCATTCAGCTGGGTTCCGAGATCACCGATGGCGCTGACGCGGAAGGATTCAATCTTCAGATCGGAAATGGTTTTGGTTAGTTCAGGGTCCAGAAGGCTGAAGTCGATGACCGGAATAGCCGCCATGGAATCCAGAGCGATGTTCTGGGCCTCCGGGCTGAGCATATAATCCATGAAGGCATAAGCCGCGTCGTTCTGCGCGCCGATGCTGGGAATTCCGAAGCATACCGTGTTACCGGTGAAGGCGGGCTCAATCTGAACGAGCTTGATGGATTCCGGCATGGTTCCCTGCTTCTGCTGGGACAGAACCATATCGGCCCAGGCGGGCGTCATATCGATTTCCTTGTTGGCAAGCAGATCCAGCGTTCCCTGGTTTTTGTTGGGATATACCACCTTGCCGGAGGACTGGTACATATAAGGGTGCAGCTCCTTTAACAGCTCGAATCCCTGATCCCACTGCTCCACGTTTGCCTCATCCGTAGAGGTCAGAGCGGATTCATCCATGAAGTTGTATACGCTGGTCAGCACAAAAGAGGAGCCTGCTCCGCCTGATCCGGGCGTATTATAGGCGAATCTTCCCGGGTTGTCCTTGATCCACTGGTAGAGCTCTTCCGCCGTGGTGGGAGGATTGGCCACCGTTTCGGAATTGTAGGCAAGAAGCACTGTCGTTCCGCGGTATGGAACCAGAAGATCGTTTCTGAAGCTTGCAGTCACGGTAAGATTATCATAATTGGAAAGTCTGCTGGTATCGATGGGCACGAACAGATCCTCTCCGCCTTGCTCCAGATATCCGGTGATGGAGGCATCGCTGACCTCGACCAGATCGTAGTCCGTATTGGTCTGTCCCGCCTTCTTCGCAGCGATAATGCGGTCGGTCAGACCCTGCGCGCCGGTTCCGGATGTGATGAACTCCAGCTTTGCCACATAGCCTTCCCCATTCGTCTCGTTAAAGTTTTCAACCTGCTGCTCCAGCTGCACGCGCACGTTATCCGAGCCCTCCGCCCAGATCGTCACCGTTTTGTCATCCCCGGCCGCAGAAGCGGAAGAAGCGCCGCATCCTGCAAGGGTTGTCACTGCCATGGCTGCCACAAGCAAAACTGCTGCAATTTTTCTGAATTTCATTTTCTTTTTCTCCTTTTCCAATGAGTTTTCTATGATTTTACCAAAAATGGGATTCGTCCTTATGCGCTGTATTCACATACTTTATTAAAGGAAAGCGAGACTCTGTCCTGCACATGAAATCCGTTCGCCAGTGCCCGGTTCAGATAGGATTTGATGGTCTGATTGCCCATCTGTATAATGACCTCCGCATAGTGACCCAGCATCATGATGCTGCGCACGCTTCCCACCATATCTCCACTGTCTCCTTTGGTGAGAATGATATCCTCCGGGCGGACCGCCAGTACCTTTCCGCCGTTTTCTTCAATGAAATTCATCTCCCCGATGAAGGAAGCCACATATTTTGTTGCCGGATTGTCATAAATTTCCTCCGGCGTTCCGACCTGTTCGATCACGCCCTTGTTCATGACCACGATCCTGTGAGAAAGCGCCATCGCCTCCTCCTGATCATGGGTGACGAATACTACCGTAATGTTCAGTTCTTCCTGGATTCTCTTCAGCTCTTCTCTCATCTGCTGGCGTATCTTGGCGTCCAGCGCGGAAAAGGGCTCGTCCAGAAGAAGCACCGACGGCTTTAACAGAAGCGCTCTGGCAATGGCTACTCTCTGCTGCTGTCCTCCGGAAAGCTGATTGGGATATTTTTTCCCGTACCCTTCCATGCCCACAAGCTTCAGCGCTTCATCCGCTTCCTTTTGCATCACGGCCTTGGGAACCTTCCGGATCTTCAGACCAAACATCAAGTTCTCATAAACGGTCATATGAGGCCAAAGGTTATAGCTTTGAAACACCATGGCGGTGGGCCGCTTTTCCGGCGGAAGATCCTGAATCGCCTGGTCGTCCAACAGGATCTCTCCCCCGTCGATCTTCAGAAAGCCTCCCAGGGTTCTGAGAATCGTGGATTTGCCGCAGCCGCTGGGGCCGAGCATGGTGACGAATTCTCCTTCATGTACCTGAATGTTGATGTTTTCCACCCCATCTCCGTTGGGGTAGATTTTCTTCATGTTCTTGATTTCCAGCTTGATTTTCTCTTTTACCGATGACATATTTCCTCTTTTTCCGCCGCCTTAATGCGGCAATCAATCCATTATTTCATGTTATAACCTTTGGCAATGGCTTCCGGTCCCACATACTTTCTGAGTGCTACAAGAATGACGATTGTAGGAATGATCAGAAGCAGGGACAGTACCGGACCTGCCGTGATGGGATACTGCATGATGACGCCGTAAAGCTCCACAGGCATGGTCTTGATCTGCGGGAAGCCCACCAGCAGCGTTCCCTGGGACTCTTCCAGTGAGCCGAGGAAGGTGAACACCGACGCCACGATGATTCCGGGCATTGCCATGGGAAGGGTGATGGAGAAAAACGTTCTCACCGGTCCCGCTCCCGCGTCCCTTGCCGATTCCTCCTGCTGAGAATGAATACTCCGAAACGCGTTTGCCGGAATCCATGTCATGAACATCAGAGAATTCAAAACATGGATCAGAACCACGCCCGGGAGGGTTCCCATCAGATTCAGGCGGTAGAAAATAACGCCGATGGATATGTAAAGTCCCATTTTGGGAAACGCATTGCTTAACAGAAACGACAGCAGAAAGATTTTCTTTCCTTTAAAATTAAATCTGCCCAGCGCATAGGCAGCCGGAATACAGATCAGCATGGAAATGAATGTCACGATCACCGCCAGCACAAAGGAAAGCACAATGGAGCTTACCAGGCTGTCCTGCTCGAATACGAACTGCCACCATTTGAAGCCGAACTCCTGCGGAATTACCGCCGGAACCTCATATCTGTTCGCAAAGGCCAGCATACAGAGGTTCAGAAGGGGAAGGTAGAAAAACAGAACGAACACACCGAACAGAATATACTCCAGAAAATTTTTCTTCCCCATGGTGTGATACATCGCTCTTGGGCTCATCATTTTTATCATAGCCTCTCCTCATTTCTTATCGTTATCAACTGCTTCAGCCGCCTTGTGGTTATGTTATCCACATGTTTCCTCAGGAATTTCCTCTGAAGCTCCTCTTCGTCCACCGTCCAGACAGAAATACCGATCCCCTTTTCTTCCGCCAGATCAAGGACCTGCTCCACAAGGCTGTAATGCCAGTTGAGTCCTGCCGTTTCATATCCTTTCATCTCGTCAAGAACTTCGGGAAGCGCTTCTTTCACTCTGGCGCGTCCCTCCTCCGATTCCATCTGTCGGTAAAGCCCGGGCCGAAATACCTCAAAATTTGCGTACCAGGCGACGGCGGGAAATACACAGCTTCCTTTTCGAAACAGCTCCGGATTCACATCTCCGGTAAAAATCAGCCTTCTTTCCATTTCATGTTCCAGAGCCAGCCGGTAAATCTCTTCCTCCAGCCCCTTCTGCTTCAGATCGCAGTTGATTTTTTTCTTTGGAACTCCCTGTATCATACGAAATGCTTCTTCCAGCGTTACGGCGTCCTTCTGCGTTTCATCGTGAGACAGAATCAGTTTCCCTTCTCCGTTTTTTCTCACGTCCACTTCCACCGCGTCAGCCTCCGACTGAAGCGCTGTTCTGAGAAATTCCAGAGAATTTTCCGGCGTTTCGTCGCAGCCGGAATGTGCTGTTATCATGCCGTATTCCTTCCTTTCCTGAAAACCTTTTTTACTTCTTCAAAGTTCCGTTTCGCGTCCTGCTATCCGGAAAGGCCGCTTTTCGGACCCGCGTATTATATTAACAGAGTCCGTATGTTCTTTATCACCATATTCTCTTATAAATTCTGTAAAAAGAAATCTTTCTCATACTTCCCATTTCCACATTTTATGTAAAATGATTGCCCCACACTTTAAATTTCTGTAAAGCCTCTATCTTTTTATTTTTTACAAAGGTAAACTGTTTGCCGGGGCCTGACGGCACTGCGGCGCCCCTGTTCAAATTCATTTTTATAAGGAAAGGAATCCACCTATGAATACTGTTACCATTTTCAGGGGAACCCTGCCGAAAAATTTTCTGGGAAATGTGATTTATCAGTTTCAGCTCCCCTGCTCCTGCACGGCCCTTCATATCAGGCTGATCTGTCATCTGCAGGACCGGAAAGAAGCGGCGTTCCTCCACGAGAAGGAGGCGGAGGCGGCATTTTTGGACCATTGCGGAAGGCTTCCGGACGCACAGGAAAAGGAGCGGCTGCTGGCACAGATGAAAACGGAGATCCAGCTTGCCGCCATTCTTTCGGGAAAGTTTCTTGGAAACGTGCACAGACCGGGAAATATCAAGGAAATGCATTTTTCCCCGGATGAAGAACGGACCTGCGGCTGTATGGACCAAAAGGGGCCTTATCATGGACTTCTGAAGCTGGCTATCAATTCCTTCGGTGTTCTGGAAGAAGAAATTTCCTATGAGCTGAGAATAGAATGCATCCCCGAAACGTTTGAAAAAGAGGAGAACAAAAGATGTTAAAAAGAATTGAACTTCATAACCACAGTCTGGAATCGGACGGACGCATGAGCGTGGACGAACTGGCCTCCTGGCTGATTTCCAACGGAATTTCCGCCTTCTCTCTGACGGACCACAACACCGTTTCCGGCTTTCCTCTTTTGCGGGAATATTGGGAAAAAAATCCCGTCTTTGAATATCTGACGGGCTATGAGCTGACCTCCTGGTACGGGCATATTCTCTGCCAGAACATACGGGAATATATTCCCTGGGACGACCTTGATCGTGAAAACGGAGATCTCTTTCTGGACAGGGTTCATGCACAGGGAGGGCTGGCTGGAATGGCACATCCAAAAAGCTTTCCTCATCCGGTTTCCAACGGCCTGAATTTTGAATTTTGCATCCATGACTGGACAAAGGTTGACTTCATAGAGATCATCAACAACTCCCACCCCGCTTATCCGGATAACGCAGAAGGAATCCGCTACTGGGAAGAAGCGCTGCTTCAGGGCTCCGGAGCCGGAATCGCTCCGGTTTCCGGCATGGATCTGCATGCTCCCGTCGATATGAGCCGTTATTACCGCACCTGGATGGAGCTTGACTGTCAGCTGGAAACAGCACCTCTCTCTGAGCAGCTGACATATGCGGTAAAGAAGAACAGGACCATCGTGTCCAACGGCCCTGTTCTTCTCTGTGAAAGGGATGGAGATTCCCTTTCCCTTCATATTGATCTGAAAACCGACGAGCGGGTCCGGGATCTGCCCGCAGATACTCCGTTCCTGCTTTCTCTGCGCTCTCCTTCCGCTTCCTTCTGCCGAAGGCTTCAGGGAAGAGCCCGTCTTTCTCTTTCTTCCTGCGGCATCCGGACGGAGGAACCGATTGTTCTGAAGCTGTATCCGGAAAACGCGCTTCCGGTCGAAAACGCCCTTCCGGTGTGTATCCGCGCAAGCGTTCTACCCGGAAAGTCTCAGTCGATCCGGTAAATATCCACGGCCGACTTTCCGGAAACCTCCACCGTCACGTTTCCCTTTTTCCTGTCTGAGGGCAGCTCCATCATCGCGAGAACCAGACCATCTTCTGCAGATACCTCCAGCAGCTCTCCATCCGCAAGAAGGGAAAAATCGTTGAGGTTTCTCCCGATTTCATACACCTGTGCTCCCACACCGAGCTTTCCGCAGGATGCAGCATAGGTGATGGGAGTACCATACAGGTTTATGGTAAAATCAACAGACTTTTCCATATGAATACAGATTTCCAATGCGCCGTCCCTCTGCGACATACAGAATACCTTCCCTTCTCCATTTGAAGAGTGGACGGCGCTTCTTGCCAGCAGAAAACTGTCCACGGGGAGCTGTCTGAGGCGGTATCCTTCTTTTGTCTGAACAAGCGAAAGTTTTCTTGGAAGCCCCATAGCTCCTGTATACAGCTTATTCCGGTTCTCCGTCCTCAGCCAGGGAATCAGAATCACATCCTCCGTTCCCCAGATAGTCTGAGCCGCATAAGGAACCGTGGTCTTCCAGGCGTTCTGCCTGATGCCGTCCGGTTTGAATTCATGACCGTCGAATTCACCGGTGAAATAATAACCGTCAGCGCTGTAGAATACCCATTTTTCTCCGCCGCCCTCCACCGGAAGCTTTCTGAGGTCCGGGCATTCCCATGCTCCCTCCAGCGTCAGCGTCTGAGACCTCTTCCAGTTCTTCAGATCTCTGGAACGCAGAATCGCGAAATCATTCTCCCGAAGATAAAGCACCATATAATAGGCGTCGCTTTCCTCATGCCAGTATACCTTGGGATCTCTGTTCTCCTCCGCAAGCTGCCTGACCGCAGCTCCCTCCATCCGCTTCAGCGTCTCTCCTCCATCCGTACTGACGGCGATCCGCTGGGTGAAGGTCTTTCCCCGGCTCCACTCCGACTTGCTTCCCGCACAGGTATAAAAATAAATCTGCGCATCGCTATTAAGCCCCAGCATCCCCCTCTCATTCACAATGCCGCTTCCAGAATAAACGGTTCCGTCCCCATCCGGATACAGAATGGTCTCCTTCCTTTCCCAATGCAGCAGATCACGGCTCACCGCGTGGCCCCAGCACATATTTTCCCATCTGGTATCAAAGGGATTGTGCTGATAAAACAAATGATAAATCCCATTCTGATACAACAGACCATTGGGATCGTTGATCCATCCCGTATCCGTCGTGAAATGAATCAGAGGATGGGACTGACAGACCTGAGGAATGCTGTCGGAAAGGGAAACGGCGTTCAGGAATCCGTTCGGGACATCTCCCTCCACCAGCATTTTCCTGTCCGCATACTTCTCCACATTCAGCGGCGCATAATAATGGAAGGAATAAAAGCCCTCCTCATCCTCACTGACCGGAATCTGAAATTCAAAAACCTTTCCCTCCTGCACGGAAAAGGAAACCGTCTTCGTTTCCTTCTCCGCACAGATGGGAATGAGCAGATATTTTTTGTTGATGCGGATATATTTTTTCACTGTCTGCTGCCCCCTTTCCTTTCAAAAAGAATCCTGGCCGGAAATCTGAATTTTTCCCGCCCTATCGCCCATCTTACTCAGCCCAGCTTATCTTCCCATTCCTTTTCCCGAAATCCCGTAAGGACATAATCATCGGCAACGATCAACGGCCGCTTCACCAGCATCCCGTCCGTTGCGAGAAGCCTGATCTGTTCCTCCTCGCTCATGTCAGGAAGTTTCTCCTTCAGATTCAGTTCCTTATATTTCATTCCGCTGGTGTTGAAAAATTTCTTTATCGGAAGGCCGCTTCTGGCAATCCAGGTCTTCAGCTCCTCCTCTGTGGGATTCTTTTCCACAATGTGCCTGTCCTCATAGCTGATCTTTCTCTCATCCAGCCACTTCTTCGCCTTCTGACAGGTGGAGCATTTCGGGTATTCCAAAAACAGAGTCATTTATCAACCATTCCTTTCTTTTTTTCTCTCTTTATCCACAGAACAGGAGGAATATCCTCATTCTGACCTGTGGATATATGTTTTTCTTACAGCTGGGGTACAATCACATCCATGCACCGCTTCATCATGCTTCCCGCATCCCGGCTTTCTGCGTTGATGGCGATCACCGCGTCCTTTTCCGGCAGAACGATGGCAAGCTGCCCATATTTTCCATCCGCCCGAAAGCTGTTATAAGGCCCTCTCCAGAACAGATATCCATAGCCCTCCGCTCCGTTGTCAGCCTGAACACAGGACGCCTCTCTGACATATTCCGCTGGGATGAGCTGCTTTCCATTCCACATCCCCTCCTGAAGCAGGAGCTGTCCGAACCGCATCAGTTCCGTCACGCTCAGAAACAGACCGCCCGCTCCGAAGGTAAAGCCCTGCGGATCCACCTCCCAGACCGTCCGCCTGATTCCGAGCGGCGCAAAAAGTCTGGGCATCAGATAATCCACCAGATTGCATCCTGCCCTTCTCTGCACCAGAATTCCGGCCAGATAAGGCCCCGCATTGTTATAGACGAACGCCGTTCCGGGCTTTGCCTCAAAAGGGCGTGACAGACAGAAGCGCACCCAGTCCTTTTCCTCCATCACGGGCCTCTGCTCTCCCATCAGCCAGCCTTCCTTCTGCCCCAGACACATGGTGAGAAGATCCCTCACCACAGCCCTCTGAAGGTTTTCGGACGGTTGATCCGGAATTTCCTCCGCAAACACATCGCACAGCTTCTCATCCAGGCTCAAAAGCCCCTCTCTGCAGGCGATCCCAACCGCCGCGCTGGTAAAGCTCTTGCTGGCGGAATACTGGTTCCGGCGTATTTCTCCGTCCCAGTCTCTTTTTAAAAGAATCTCCCCACCCCTGCACACTCTCAGATTCAGAATCCGCATCTCTTCCGCATACTGATCCATTTCCCGGATGTCCATTTCCTTTTCCCCTTCCTTTTTCTTCCCATGTCTCCACGAAACTGACAATTATAAGGAAATTATAACCGGAATCAGGAGGATGTGCAATTACGGGAACTGCCGGGAAGGTATTTTTTTCTTCTCTGATTGCTGCAAACATGTTGAAGTCATAGTACAGTTATGGTAATCTAAAACAGGGATCAAAATGAGGGGGCGCAACATCATGAAAGCATTTTTTCGCAACTATATTACAGGCTGCCGGAAGGAAATTGCCGCGGTCCTTTTATGCTCCCTGTTCTGTTCGCTCCTGACGGTGGGCTGTTCGGGAATCATGAACCGGATTGTGGAAGAGACGCTTGGCAGTGCGCAGGACGGGGATGGGACTCTGCTCTTTTCTCTGACGGCGCTGTTTTTCATGGCCTGCATCTGGGTTCTTTTCATCTACCTGGAAAAAAAGCTGTCCGGCTGGCTGGGGCTTCAGATTTCCCGGAGAATCCGTCAGGATGTGACGGAAAAGCTGATGCGGCTGCGGTATGATTTTTTCATGGAACAGGAGGCCGGCGGTTTTCTGACCCGTCTGAATGACGATGTGCGGGATGCGGCCGACTATCTGCAAAAATTGTTGTCCACGGTGCTGTCCAACGGGATCGTCATTCTGATTCTGTCCGTCTATCTGTGCACCGTGAACTGGATTCTTTTTCTGTTTTCCATCCTGTGGATTCCCATCGTCACTCTGATTTTCCGTTCTTTTCTGAAAAGCATCGCCGCCCTTTCCAGGGAAAGAAAGCAACAGCAGGACAGGCTCACCGGCCTGATCCGGGAGGCTTTTGCCTGCACGGAAACGGAGAAAAGCTTTCTTCTGCAGGAACGGAACCTGAAAAAGCTGAATGCTTCCGTGAACGATATTCTTTCCGTGGATTTAAGACAGCAGAAAAAAGAAGCCTTTCTGACGCCTTTTTCCTTCGTCACGCAGGCCCTTCCCACCCTGTCCTGCTGCCTGTTCGCGGCGCTTCTTTCCTTTCTCGGCTATGTTCAGGTACAGGAGCTGATCTCCTTTCTGGTGCTTCTTGGGTTTCTTTCCCAGCCTGTGACCGGCTTCACCTCCGTGCTCACGGATCTGAAAAAGGACAGTGTGGGCGTACAGCGGCTTATGGAGCTTCTGTCCGCTCCCGAAGAAACCTGGGAAGGAAGTCCGGTGTTCTTTTCGGAAAAAGAGCCTGTGATTTCCTTCCACAGGGTTTCCTTTTCCTATCCCCATTCCGCTCCCGTTCTGAAACAGATCTCCTTTGAAATCAAAAGGGGAGAACGGGTCGCCTTCGTGGGAAGTTCCGGCGGCGGAAAATCCACCCTCATCATGCTTATTCTCGGTCTGTATCCCGTCCGCGACGGAACATATCTGTTATACGGTAATTCCTTTTCAGCGCTCGATCTGAAGGAGGCGCGGAAATGCTTTTCCATCGTTGCGCAGGAACCTTTCCTCTTTCCCGACACCATCGCGGAAAATCTCCGTTACGGAAATCCGGACGCTTCCATGGAGGAAATCCGGGCCGCCATGCGCGCGGTGGGGCTTGACGATTATGTATGCGGACTTCCCGACGGTTATGAAACCCTTCTGGAGGAAGGTGGAACCAATCTTTCCGGCGGGCAGAAGCAGCGTCTTTCCATCGCGAGGGCGCTTCTGAGAAAAAGTGAAATCGTGCTGATGGATGAGCCAACCTCCGCTCTGGACGCGGAGTCGGAAGAGGAAATCGTCCGCCTTGCCGACACCGTCCTTCAGGGAAAAACCATCCTCACCATCGCGCACAAGCTGAACACAATCCGGAACTATGACCGCATCTATGTGCTTGACCGGGGAACCATTGCAGAATACGGCTCCCACGAAGAGCTGATGGCTGCCGGCGGTCTGTACTACCGCTTATATACAGGAAACCGGGAGACAGGCTCCCGGGAAAAGAAAGGAGGGGACCGGCATTGAAGCATTATCTGAAGCAGCTCCATTTTGCCCTTCAATATATCGCGGATGTAAAATGGAAATACCTCCCCGCTCTGCTGGGCGTCGGACTCGGCTATTCCGGCATGAGCATCGCAGTTTCTCTGATCCCTCAGCTTCTGATCGATTCCGTGGCGTCAGGAAGCTTTCATGGCGTGGGACGCGGACTTTTTCTTTATGGAATTTTTTTCCTGTTTTCCTCCGCCCTTGCCATCCTTTCCCAGTACGCCTACCGCCGTATTGCGCTGCGTGCCGTCTCCCGTCTGCGCATGCGGATTATGGAGAAAAAGACGAAACTTCCCCTCTCCTATCTGGAATCCGCCCACAGCGGCGAACTGCTTTCCAGAATGCTCTATGATATGAATAAAATCGAAGAGCTTTACCGGACGAAGCTGAAGGAATTTGTCAATCCGATCCTGGCGCTCATCACCAGCATCATCCCCATGCTGCTTCTGAATGTGCCCCTGACGATTCTGCTCCTTGTGATCTCCGCCCTCTGCCTGTTCGTGAACACCACCTTTTCCGGCAGAATCAAGCAGGCAGGACTTCTGGCCGCCCGTTCCAACGACGCTCTTACGGAACGGTCCGCAGACATCCTGTCCGGCCTTCTGACCATCCGTCAGTATCAGCTTGCGGACATCCTGGCAGAGCGCTACCGTAGCGCCAATGAGGATTATACACAAAAAGCCTTTCAGAGACAGAAAATCAGTGCAGCCCTGGAAGCCATGAACAAGGGATTTGATATTCTCTGCAGCATCGTATTCCTTGCGGCCGGCTCTCTGATGGTGCGTTCGGGTCAGACCACCTACGGAACGCTCGTCGCCCTGATGAGCCTGGAATCCAGCCTGATCTGGGCTGCCCTGCAGGCTGGAAAACGATTTCCGGAGTTGTTTGAAAGCATTGCCAGCGTGGAACGGATCGACAGCTTTCTGCAGGAAACAGAGGAAGAAATCCGGATTCCCGCCGCTTCCAAAAACAGCCGCGACAGCTCCGCCTATCTTGTTTTTCAAAATGTGACCTTCGGCTATCCGGAGCGTGAAAAAATCCTGAAGCACTTCAACCTGAAGCTGAACCGGAATGAAACGCTGGTTGTGACGGGCCCTTCCGGCTGTGGAAAATCCACTTTTTTCAAGCTGCTTCTTGGATTTTATAACGTGGATGACGGCGCCATCTTAATAGAAGGTAAATATCTGGATGAATACGGGCCTGAAGCGCTGCGGAGCAGAATTGCCTATATTCCCCAGAAGCCCTTTCTTTTCTCCGGAACTATCCGGGAAAACATTCTCTGCGCAAGGCCGGACGCCTCTGAGGAAGAAGTGACCGCCGCGGCAAAAGCGGCCGCCGCCCATGATTTCATCACCGCCCTTCCCGGAGGCTATGAACATCTCCTGGAAGACGGAGGACGCACGCTCTCCTTTGGCCAGAGACAGCGCATCGCCATTGCCAGAGCCTTTTTAAAGGATGCTCCTATCATTCTCTTCGATGAAGCGGTATCGGGTCTGGACTATGAATCGGAACGCGCCATCATGCAGTCGGTGGAACGGCTCATTCAAAATAAAACTGCCCTGATCATCACCCACAGGGATACAGAGGTATGGAAGGCAGACCGGAAATATTTCTTTACAATATCACATTAGCATGCTAAAATGTGAAAGCAAAGAGTATTGCAGCACCATACCATTTATCGGGAGGTTCCTTTTATGAAAAAGGCATTTATTCAAAAACTGTTATCTTTAGGGCTTGCCATGGTCCTTGGCCTGTCCCTGACCGCCTGCTCCGGCGGCTCTTCTTCCGCCACAGCGGACAGTGCAAGAAGCTCCGCATCAGAGGCAGAAAGCTCCGAAAGCGCATCCTCCGCTGCTGCGGAAAGCCAGGAAGCTGCTTCTGAAAGCGTTGCGGAAGAAACTGCAGGCGAATCCACTGGAGCTGCTGAAACCGAAAGCACCGAAGCAACCGCTGCTTCCGGGGAAAGCGATCTGGCTGCAATCCAGGAAAAGGGTACTCTGGTCGTGGGCATCACCAATTTCGAGCCCATGGACTATCAGGATGAAAACGGCGACTGGATCGGATTTGACGCTGACCTTGCCAAACAGTTCGCCGAATATCTCGGCGTTGAAGTGGAGTTTTCTGAAATCACCTGGGATTACAAGGTGATGGAACTGGAAGCCGGAAACATTGACTGCGTGTGGAACGGCATGACCCTCACCGATGAGGTCACCTCCGCAATGGCCACCTCCACTCCTTACTGCACCAACTATCAGGTTCTGGTATATCCTGCGGCTTCCGCCGCTGATTTTGAAGGCCTTACTTCTCTGGAGGGTCTGAACGTAGCCGTAGAATCCGGTTCCGCCGGAGAGGATGCCGCTGAGGCTCTGGGCGCTTCCACCGTTCCTGTACAGTCACAGGCAAACACGCTGATGGAAGTGGCGGCAGGTACCTCTGACGCCGCTGTTATCGATGTGCTGATGGCAGCCGCCATGACAGGCGAGGGAACCAGCTATGCGGATCTTGCCTACAGCGTCAACCTGAACGAGGCGCAGGGACTGGAATCCGAGCAGTACGGCGTGGGCTTCCGCCAAGGTTCCGACCTGGTGGACGAATTCAATGCCTTCTGGGCGGAAAAGGTTACAGACGGCACCGTGGAAGAAATTGCCAATACCTACGGTCTGCAGGATGCCGTCATTCTGGAATAATCCACAGGCTCTGACAACTTTTTTCAGAAACTGGAAAACAATCGGATGTTCTGCCAAAGGCAGAGGGCAGCATGCTCTCTGCCTTTGAGCCACGTTAAGGAGGATAACGGCATGTTCTTCATGTCTGCAGAATTTCAGACAGTGGTATCGGCCTTGAACGAGGGCTTTTTAAAAACAGTGCAGCTTTTTTTTCTGACTCTGATCGGCGCTCTGCCTCTGGGGCTTGTCATCTCATTCGGCTCCATGAGCCGTTTTACACCGCTCAGATGGCTGACCCGTACTGTAGTCTGGATCATACGAGGCACGCCGCTGGTTCTTCAGATTTTAATCATCTACTATGTTCCCCCTCTGATGAAGCTGTTTACCTGGGGCGGCGGAGAAACCGGACGCTTTACAGCCGTTACCGCGGCGTTCATCATCAACTATGCCTTCTATTTCTCCGAGATCTACCGCGGAGGCATTCAGGGCGTTCCTGCCGGTCAGCAGGAGGCAGGGCAGGTTCTTGGCATGACAAAATCCCAGATCTTTTTCCGGGTAACTCTGCTTCAGATGATCAAGCGTATCGTCCCTCCCATGTCCAATGAAATCATCACACTTGTCAAGGATACCTCGCTTGCCCGGGTTATCGCTCTGCAGGAGGTTATCTGGATGGGAGAATCCTTTATGAAGGGCAACCGTGGATATGCCGGACTCATCTGGCCGCTGTTCTTCACGGCAGTCTATTATCTTGCCTTCAGCGGTATCGTGACCATCCTGCTGAACCGGCTGGAAAAAAAGCTGAGTTATTTCCACTGAGCGGAATCTGTTAAACACCCTGAAATGGAGAAATGGAGATTGACATGGCGATTTTAGAGGTAAAAAACATAGAAAAACATTTCGGTTCCACAAAAGTACTGGAGAATATCAGCTTTGACCTGGAACAGGGGCAGGCCCTTGCCATCATCGGCTCCTCCGGCAGTGGAAAAACCACTCTGCTCAGATGTCTGAATTTTCTTGAAACCCCGAATCAGGGCAGTATCACCGTACACGGAAAAACACTGTTTGACGCGGCTGATCCTGCCACCCAGAAAGAAAGTGAGATTCGAAAAAAACGCCTTCACTTCGGACTGGTATTCCAGTCCTTTAACCTGTTTCCCCAGTACACCGCTCTGAAAAATGTCACCCTTGCCAAGGAGCTTCTGGCGCAGGAACAGCCCGATTTCAAGAGCAGAAAAAAACAGATTCTGGCAGACATCGAAGCTGAAGGACGGGAACTGCTTTCCCGGATGGGACTTTCCGACCGCGCAGGACACTATCCCCATCAGCTCTCCGGAGGCCAGCAGCAGCGCGTTGCAATCGCCCGCGCTCTGGCTCTCCATCCGGATATTCTGTGCTTTGACGAGCCGACTTCAGCTCTGGATCCGGAACTCACCGGAGAAGTCCTGAAGGTCATCCGTTCCCTGGCGGAACAGAAAACCACCATGATCATCGTCACCCATGAAATGGCTTTTGCCAGAGACGTAGCCGATCAGGTGATTTTCATGGACGGCGGCCTCATTGTGGAACAGGGAGACGCCAGACAGGTGATTGAAAATCCCAGACAGGAACGTACCAAACAGTTTCTGGCAAGGTATTCGGGAAATTAAGTCCGATTTCTTATTGAATAAAAAAAATGTCCGGAACCGGCCTTCTGTCGCCTTCCCGGACATTTTTTATATTCTGTCTGATCTGTCTTTTATCCGGTCACAATATCAACCGGCACGTTGAAAATCTTCGCAACCTTCAGAATGGTATCGATATGTTTGCCCGTTGCCGCCGCGAAATGATGGGTGGGACCGCATTCGCTCCAGCAGGTCACGAACTCCCTCGCTCCGCAGGTAAACGGGTTCTCATGTTTGTATCGCCGAAGGAAAGGATGTTACCCTCTTCATTCACGTCTTCCGCAACCACAAACTTGAACTTTCTTTCGACAGACATAACGGATTTTTATCTAATTCCCATATTAATAACAAACATGCCTTTGAGTCAAAATTATTCGTGAAAATACTTTAATGGCATTTATTTTTGCCAGATAGTTACATTTCGGATTCTGTTATTATATACTTAAGATGCGATAAAGATAAATGAAAATTTCAGTTTGGAAGATTTCCATATCAAAAACAGGGTATCCGGAACGAATCGGTATTATATTGATGAGAACCTGGTTTTATGGGGATATGGCTTTAATGACTACGGACAACTCGGCATTGGAACCGTGGATTCTCTGGATACTTTTTATATGGAGCCGATTCGGATTGCTGAAAATGTATTTTCTGTAGATTACGTGGAAAAGAAGACAGATGAGATGACAATGGATGAGTTCCTCGAAAAGTACGGAGAACCGGTTATGACCGATAATGACAAAGATGCAGATGCCTTCTGCAGACAGATGGAGGAGCTGAAAAGCACCATAACGAATGAAGCCTTAAGAAAGGACTTCGATCATCTCATTTCAAACATGCGTTTAGCCAGGGAAACGCATGATGTAACCTATATCCGAAATGTTCATGAGATTCTGCATGATATGGATTATTATCTGCTCCGGTATGGCCCGACGGAAATGGGGTCATACGTTTCCGATCTGTCGCTGGTAATACTTACTATGGCGTCCTGGAGGTTTATAAGGCTCAGGAATAATTCCGTGCGAGCCCTTCATAGTCACTCCTGTTTCATTTCGTTTAAATATCTGTGTGCTATCGGAATCAGCTCTTTCATGGAATTTACAACTTCTCCTCCGTTATGTATCCTGATTTCAAATTCCGTATCTTTTCCAAAACTCATCATATGCCTGAGATTAATTGTCAGATCCTTCTGTTTTCTTATTTCCAGTATCCATTTTGCACAGTTGTCCCCGCATGTGGTTGCATTAAATATCTTATCCGGTTCATTCAGCATTAAAAGCAGATTCTTCACACCACCGGACAGCCGTTCCGGCGGAATTTGTCCCAAAACCGGACTGTTAATACATTCTCCGCTCAATACATCGG
>UQVK01000040.1 GCA_900544445.1 uncultured Lachnospiraceae bacterium
CAGCAGAGCGGGTCGGACAGACCGGGAAGAATGGACGGATGGCCGGAAAGAGCCGACAGCCGGAGACCCGTCGGAAGAAAACCATCCGGAATGTGCATCAGAAGAAAACAGGAGGAAAATGAAACGCATTTTTTTTGTGGAAGATGATCTAAGCCTGGTGAACGGCCTTACCTTTGCCCTGAAAAAGCAGGGGTATGAGCCGGATGTGGCGAGAACCGTTTTGGAGGCGGAGAAAAAATGGCAGAACGGCGGATATGATCTGGTGATCCTGGATGTCGCCCTTCCCGACGGCTCCGGCTATGAGTTTTGCAGGAGCATCCGGAAAACGTCGAAGGTGCCGGTCCTGTTTCTCACGGCGGCTGACGAGGAGACGGATATCATTATGGGGCTTGACCTGGGCGGTGACGATTATATCACCAAGCCGTTCAAGCTTGCCGTATTTCTGGCGCGGGTGAATGCGCTTCTTCGAAGGGGCGGCAATTTTCAGCAGGAAAACACCGGGCTGGAGTCCAATGGAATCCGGGTGGATCTTTTAAGGCAGGAGGTCTTTAAGGGGCAGGAGCGGATCGAACTGACGGCAGGGGAATACCGGCTGCTGTGCCTGTTTATGGAAAATCCGGACATTGTCCTTTCGCCGGAGCAGATCCTGGGCAGGCTCTGGGACCGTGAGGAAAACTATATCAACAGCAGCACGCTTACCGTATATATCCGGAGGCTTCGAGCGAAGATAGAGGACGATCCCGGCGTGCCGGAGAAGATTGTGACCGTGCGCCGCATGGGCTACAGATGGAACACTGCCGGAAGCGCAGAAAAAAGCTCCGGAGCGGAATAGGTGACAGAATGGAAAAATCATTGACAACGGGGATGCTTTCGGCTGAAAACAGCCATGAAAAGCATCCCCGCTGTCTGTTTTTAACGCTTATTCCTGCGACGATTCTCTTATGGAAGCTGCTTCCATCCTTCTCTTCATTTCCTTTTGAAATCTGGATAGAAGAAACAGGGCGAGAACTGCAGCCAGCAGTGCGGTCCCGGCAAAGTTCATCCAGATGCCTGTAAGCCCCAGAGGCCAGAGGGCAACGATGAGGATCACGGGGAAGAGCAGAGCAGTGGAAACCGAAATGATGGAAGCGTATACGGGCATTTCCACCGCAAGCATATAGCTCTGCGTGGCAAAGGAGAACCACCTTGTCAGATAGGTGGCCGCAAACAGACGAAGTGCGCCTTCCGCCATCAGAAGAAGCTCGGTGCTGTCCCCTCCGACGAACAGATGGGTGATCTGTCCGGGGAAAAGGAAGAGAACGGCTGCGGAAAGAACAGATAAAATACCGCTTGCTGTGAAGCAGCACCGTTCAATGGCGCTCACACGGCGGTAATTGCCTGCGCCCCAGTTATAACCCACCGCGGGCTGCAGCGAATCGCACATGCCGTAAAGCAGGGGCTGGATAAAACCGTCGGCATACATCAGGATACCGTAGACGGAGACCGCGTTTTCTCCGCCAATGCGGAGCAGGATGGCATTCATCAGGATGGAGGTGATACGTCCCGCAATATTATTTAAAAAATTCGGACTGCCGCAGGAAATGATCTGACGGATCAGACGGATGGAGAAACGGGGCCGCCTGAAACGAAGCAGAAGTTTTCCGCGCAGGAAGGGATACAGGGCGATGAGTGCGCAGATCATCATGCCGAGGCAGGTGGCGAGCGCCGCTCCCCAGATGCCGAAGCCCAGCACGCCAAGGAAAAGGAACTCCAGGATGGCGCTCAGAGCGGACATGAGGATGTTCAGGTACATGCTTCCTCTGATCTGTCCGCAGATACGCAGGTAGTTATCCATGGCAAAGACAATGGTGGTAACGGGAGAGCAGACCGCATAAACCCGCAGATACTGGACAGCGTATTCAGCAAATACGCCTTCTGCACCCATCAGACGGATCAGAAGCGGTGCGGCCGCAAACAGGATCAGACCAACGAGAACGCCCGCACCGATGATCATGAAAACGGCGCAGGTGAAAATGTTGTTGGCCTCTTCCTCTTCCTTTTTACCGAGGCTGATGGAAATCGGCACGGAGGAACCGACACCGATCAGATCGGCCAATGCAAAATTGATGATAACAAAAGGCATGGCCAGATTCAGCGCCGCAAAGGCGGTGTCGCCCAGAAGCTGACCTACGAAGATGCCGTCCAGGAGCTGGTACAGGGCGGATGCCAGCATGCTGATTGCGCCGGGAATAGCGGCGATAAAAAACAGTTTTGTCGGTGCTACACTGGAGAATAAATACTTGGAGTCCATGTTCCTTACCTTTCTTCGTTTTGTTCTGTGCCGGACATTTCGAAAATCCGGTCAAAGCCGGTTTTCAGGTTATCTGCAAAATCAGCATATGCCTGGACAAAAGCAGAGCCATGCCGTTTTAGTGTCTGGTGGATAGCCTCTTCCTCCATCTGGTAGAGCGGCCTGAGAAGGCCTGCGGCATACTGCCTGCCCTCCGGAGTGAGACAGATCGCTTTTTCTCGGGTATGTTTTTCAATATGGAGGGTCAGATAGCCTTCTGCGGCCAGCTCCTTTACAATCGTGTTGATCGTGGTTTTCGGGATCAGCCACTCCTCGCACAGCTGCTTCTGCGAATGGGACTGCCCGTCATCGAGAGCATAGAAGATGGCAAGGGTATTGGATTTCACACCAAGCTTTCGGGCGGCCTGATAATAAAGGCCGTCGATTCGGTTCATTGCCTGAGTCAGTTTCCGGATGGCTTCCTGATTATTGTCCATGAGCGTTTCTCCCATTCCTGTGGCCGCGCAGAGATCTGTTCCCGACAGACAGTCTGCGTTACATGCGATCTGTGTTCCTGTATTTTCAGAGTCCGAATTCGAACTGTGTCCCGCATCGGGCATTATAGTCCGAATTCGTATTAAAGTCAAGCATATTTTATGTTAAGATCTTTCCGGAAAGCAGGTGCAGATCGTTTCCTTATGGAACTTGACAGCATATACCCCTATAGGTATAATAAGTGTAGCTGAAATAGGGAAACCCGTATGGGTACAGAACAGGGAAATGAGGAAGCATATGAAGGATACAAAATTAATCCGTACACTCGAAGCTTTTCTGGAGTGGGGCGGCATGCGCAGGGAGATTATCTGTCTGGTGATTTCCGGGGCCGCTCTCATCATCAGCATTTTTGATCTGCTGCCGCTCCCCTTTGACGCGGCCTGGGCAGCCATTCTGTTGTGCGGCATTCCCATCCTGCTGGAGGCGTTCATCGGTCTCGTCACGGAATTTGACATCAAGGCGGATGTGCTGGTGTCCATTGCGCTGATCGCTTCGGTTATTATCGGAGAGGATTTTGCGGCGGGAGAGGTGGCGTTCATCATGCAGCTGGGCGCGCTGCTGGAGGATGTGACCGTTGCAAAGGCGCGGGCCGGCATTGAACGCCTGGTGCATCTGACCCCGCAGACAGCCAGAGTGATATCGGGACAGACGGAAGCACTGATTCCGGCGAGCGAGGTAAAGGTGGGAGATGTGCTCCGCGTGCTGCCCGGAGAGACGGTGCCCGTGGACGGCGTCATCCTTTCCGGACAGACCTCCATCAATCAGGCTGTTATGACAGGAGAATCCCTGCCAGTGGATAAGGAAGCGGGAGATGAGGTGAAGAGCGGCACGGTCAACCAGTTCGGCTCCTTTGACATGAAGGCCGAAAGGGTTGGAGAGGACAGTTCCATCCAGCGCATGATCCGGCTGGTGCAGTCCGCGGACGCCGGAAAGGCGAAGATCGTTGGAATCGCCGACCGGTGGGCCACCTGGATCGTGGTGATCGCCCTCAGTGCGGCGGCGCTGACCTGGCTTTTCACCGGAGAGATCATCCGTGCAGTCACCATCCTGGTGGTATTCTGCCCCTGTGCGCTGGTGCTTGCCACGCCCACTGCGATCATGGCGGCGATCGGCAATGCGACGAAGCACGGGTTCCTGGTCCGCGAGGGCGACGCTCTGGAACGGCTCGCTGCGGTGACTGGCATCGCCTTTGACAAGACGGGTACGCTGACAGGCGGAACGCCCCGCGTGGTGGAAACGCAGAGCGTTAAGGAAGGCCTGAGCGGAGAAGAGCTGTTTGCCCTTGCGGCCGCTGCCGAGAAGCGGTCTGAGCACCCGCTGGGAAAGGCCGTAGTGAGTTGTTATCAGGAAAAGACCGGGAAGGCGCCCGGAGAGCCGGAGCAGTTTTCCATGGTTCCGGGCCGGGGAGTGAAGGCACAGGCAGAGGGAAGGCAGATCCTTGCGGGGAACAGAGAGCTTCTTGAGGAAAACGGCGTGCCTGTGGAGGCTTCTCTCGTGGGAAAAGCGGACGTCTGCCTCGAACAGGGCTGTACCGTGATCTATCTGGCGCTGGACGGCGTGGCGGCAGGCTTTCTCGCCCTGGCGGACACCCTTCGGCCTGAGAGCGCCGGAATGATCCGGAAACTTCAGGATCTGGGCATCCGTCCGGTGCTCCTGACAGGCGATCATGTGAGCGCCGCAAACGCTATTGCTGCGAAGCTGGGCATCCGGGAGGTATATGCAGGCTGCCTGCCGGAGGATAAGCTGGAGCATATCGGTACATACCAGAAGGAAAGCGGCCCCATCTGCATGATCGGAGACGGCATCAATGATGCTCCGGCGCTGAAAAAGGCGGATGTGGGAATCGCCATGGGCGGAGTCGGAAGCGATATCGCAGTGGATGCGGCGGATATCGCGCTGGTGGATGACGAGGTGAAGGAGCTTCCGCATCTGTACGCCCTGTCACGCAGGATGATGCTCACCATCAAATGTAACCTCACCTTCTCCATGACGCTGAATTTCCTTGCGATTATTCTGGCCATCACGGGGATCCTGAATCCAGTGGTGGGCGCGCTGGTCCATAACGCCGGCTCCGTTCTGGTCATCGTCAATTCCGCCTTCCTGCTGAAGTGGAAAACATGAGCCCCATCGGGAATGTGGCCAACGACCGCTTTGACCATGTGATGAAGGTGAATATCTGTGCGCCCATGTATGCCATGAGAAAGGCGGTACAGGTTTCCCAGGCCCGGAAGAGCTGGATAAGGCGGAAACACGCGGATGTGGGAAAATTGTTATAATACGAAGCCACAGGCCGGCCGGGAGAAGTGTCCCTGCTGGCCTTTTTCTAAATGGTTTGCCATTCGGTCCTGCGAATGGTAAAATCAAAGAAATAAGGACGGGTAACAACGGCATTGCCTGCTTTCGGAAACAGTGCCGGATAGAACTGAAGCATATGGAAGAGCAAAGAAGAAAATCAGAGGGAGAAACAGTGATGGTTGAGATTTCAAAAAAAGACTGGAAGCTGTACCGTGAGAGACTTCCGAAATGGCAGGAGCACTTCATGGAGCGGCTGACAAGGGAATATATTGAACTGTTGAATGGCCCTGGCAATGCTTCTGACCGTTTTTGGAAACTGGAGGAACGGATCCTAAAAGATAAGAAGAATCCAGGTGTTCTGCTTCGTGTCACAAAATCAAATGCGATTTGGGATATCGCGGTATTTGTAGGCCGCGGAATCATAACAATGGATGAACTGGATGGATTCAGTCAGGATTTGATTGAAGCGGTCAAATTGATTCTGAGTAGATAACGGTGGAGAATATGAAAGAAGAATGTCTGATCTGTAAGGCTCCCCTGGAGTATTTGCAAGAAGATATGGAAATGGAGTGCGAACTGTGCCATAAAAAAGAAAAAAGTAAAACCAGATGCATCAATGGCCATTATGTATGTAATGAATGTCATATGCAGGGGATTGACAGTCTCGTTGGCCTCTGTATGGAGGAAACATCAAAAAATCCGGCTGTGGTCCTCAATCAAATGATGCGGATGCCTTTTTGTCATATGCACGGGCCGGAGCACCATATCATGGTGGGAATGGCGCTCCTGACCGCTTATAAAAATTCCGGCGGAGAACTTGATCTGAAAAAGGTTCTGGTTGAGATGAATAATCGGGGACGTTCAGTGCCGGGCGGCGCCTGCGGGTTCTGGGGCGCCTGCGGAGCCGGACTCAGCGCAGGGATGTTTGTTTCCATTATTACCGGATCAATACCTTTGGGACAGGAAAATTTTGGGCTTTCCCATAAAATGACCGCCAGTGCGCTGGCAGCTATCGGAGAAATTGGGGGACCAAGATGCTGTAAACGTGATTCTTATCTTTCCATTCTAAAAGCAGTGGATTTCGTAAAAGAAAATTTGGGGATCTGTATGGACCAGCCCATAATCCGATGCTCTTATGGCAGTCAAAATAACCAGTGCATCGGAAAACGCTGCCCTTTTTGCAAAAAAAGAAAGAAGATCGCTTTTATTTGCGTGCACAATTCCTGCAGGAGCCAAATTGCAGAAGCGCTGGGGAAAAGATATTTATCTGATTTTTGTGACTGTTATTCTGCGGGAACGGAGGCTAAACCGCAGATCAATCAGGATGCGGTACGTCTGCTGAAGAGAGAATACGGGATCGACATGGAAAAAGATCAGTATTCAAAATTACTTCAGGATATACCGGAAGCAGATCTTTATGTATCGATGGGATGCAATGTGGTATGCCCGAATATCCCTGGCAAAGAAATGGTTAACTGGGGACTGGATGACCCGACAGGCAAAGACGACAGGGCTTTTCTGGAAGTGATTCAGCAGATCGAGAAGAATATACAACAATTACGAAACCAGATGGAATAGGAGTTGTGACAGGCATTCGCCGGATCAATGCCAGAGACTGGATTTTTGGCCTGATGGACTAAAGGTCGAAGGAGATATTTCGATGCTTACGCTTGAACGTTTTGTTTACAGTTTTGACAAAAATAATCCCCCGATTGCGCACGCTGCTGACGGGGATATTGTGAGGTTTATCACACAGGATTGCTTTGGAAACCAGATTAAAACCGAGGCAGATCATGAAGACAATCTGGATTTCACTCATACGAATCCCGCCACAGGTCCGCTCTATATAGACGGCGCAGAGATAGGTGATGTGCTGGCAGTAGATATCCTGGATATTCAGGTCGCAGATCAGGGCGTCATGATGACCCTGAAGGGGTATGGCGCACTGTGGCCGACTTGCGAAGTGCGGACTAAAATCATTCCAATCAAAGATGGTTATGCCCACTTTAATGACGTAGTATGGCCTATTGACCCCATGATTGGTGTTATTGGAACTGCTCCTGACGGCGAGCCAGTGCCTTCGGGCTATTCCTTCAACGGCGGCGGAAATATGGACAGCCGCCTTATCAAAAAAGGTGCTACAGTCTATATCCCTGTCCGTGTACCAGGCGCCTTACTGGCAATGGGAGATATCCACGCTACCATGGGAGATGGAGAGGTCTGTGAGACAGGGATTGAAATCCCCGGCGAAATTTTGGTCCGTGTCAGGATTATCAGGAATTTTAAGCTGAACTGGCCTGTGACGGAAACGGAGGACTTCTGGTTTGTAAATACCAATGGCCGCACCTGTGATGTGGCGATCCGGCGTGGCTATGAAGAGCTTCAGCGGCTTGTTATGAACGCCTATGGCTGGGACGCTACAGATGTTACCTTTTACCTTTCCGCCCAGGCACGGCTGGAAGCTAATCAGGCCGTATTGGACGTTAATGAGACGGATGAAGAAGGTGATACTTTCCGCGTAGGCGTACCAAAGCTTTCTTCCAAGCCTCGTCTTATTCCATGAAAATCAGTATTTCTCTGGAGACCTTACAAGGTTATTAAGACTGTGATCCGAAAGCTCAGTATGACGGCATCCGCCGGATCAATGCTAGGGGCTGGCTCCTTGGCCTGACCGATTAAAAATGATAAATTGAATTCTTCAAACGGGGCATCTGTCGAAAAGACAGGTGCTCTTTTGGTATGCTTCAAAGTCAAAATTTTCCCACAAAAATCCACAGTGACAAATCCTGTCCACGAGCAATGCTACAATGTCTATATACAGCGCTGGTACGGATTCTGAAGAAAAGGCATATGGAGAGAGGAGAAAAAATGTATTGCAGAAAATGTGGAGCGGAGCTGCCGGAAGGAGCGAAATTCTGTTCAAAATGCGGAACGGGCGTCCAGCAGACCTCTGGAGAAACGGTAAAAAAGATAGATGTTACTGCGGCTGTGGGGAAAATCGTTCAGACGTCAAAACAGGCGGGCAGGTATGTCTGGTGGGTGGAATTTTTGGCATAATCCAGGGAATCAGAAATCTGCGGGCATTCACGGCGTAGTCCTCGTTCCCGTCGGAGAAAAGACGGATATCGGGTTCCTGAAGGAGAGGACGGCAGAATTTTTAAGGCAGAAGAGAAATGAAGCGGACTGGCTGTCCGGGCATCTGTATAGGTACATTGCCAAACGGGATGTTATTGAGGAAGTTCTGTCATAAAATAAAAGACAATGGCAATATGGTTTGCCATTCAGTCCGACGGATGGTAAAATCAGAGATAGACAGAAAGGATCGGATGATCCTCCCCAAAAGAGGCCGTTGACCCGTGGCTGTATATGGTTCGCGAAAGGAGCGCGCAAAACGATGAATGATTTTAAGAAAAGACTTCCCATCGGAATGGAGAGCTTTGAAAAAATCCGCAGTGAAGGTTTCTATTATGTGGATAAGACGGCAATGATCCGCGATCTGCTCCTTGACTGGGGAGAAGTGAATCTGTTTACCAGACCGAGAAGATTCGGAAAATCACTGAATATGAGTATGCTGAAATCTTTTTTGGAGATTGGCTGCAATAAAGCTTTGTTCGACGGATTGGAAATTTCCCGGCAAACGGAGCTGTGTGAAGAATATATGGGAAAATTTCCGGTTATTTCAATCAGTCTGAAGAGCATAAATGGTGCGGATTACACATCCGCCCGAAATTTGCTGTGTTCTGTCATTGGAAAGGAAGCATTGCGATTTTCTTTTCTGCTTGAAAGTGAAAAGCTGATGGAGCAGGAAAAGGAGATGTATCGAAAGCTGATCTACGTTCCCGCAGAAAGTTTCAGCAATTTTTCCATGGCGGACGATGTGCTGATGAACAGTCTGCAGACCCTTTCGTCGCTTTTGTACAGGCATTATGGCAGGAAGTCAGTCCTATTAATTGATGAATATGACGTACCGTTGGCAAAGGCGAACGAACAGGGATACTATGACGAAATGGTTCTGCTGATCCGAAATCTGTTTGAGCAGGCGCTGAAAACCAATGACAGCCTGTATTTCGCTGTTCTGACCGGGTGCCTGCGTATCTCAAAGGAAAGCATCTTTACCGGAATGAATAATCTGAATGTTCTGTCCATCACAGACGTTCAGTTTGATGAATACTTTGGCTTTAGCGACGATGAAGTGAAGGATATCCTGAATTACTACGAAATTGAAGAAGCTTACGAAGATGTCAGGTCCTGGTACGATGGATATCGTTTTGGAAATGTGGACGTGTATTGTCCCTGGGATGTGGTCAATTTTGTCCAGAAGCGCAGAAACGATCCATCTCTCTATCCGGAATCCTACTGGTCGAATACCAGCAGCAACGACATCGTAAGGCATCTGCTGGAGAACGCTTCTGCCGGAACCCGTAGCGAGATGGAGCGGCTGATCGTCGGAGAAACGGTTTTAAAGGAGATCAGAAACGAACTGACCTACCGGGATATTTACGCTTCGGAAGAAAACGTCTGGAGCGTGCTTTTCACAACCGGCTATCTGACGCAGGCAGGAAGGCCGGACCCCAGGCGGAGAAACTGGATCAGGCTGGCGATTCCCAACGAAGAAATTCGGGAGATTTTCATAAACCAGATTCAGGACTGGATGCAGGAGGTAGTCAGAAAGGATACGACGGAGCTTGACCGGTTCTGCGAGGCTCTGAAAGAGGGAGAGCCGTCCGTTGTGGAGAGCATCTTTACCTCCTGGCTGGAACGGACAGTGAGCATCCGGGACACGGCGGTCAGAAAGGATTTAAAGGAAAACTTTTATCCTGGTTTTCTGCTGGGAATCCTGCGGTATCAGACGGAATGGAATGTCTTTTCCAATCTGGAAAGCGGGGATGGATATACGGATATCATGATCGAAATCCTGCCGGAGAAGATCGGCATTGTCATTGAGATGAAATATGCAGAAAAAGGGAAACTGGAGGAAGCCTGCCAGCAGGCGGCCTGGCAGATCGAAGAAAAGGATTACGCTGCCAGGCTGAGGGAAGAAGGAATGGAAATCATTCTGGCCTATGGCATTGCCTGCTTCCGGAAACAGTGCCGGGTAGGGCTGAGGCATATGGAAAAGCAGACAGAAGAAGTAAAAGGAGTATTGTGAGATGGCCAAAGAATCCGATACCTGGATTATGCATGGTGTCGCGGAAGATGACGCGGGGTGTATTCATACCGTAGAAGAGGCAATTTCATATATCAATCAGATTGGATTCCTCCCTTTATTCAGGAATGAGATACCGGGATTTTCTCTGGAGGAGAGAACGGTCCCTGAGTATTGGTGGTCTGATGATGCTCTTCGGGATCCGTGGCAATGGCGGAAAATCATTGCCAGAAGCGGAAAGGCCGCCTATGGCAGGTTCTTTGTCGGAAAAGCCGGATTTATTTCATTGACATGGCTTCCGTATTTCGCGAATTACCGACGTGATGGATATGATTTTGACGCGCTCTGGGATGATGAAAAAGCATCTATTCGGCAGAAAAAGATTATGGATCTGTTTGAAGAGGAAGACGAGCTGTATTCCTTTGAGGTGAAGCAAAAAGCAGGATTTGGAAAAGGCGGAGAAAAAAATTTTGAAGGAACCATAACCTGGCTGCAGATGCAGACCTATCTCTGTATCCGGGATTTCCGCCAGAAGAAGAATAAGGCTGGCCGGGAGTATGGGATGGATGTGGCTGTTTACAGCAGGCCGGAGCATGTCTGGGGCTATGAATCCGTTACATCGGCGTATTCAGAAGAACCGCCGGAATCAGGAAAACGAATCGTAAGGCAGCTGATGGACAGGTATCCCGGCGCGACAGCTGAACAGATTCAAAAAGTTGTCGGTGTCGGGCCGGGAGAGGAACCCCGGAAGAAGAAAACAAAGAAGAGTGTTAATTATCCGGCAAGTCTTTTAAAAGCGCTACAGCTGGACGTGGAAGCCCTGACAGCGGATCAGATGAGAGGACTGGAGTTTGTCATCGGTCAGTTAAAAGAATCGATTCAGAATGTAGTCCGCCTGCATTATGAACAGGGGATGACGTTAGCGCAGATCGGAGAGCAAATTGGCCGTTCCGGCAGCAGATGTGGCCAGCTCAATAAAATTGCGCTGCGAAAGCTTCGAAATCCAAGATGTATTTGTTGGATCACAGAAGGGTACCAGGGGCGAATGGATTCCATCGGGAAACTGGTGGCTGAAGAGAAAAAAGAATTGATTGCAGACGGAAAGTCGGAGCAGGCAGAGCTTTTGGATCAGAGCCCGGAGGCGTTGCCGGATATTACGGCAAATGACGCTGAAACCCTGATGAAGGCGGGTGTTTACAGTCTGGGTGTCCTTCGGACAGCATTAAAGGAAGATTTCTGGACAAGGGCTTTTCCCGGAATCGGAATTCAGAATGGGAAGAGGATTGTAAATGCCATGCTGAAGACCGGACTGATAGATGAGTCGTTTGAGTCTTATAAAGAAGCCAGCGATCCAATGTATGTAATGGAAAAGCGAAGAATTATGCATGAAAAAAGACGGAAGGAAAACAAGAGTGAGAAACTGTGATGGTTGAGATTTCGAAAAAAGACTGGAAGCTGTACCGTGAGAGACTTCCGGAGTGGCAGGAACACTTCATGGAGCGGCTGACAAAGGAATATATTGAACTGCTGAGCGCTCCCGGCAATGCATCTGACCACTTCTGGGAGCTGGAAGAACGGATCCGAAAAGATAAGAAGAATCCGGGCGTCCTGCTGAATGTGACAAAATCAAATGCGATTTGGGATATCGCGGTATTTGTAGGCCGCGGAATCATAACAATGGATGAACTGGATGGATTCAGTCCGGATTTGGTTGAAGCGGTCAAACTGATTCTGAGCAGATAACGGCTGTCTTATGTAATGCCGCCCATAAAGAGAATGGATATGCGCAGGTCAGTAAAAAATTAAGATAGACATATTCTGTCTATCCGGATCCGTATAATAGAGAATCATAGACGGAAGGGGCTTGCCACCCGTCTGCTGATGTGCTATTTTTAAACCGTAACTATACAACTGGCGAAGAAAGGAGGACAACTGCCATGACAAAAACACATCATAACAACTTTATTTCATTCAGAACGACAAAAAGGCGCAGAAGTCTTTCTTATCTTTTGAAATGGGCCTGACCGGGCAAAAAGCACAGGTATGGCGGTTCATCAGATTTACTGAAGACAGATAAGACAGATGCCAGGCACCTCTTTGTTGAGGTGCCTTTTTTGCGTCCTTTTTTACAGACAAAGAGAGGATTTATCAGGATATGAAAACAATTCAGGGAAAATTCGCGGAAGCGAAAATTTACTCAGACACCTGCGAGGATTATGCGGCTGCGCAGATTCAGCTGCTTTGCGACCATGAAACGGCGGAAAACGCCGTCATCCGCGTGATGCCGGATGTCCATCCGGGAAAGGTGGGAACGGTCGGGCTTACCATGACGGTGGGAAAGAAACTGATTCCTTACCTGCTTGGCGGGGACATCGGCTGCGGAGTGTCCTGCGTGGTATTCAAAACGAAAAAAATAGAAGGAAAGCAGCTGGATGCGGTGATCCGGGAGAGGGGAATTCCCCATCCTGTCAGCTTTCTGGAAGGAGAGCAGTTGCAGGCTTATCTGCATGATGTGGAGATTGTCCAGAGGTTTGCCGCCCTTAACCGGGCCTGCATTCTGGACGAAATCTGCAAAGGGATGAAGTGGAAGGCCCTTGACCGGTTTGATACGGTGCATAACTATGTGGCAAAGCTGCTGGACGGAACGACGCTTTTGAGAAAAGGGGCGGTATCCGCACGGCAGGGAGAACGGATTCTGATTCCCATCAATATGAAAGAGGGGATGCTTCTCTGCGAAGGGAAGGGAAATCCCGACTGGAATTTTTCCGCGCCCCATGGAGCCGGGCGTATATATCGAAGGGATCAGGTGAAGGAGCATTTTACCGTGTCCGATTACAAACGGGAAATGAAAGGAATTTATTCCACCTGCATTTCCAGAGATACGCTGGATGAAGCGCCCTTTGCCTATCGGAGCGCGGAGGAAATCATGAAACAGATTGAAGAAACCGCAAGGATCAAGAAGATCATTCGGCCTGTCTATAATTTCAAGGCAGGCGGGAACCGTTAAGAAAGGAATGAAAGAATTATGAATTTACCAGTCAGTGTGAATCAGGAAGAGCTTTTGAATCTTCTTTTAAATATTGCGCCCACCAGGCCGGTTTTTATCTGGGGCGCGCCTGGAATCGGGAAATCGGCTCTGGTGGAAAAGTTTGCCGACAGCGTGGGGCTTCCCTGCGTTTCTCTGCTGGGAAGCCAGCTGGCCCCGGAGGATATCATCGGCATTCCACAGATTGTGGGAGAAGTGAGCACCTTCCGGCCACCCAGAATGATTGCGAGGACGGAACCCTACTGCCTGTTTCTGGATGAGCTGAACGGCTGTTCTCAGGAGGTGCAGAAGGCGTTTTACTCCCTGATTCTGGAGAAAAGAATCGGAGAATATCATCTGCCGCAGGGGAGCGTGATCATCGGGGCAGGAAACCGTTCGCAGGACGGGGCGATTGTGAAAACCATGTCCACCGCCCTGATCAACCGGATGTTCCATGTCCAGCTTCAGCCGGACGTGAACCAGTGGCTGGAATGGGGCTATGAAAACGGGATCCATCCCTGGGTGCTGGAATACATTACCCAGCGGCCCGATCATCTGTTTTCTCTACCGCCCAAAACGGAGGAGCCATACTCTACGCCCCGTTCCTGGCACATGCTCAGTGACGCCATAAAGGAGTGGGGAGAGAAAATTACCCGGGAGGAGCTGAAAATGCTGGCATATGGCTGCCTGACCCCTTCCCATGCCGGACAGTTCCTGGCGTTTACGAAGCAGACAGAAAATAAATTTTTCCTGGAGGAAATCATCAAGGGGACGAGAAAATGGCCCGCAAAGCCGGAGGACAGGGATGTGCTTTATTTTGTGGCGCAGTCCTTCCGGGCAAGGCTGTGGCATGACCTTCCCCGGAGCAGACAGAAAATGAACGCGGATGCGCAGTATCTGGCGCACCGTGCCAAAGCGCTGATGAAGGAGCTTGCGTCCCTGAATCTGGAGATCGCCCAGATGGTGGTTTCGCCGGAAGACGGACATGAGCTGCCGGACTGGTTTCTGATGGAGATTGTCAGGGACCTGCCCAGACTGGTGAGAAAGGCGGGATAAGCCCCGGAATGGAGGATACAGATGGGAAAGAAAAACCGGAAAGCGGAAAAGAAGTCGCTTATCAATCTGCAGGAGGGAATGGAGATCATCGACCGCCACAGCCTGTTCGGAAGGCTGGGCGGGTGGATCTGTCCTGTAAAAAAGGATGTGCTGGGAAAACAGACCGCTTCCGTGGTGACGGCGGGAGGAAGGATTTATATGAATGAGGATCTGCTCCTTTCACCGGAGGAATGGGCCTATATCATAGCCCATCAGCGTCTGCATCTTGCCTTCGGGCATTTTGACGCGGCGAAAATGCCCTATGGAGAGGAAGCGGGACCTTCCGGGAAAGTGGATATCCGCCTCTGGAACATGGCCTGCGACCTGTACATTATGGGATTCCTGAATGATCTGAAGGTGGGAAGATGCCCTGTACGGATTCCGGAGTATGGGAGAACCGGGGGAGACGAAGTAAAGATTTATCAAAGACTTTTATATCCCGGAGACATGCAGGAAGAAAGATACGCGGCGAATACCCTGATGGAGCTGATCCATATGAAAGGGCTGGAATCGCCCATCCAGGATTGGGAAAATGGGAGGAATCCCTATTCCCATACCTTTTCGCGGGCGCTGAATGCAGCTGTCCTGTCGGTGGTGGAAGAGGCAGGTGAGCCGGAAAAAACGGGAAGCTGTTCCGCGCAGACCCGGCTGGCGGTGGAGTGGTTCCTGAGCCATTATTCGCTGCTGGGAGGGCTGGCGGCAGGGTTCTCTGTTATTGAGGATTATCAGGTCTGCCAGAAGCTGGAAATCCAGGTTGCGGCGGTGGATGTGGGAAAGGCTGTCATTTATCTGAATCCTGCCGCCCCGCTGGAGCAGGAAGAGAGGAAGTTTGTCCTGGCTCACGAGTACCTGCACGCCGGGCTGCGGCATGACAGCAGGGGCAGGGGGCGCGATCCGCTTTTGTGGAATATCGCCTGCGACTTTGTGATTAACGGCTGGCTGAAGGAAATGGAGGTCGGCGTTATGCCGCAGTCCGCCCTTTATGCGAAGGAATATGAGGGACTGTCCGCAGAAAGCATTTATGACAGCCTGCTGATTGATATTCGATTTGCCATGAAACAGATTACCTTCCGGGGATATGGGAAAGGGGATGTGCTGGCGGGGACGGATGGGATACCCCTGCCGGGAATGGGCGGCAGGAAAACCCTTTCGCCGGGGCTGGATGTCTGGCTTCGGGAAGCGCTCGCGCAGGGACTGGAATGGCATCAGAAAGGGGATGGCCGGGGCTATCTGCCGATGGGACTGGTAGAGGAAATCCGTGCCCTCAGCATGCCGCCCATTCCCTGGGATGTAAAACTGGCGGAATGGTTTGAGGAACATTTCCCTCCGGTCCAGATTCATCACAGCTATGCGAGACCCAGCCGCAGGCAGAGCAGTACGCCGGATATTCCGAGGCCTGGAAAGGTGATCCGTGAGGAAGAGCAATGGACTGCCACCTTCGGAGTGGTGCTGGACACCTCCGGTTCCATGGATGAAAAGCTTCTTGGAAAGGCGCTGGGAAGTATCGCGGGCTATGCGGAGGCGAGAGAAGTTTCCTGGGTACGGGTGGTTTTCTGCGACGCGGAAGCTTATGATGCAGGCTACCTTGCCCCGGGAGAAATCGCGGGACGGGTGGAAGTGACCGGAAGGGGAGGAACCGTCCTTCAGCCTGCCATCCGGTTTCTGGAGGAAGCAAAGGATTTCCCGCCGGACAGCCCTATTCTGATCATTACGGACGGAATGATTGAAGATTATCTGGGGATACACAGGGAACACGCCTTTTTGATACCGAGAGGGAGCAGGCTTCCCTTCCGCCCCAGAGGACAAATCTTTTATTTTGAATAATCGTTTACGACGAGGAGACTGAAATGAGAACATTGCTTATCATGCGTGGAGTTCCCGGAAGCGGTAAGTCCACATGGATAGAAGAAAACGGGCTGAAGCCCTATGCCTTATGCCCGGATGAAATCCGTCTGCTGTGCTGCAGTCCGCTTCTGCAGGCGGACGGAACAGAATGCATCGGTGGAAACAGCGAAAACACGGTCTGGAAGGTTTTTCTCCAGATGTTGAAGGAACGGATGCGGCACGGCGCTTTTACCGTGATAGACAGCACGAACATCCGGACAGAAGAACTGCGGCGGTATAAAAAGCTGTGCGAGGAGTACCGGTATAGAGTTTATTGCGTAGACTTTACCCGGGTTCCTTTGGAAGAAGCAAAGCGCAGGAACGTAAGACGTGAGCCTTTAAAAAGGGTGCCGGAGCAGGTGGTCGAGCGGATGTACCGCGGCCTGCCCGGTCAGAAGATTCCTTCCGGAATCGTTGTCATCCGGCCCGAGGAACTGGAACGAGTATGGCTGAAAAAAATTGACCTGTCCGGATACCGGAGAATCCACCACATCGGAGACCTGCATGGCTGTTATACCGTTCTGCAGGAGTATCTGAACGGACAGGGCGGGATGAAGGAGGATGAATTTTACATCTTTCTTGGAGATTATATCGACAGAGGCATAGAAAACGCGGAGGTGATCCGCTTCCTGATCTCCATAGCGGAAAGGAAAAACGTGCTTCTGCTGGAAGGAAACCATGAAAAATCCCTCTGGAACTGGGCGGACGGCGGAGAAGGCAGGTCAAAGGAGTTTCGGCTGCATACCCGCAGGGCGCTGGAGAAAGCGGAAATCGATCCAAAAGAAGTGCGCTGCCTGTACCGGAAATTCGGCCAGTGCGCTTACTACAGTTATGGGGACAGGGATTTTCTGGTCACCCATGGAGGACTGAGCATCCTGCCGGAGAACCTGACTCTCGTGGCAACGGAGCAGATGATAGGTGGAACCGGGGAATATGCGGACGCAGACCGGACGGCGGAAACCTTTGAGAAGACTGCACCGGCTTCCTGTTATCAGATCTTCGGACACCGGAACCCATCCGGCCAGCCGGTGCGTATGAATGACCGGGTGTTTAACCTGGAAGGAGGCGTGGAAACAGGAGGCTTTCTGAGATGTATCCAGGTGGACGGCGTTGGGATTCATCCGGTGGAAATCAAAAATCCGGTCTGGCTCACGTCGGAGTTTCAGGAAAAGCAGGCGGTGGAGGATGCGGTGATCCAGCTCCGGGCGGATCCGGCTGTGGTAGAAAAACGGTTTGGGAATATCTCTTCTTTCAACTTTACCAGAGAAGCCTTTCGGGAGAAGGACTGGAACGAACGTACCATTCAGGCGCGGGGACTGTATCTGGATACTGTGCAGAACCGGGTAGCTGCCAGAGTCTATAACAAATTTTTCAATATCGGAGAACGCCCGGAGACGAGATGGGGCGCGCTGCAGCAGAACCTCCGGTTTCCGGTAAGCTGTTATGTGAAGGAGAATGGTTTTCTTGGGCTGGTCTCCTGGGATACAGAAAAGGAATCGCTTTTTATCACCACAAAAACAGACCCGGAGGGCATCGCGGCCCTGTGGTTTCGGGAGCTCCTGCGGGAAAAAGCCGGGACGGACGGAATCCGGCGCATGGAAGACTATCTGAAGGCCCATCCGGTAACACTGGTCTTTGAATGTGTGGACATGGAGCATGATCCCCATGTGATCGAATATCCGGAAAGCCGGGTGATCCTGCTGGACATCGTCCGCAACCGTATGGAGTATGAGAAGCATTCCTATGAACAAATGTGTGAAACGGCGGAGCGGCTGGGACTGGAGCATAAGGAGCTGGCCTGTGTGCTTCCGGACTGGAAGGCATTTGCCGACTGGTACGGGCAGGTGAACGGGAAAGATTATACTTACAGAGGACAGCAGATCGAGGGCTTTGTGATCGAAGATGCCGCAGGAAGGATGGTGAAGCTGAAAGGAGCCTACTACAGATTTTGGAAGCAGATGAGAGGGCTGGCGAAGGAGATTGACGAAAAGGGCGGGATCGACAGGCGGCATGTGCGGCTGGACGCGGAAGGAGAGGCTTTCTGTAGATGGGCGATGGAACTGTATCAGGGAGAGGGGGAGAAGCCGGAGCCGTGGGATATCTGTGAGCTGAGGAGAAGGTTTCTGGAAGAAGGCCAAAGGAAACAATAATATTCTTCAGGGACATATTTGGGTTTCAGATAGATATTCATAACAGCCTGTGATATACTGATAATAGTAAGAAGTGGCAGGCCGGATGGATGATCTGGGAGCAGACGTTGAGGTGATAGAATGTGTACACGGAATGAACTGGACATGATTCTGAGAAAAATAGCAGAGGTGTATCGATCCGTATATGGAGATGAGCTTGTAAGTGTTTTCCTGTATGGTTCCTATGCCAGAGGGGATTATCAATCAGATTCCGATATTGATGTGGCAGCGATCGTGCGCGGAGACCGTCGTTCCATCCAGGACAAGTTAAAGAAGGTCTGGGATGTTTCTTCCGACCTGGAGTTGGAGTATGGAACCATAGTGTCCCCAACCGTCATCCCATATGAAGAATACGAAAAATATAAAAATGATCTGCCATATTATAAAAATATAGCGAGAGAAGGGGTGAAGATCAGTGCCTGATGCGAGAAAAGAACTCATGCAATACAGACTATCCATGGCAAGAGAACGGTTGCATTCGGCGGAAATTCTTTTACAAGATGGAAGCTATAAGGATTCTATTGGCAGATCATATTATGCCATGTTTACTGCAGTTCGGGCGCTGCTTGCAATAGAAGGGCAGGATTTTTCCAAGCATGCAGGGGTGATTGCATATTTCCAGAAAGAGTATATTAAAACAGGTAAATTTGACAAAAAATTTTCAAAATATATCAGCCAGGCTTTCCAGATCAGAAATAATGTGGATTATGCGGATTTCTTTCTTGTGTCGGCTGAGGATGCACGGGAACAGTATGATAGAGCTTCGGAGCTTCTGGATGCAATAGAGAAGTATCTAAGTAATCAGTAATTGTACCCCTTGGTTATTTTGTTAAAAAGCTGACCACGCATACTGTTCGCTGAGCGCAGAAAGCCATGCAGAGGAGCACATGGAGGCAATAGCTGAAAGCATCTCGGCATTAGCAGAAAAAGGAATCTTTTCATAAAGAGAGGGACATGCAAAACAGATGGATAGCATCTATGGAGCAATGTCCCTTTTCGTTTTCTGACAGCATCAGATGAGAACGCATTATGGTTGTTATGTTTTAACAGGGAAAACCACGAAGTGAAGCAGTCATTCATTTTACATAAGGCACAATCTCGGAAATAAACCTTTCCACAAGACGAAGCTGCGTGTTGGACAGAGATTTCAGCTGCTCGCTGACTTCTTCCCGCAGTTCGGAAGTGTCCTGCTTATCAGAAGGCTCAATTTCTATGATATCTTCAATGCCGATTTGAAAAATGGAGCATAAGCGTATGAGCCTCTTAAGCGTAAAATTCCGCTCACCTCTTTCCAGCTGGGCATAATACTGCGTATCAAGTCCAAGCTGTTCCGCCAGCATTTCCTGAGTCATATTATTTAAAAGGCGATATTTCTTTATATTATTTGAAATAGAATCCGGTTCTTTTGATTTCATAAAAACCTCCAATCTTATTTTGTATTTTTTGAGTAAAAAAACAAGTGTTATTTTGATATAGTATAGATAGTATTGCAAAAATATATAATGATGATACAATATGTAAAAGAAGAAAAGAAAAAATTCAGAATGACAGAATCTGTCCATTTCAGTTGATATAATGACTGAAAACGGAGGCTTTTATGGACGGCGAAAAAAATCAAAAGATGGAACGGGTGCTGGGATTATATACAAAGCTTCTCTCCGGCGCCCTGGTGATTAAGGAAGAAGAAGCACAGAATTACGGTGTTAATACAAGAAGTATCCAGCGGGATATCGATGATATCCGCAGCTTTCTGGACATGACCGGAATCAATACGGGACAGATGAATACGGTGATTTATGACCGCACCCGGCGCGGATACCGTCTGGAAAAGAACAGCAGACTGATGCTGAAAAACAGCGAAATTCTGGCTGTCTGCAAAATCCTGCTGGACAGCCGTGCCTTTACCAAAACGGAGATGACGGATATCCTTGACCGGATGGTGGCCTGCTGCGTCCCGGAGGTCAACCGGAAGCTGGTGGAAAGCCTTGTGAGAAATGAAGAGTTTCACTATGTGGAGCCCAGGCACAAAACGGATTTCCTGGATACCATGTGGGAGATCGGCCAGGCCATCCGCTCATGCCGCTATATCGAGGTGGATTATTTCCGGACAAAGGACAAGTCCATCGTAAAAAGAAAGCTGATGCCAGTGGCCCTCATGTTTTCAGAGTTCTATTTTTATCTCACCGCATTCATTGACGATGAGGAAGTGAAAAAGAATTTCAATGTGCTGGACGACGCTTTCCCGACGATCTACCGGATTGACCGGATTAAAAAGCTGAAGGTGCTGGACGAGCATTTTCACATTCCCTATAACAATCGGTTTGAAGAAGGAGAATTTCGGAAAAGGATACAGTTCATGTACGGAGGAAAGCTCAGAAAGATCAAATTTCTGTATTCCGGCGACAGCATCGAAGCGGTGCTGGACAGACTGCCGACCGCAAAGGTATTGGGGGTGAAGGACGGCGTGTATACGGTGTCGGCAGAGGTATTCGGGGACGGAATTGATATGTGGATCAGGAGCCAGGGGGAGAGGGTGAAAATGATCGATTCCGGAAAGGAAACCAACCGTATACAATGACCAAAAAGGTACCATTTATCTTTTTCAGAGTGATCGAACAAAATGAGTTCCATTTTATATCTGCATCGACTTCTTATTGCTTTTTATTGTTAAGATGTTACAATGAAGAAAAGAGAAAAACACAGAATGATAGAAAATTTTCGCGCTAATTGATGAAGAAAGAATGAAAAAACAGGGGATTTTGCCCAAAACACCAGTTTTGGGGGATGATGCAGATTGGGGGGATGGAGAAGGAATGGATGGAGAGAAAAACCGGAAAATGGACCGGGTGCTGGACCTTTATACGAAGTTTTTGTCAGGGGCCATGATCAATAAAGAAGAGGAAGCGAAGGCCTATGGCGTTAATGAGCGGAGCATCCAGAGGGATATCGATGATATCCGCAGCTACCTGGAGACCACCGGAATGAATAAGGGACAGATGAACACGGTAATTTACGACCGGAACTGTCACGGATATCGTCTGGAGAAGGACAGCAGGCTGATGCTGAAAAACAGCGAGATTCTGGCAGTCTGCAAAATTCTTCTGGACAGCAGGGCGTTTACCAGGGCAGAGATGACGGACATTGTTGATCGGATGGTGGCCTGTTGCGTTCCGGCGGATAACCGGAAGCTGGTGGAAGACCTTGTGAGAAATGAAGAGTTTCACTATGTGGAACCCAGGCACAAAACAGACTTTCTGGATACCATGTGGGAGATCGGCGAGGCCATCCGGGACTGCCGCTATATTGAGGTGGACTATTTCCGGACAAAGGATAAATCCGTCGTGAAACGGAAGCTGGAGCCTGTGGCGATCATGTTTTCGGAATTTTATTTTTACCTCACTGCGTTCATTGACGATGAAGAAGTGAAAAAAGACTTTGATGTGCTGAATGACTCTTTCCCGACGATCTATCGGATTGACCGGATCAGGAAGCTGAAGGTGCTGGATGAGCGTTTTCATATTCCATACAAAGACCGGTTTGAGGAGGGAGAGTTCCGCAAGCGGATTCAGTTCATGTACGGCGGAAAGCTCAGAAAGATCAAGTTTCAGTATTCCGGAGACAGCATCGAAGCGGTGCTGGACAGGCTACCTACTGCTGAAGTGTTGGGGGAGAAGGATGGTGTGTATACGGTGTCGGCGGAGGTGTTCGGGGATGGGATTGATATGTGGATCAGGAGTCAGGGGGATGCATTACATATGCTCGATTCTGGAAAAATTGAAGGTCAATAACTAAAAAATAGGGCTTGTATAAGAAAAATAGGAAATAAATACTGGGAGGATTATAGATGGGATTTGGCAGGACATATGTAATAGGGTCTTTTAATGCCTGTAATTTATCTGAAGGAAGGGTTACTAGAGAGTTTGAGACACTGATTTATAAAATGATCAGAAATGAAGATATAGATTTGCTGGCCATGCAGGAGGTTTTGAGTGAAGGAAAACCGTTGAATAATATTATGAAGCTACTTGGTAATGATTGGGATAAAGTGTGGCTTAAGATTTCTAATGATTCTAGAGGAGAAGGATATGCTTTTATTTGGAATAAGCAGCGACTTAAAAAGGTAGATACAATTCTAAAAGATGGTCAGAAAAGGATTTACGAACCAAGAATATTTAATCAGTATAAAATAGACAGAAATGCAGGACAAAAGGATTTAATAAGAAATCCCCTATATGGAAGATTTACTCCGAGGGATCTTGGAGGAGGTAATTTTGAAATTAGACTTATCTGCACACATATCAGGTATAAAGGACCAAAAGGTGAGGCTGATCCAAGTCATGTAAAAATGAGACAGAATGAATTAGATGTGCTTACAAAAGCGTTGTACCCAAAATTGGCGGATAGAATCTATGGTGATATGATGCCGGCATATACAATCCTTCTCGGAGATTATAATTTGAATTTGAATAGAGGATGGACGAAATCTCCATATATTACTGAACCAGTAGTTATTTTAAAAGATGGAACAAATGAAAAGAAAATAATTACTGTTCAGGATCAACTGACTACTTTAAAACAACCACAAAAAGATAATTCTGATATGAGTGAGCGTGGATATGCGAGTAATTATGACCATTTTTCATATGACGAGATCAGACTCGGAACTATAAACCCAAGATATCGCAGGGTAAATGTAGTAGGAAAGAAGTCCTATGGCAAATATTTTAATGATTTTGATACATACCGAAAAGAAATATCAGACCATATACCAATTATTATCAAGTTGACACCAAATGCAAATGATTTATCAGGAGGAGATAAAAGTGGGGAGAAAAGATAAAAATTTAAAAATTACAGATGAACAAAGGACAAAATGTCATGCTGTGATTCATTCAGCATCTGTCGCAGCAGGAGGGGCAGGCGCTGCAGGAGCTCAGTTGCCTGTTGCTGACAATGCTGTGATAGTACCGATACAGATCAGTATGATTATCGGGCTTGGAAAGATTTTTGATTTACAAATTACGAAGGCTGTGGCAAGTGGCATAATAAAGTCTGCGGCGGCTTCTTTCGTTGGAAGAGGGATATCGCAGGTGTTATTTGGTTGGATACCCGGTGCCGGAAATGCGATTAATACAGCAACGGCCGCCGGATTAACGGAAGCAATCGGATGGATAGCGGTAAAAGAGTTTTCGGAAAAGAGCGAAAAATATAAAGGGAAAGATGCACAGAATAAAAAACAGGAGGAAGAACAAGAGGAAGAAAAAAAGGAGAAACAAGAATCTGCTGATAATAAAAATCAAAATGAGCAGGTAGAAGCTGAAACAAATAGAAATAAAGATGCTTCTGAAGAGGATATAGATGTTCGTAAATATTTCAAGGGAAATTAATAATATTTATTTTACCGATTCAAAATGAGGGATATATTATGATGGATAAAAAATTATATAATACAATAGAAATGAAATATGATGATCGTGAAAAGATGCAGGCAGCCTATGCGCTTAATCTGTGTACAGTATCTGTTTCCCAAATAGTTGACTATAATGATATTAATATATTAGAGCAGGAATATGAGATTATATTAAATAACCTGAACCTAAAGAATATGCCGAAGGATGAAGCACTTCTGGATATTTTAAGAAGACTGTTGGAAGCGATAGCCTTTTTCAGAATCCAGGAAGGGGACAAGCAATTTTTTGAAAGAGAATATCAGCAAACAATGAAAAATGCTGTATGGAGTGCTGTTCCCAATCTGGCTTTGCTTATTTCCGGAGGAAATCCCATATCCATGCTTGCAACTTTGGTTACACAGGTTGGTATAGGTTATATGAATTACAGGAAAATTCGCAGTCAAACTGAAACAGATAAGGAACGTCAGAAGTGGGCTTTGCAGAAAGCAGCGATGGAACAATTCGAAAGTTTGCAGCAGCAATTATTTGTTACAGCCTGGCATTTGGCTGATGAATATGACTTCCCTGATGAATACAGACTCACACAACGGCAGATCAAACAATATGATGCTATTCTTATGGATTCAGATGAAATCAGAAAGTATGAGAGACTGGATTCTATTAAGGATAAATTTGTTGCCTATCCTCCCTTTTGGTATTATTTGGGAAATGCGGCTATTTCCATCTCAAACAGAGAGGATATGAAAAGCGATGAAAAAGCCAAATATATAGAAATGGCAAAAGAACATTTTGAACGTTACAGATCTTGTAATAAATACAATCTTCTACGGGAGGATGCTATCGCAGCATCATGCAATTTGGAATATGCTACATTGTTAGATCCTGAAAAAGAAAAAGAAAAAATAGAAGAGCTGATTGATAGTGCAATGAAGTATGTAGGAAATTCATGGGATGTCGTGCAAATCTGTGCCTTCAATTATTTGAGAATAGGAGAAGTTGATAAAGCCGGTGCTATTATGCGCAGACTTGTAAATGAGGAATATAATACTGAGTCTAATGCGCAGCTTCTCAGTAGAATATATGTGGAAAAAGCAATTAAAGATAGAGATGATAAGGCAAGCGCGGATTATAAACTTTTGGCTGCTAGAGTTGGAAATGAGTATCTATTTCCCATGCCACAAAGTATCAGCACAAGTTGGGAAAGTCTGGAAAATAGTTTTATAGTAGCCCAAAGGAATATACTGTTATCAAAATTCGAATATGTATTTGATGAATTTATTTCAAAATATACGAAACGGATTAACAGCATATTTCCTCTGCCTATTTATGAGGATAACAGCGATTACTATCTTGGAAAAGCAAAATATGAAAGATATTATCAGTTTACTAGGTTATTAAATAATCAGAGTTTTATCAATGATTTTTATGACCACGCGAATACCATTTCATTTTCTCAGGAAGTACTTGCCATATTGAGCGATATGTTTAATTCTGTGTGTACGCTTGATTGTATAAAAAGTGAGTCTATTGCTAATGAGCTGGCAAGAATGATCGAAACAAAAATTGTAGAAAATAAAGAGAAAATTTTAGCTGTGGATGAGACTATAAAATCTGAATCAGGATATATCGTAGATATTTATAAAAAGTCTCAGGAAGTTACTTTAAAAATCCTTGCAGCAGATTTTTTTATGAAATTGGGAGCAATCGTTCAGAAATATTCAAATAAGATGAATGAAATGAGTGATTTTGTGAAGGCAGAAACAAATCTGATGGATTTCTGTGATTTAGAAAGATTACAAATGCCAGAGATACGTTTTAAAAGAAAAAAATCGGAAAGTAAAAATAAAAATATAGAAAAGAGATATTTTTCTGATGAGCTTTTAAAAGCTGAAACATTAGATGGGGATTCGGCTATAGAAAAAATAGTTGAAACTATTTCACAATATACTTATGCCGACAATTTTTTAGATGGCTTTGCTGTACGAAAAGTTAATGAATCAGAAAACGGTTTTTCCTATACGAAAAGTTGATGGAGCAGAAAGCGGTTTTTTAAGAAAGAGAGACTGAGGTGGATAATTTAGATAATATATTATCTGAGAACAGAGATGCAAAGACACTTTTTTATCATGATAAATGTGACAAATATGATTATTTGATTGCAGTTGGATGTGGAGCAATAGCAGGTATTATTGATGTTTTTATCTTGGGTGCTCCTGGAAACAACAGCTTGGCAACGTGGACAGATGGACAGGTTGATAAAGCTGTAATGAATTTTTCAAGATGCTGTGGATGGTCACCCCGAGAAGGAAAAGAAAACAATGTGGCCAGTGCTATTGGTTTTTTGGAAAAAAAGTTTCCGGTTAATTATGATCAGCGGCATTCAGGAGATGTTAATGGGCTTTTTGTTATGTCGGCAAAAAACCATCATATGAAATCGCTGGCTCATTCTCCGGATATTGTGGGATTGTTTTTTTCCGTATTAAATCAATTTACCTCCACTTCATCTTTTATCAATAATGGTCAGATTATCACGATAAAAACAGAAACTTATGAATTACAGGGACATAATTTGATTGCAAAAATTTTTTGTGGAATTGCAAATTGGTTTGGACATCTTATGTCTGATGTAGCAGGAAGTTCAGGCGCATCTGGACGGGGAAGTGGTATTGTCATCCCATTTTTCGAATTGTTTCAGTTTTGTGATTTTGGAAGATTTCAGGTAGGAGAAAATAGAAATACATTAGCGGCTATTGCAATTAAAAGTTTTCAGGAGGGTTATGATGCCAGGTATGGACTGGCCATGGCAATTCCTGTATTAGTATGTGATTTGTCCGTTAAGCTGATTTGGAGCATCAAGCATTTCTTTTATCATAAGAGGCCGCTTGTTGAATGTGTCCCAACAAAAAGACATGATGATCTTAGAATGATGTTGCTTATTGGAAGTGGAGCGCTGTGTCTGATGGATGGCACAGACGCAGCGCTTCGTTCCGGCGGTAATTATTTAGCCTTTTTTATGAGACTAAATTTTGTCGCATGGCTCAGACTGGTATTTCTTGTACTTAGAGAAATTGGTATTCGGCTGGGAATCAGTTTCCCGCTTCAGAAACAGCTTGATTCATATATCAGGATTAATGAAGCATTAACGCTTTATTTAGACAAACTGAAACAAATCGATTATGAACGCTATAGGAAAGAATGCGAGCAGTACGACAGGATGCTGTTATTACTCGAAAAGGCTGATACCGGGGAAAGATTAAATGAAGTATTGAAAAACGAATATGCCGCGTTAGGCTTAAAGCTGCCGTATAGTGGAAATTTTAACGATTTCATGCAGGATAAAAGTAAGAGATTGAGATTTGAGTAGATTTAGATATTTTAACGAACAGGAGGAAAAGAGTATGCCATTACCATTATTAGTGATTGCTGCAGGAGCTGCATTAGGAGGAGTAGTTTCAGGAGCGAAAGGTGCAGCCAAAATGAAGGAAGCAAATGATACGATAAAAACAGCACAAGGGAGGCATGAACGAAATATGAACCGATTTGAAGAAGAAAACGAACGCACTGCAAAAGAAATGGACAAGCTGGGAAAACGGGAGATGCAGATTTTAAAAAGTTTTGGAAAATTTTCCGATCTGTTTGAACGGATTCAGAATAGGCCGGATTTTAAGGAATATACTAAAAATAACATTAAGCTTTCTGGATATAAGGGAGAACAGTTAAAGAAGGCATCAGTTGGGGCTAGTGTACTGCTTGGAGGATTGGAAGGCGCAGTGTTAGGCACGGCAGGCGCTTATGCGGCAGGAGGAGCGACTACGGCAGCGGTTTTTGCCTTTGGAACAGCGTCCACGGGAACAGCTATCTCCAGTTTGAGCGGAGCTGCTTTGACAAATGCCACTTTGGCTGCATTAGGCGGTGGGTCTCTTGCTGCCGGAGGCGGAGGCATAGCGCTCGGGACAACAGTTTTAGGCGTAAGTACTCTGGGTGTTGGTTTGCTGGTGGGGGGTATAATTTTCAATTTTACGGGAGGAAAACTTTCAGAAAAGGCAGACGAAATAGAAAGTCAGGTCGATCAGGAAGAGAAAAAGATTAATGAGATTATTCCTTACCTGAAGAATTTACGGGAAATATCCGCAAAGTTTTATCGTATATTATCAGTTGTAGATACTTTATATTGGAAACGTGTGCTAAAGCTTATTTATACTGTGGATGTACAAGGGCGGACAGACTGGAATAGTTATACATGTGAGGAGCAGAAGGAAATTGAGAATACGGTCCTTCTTGTAGGGCTGCTTTATAAAATGTGTCAAACGGAATTTGTCATTAAAAGTAAAAATGAAAATGAAATCAATGTAATTAATAAGGCAGCGATTCGGGGAACCATTGAAAGTGCAGAAACTTTACTGAAAGATAAATTTGAAGGCAAATATTTATTGAACTAATTTCTAAACAGGAAGAAATGCCAATAATCATAAGTCATTTTCCGAGAATATTTATGCCTTTAAGATAATATATACCATATCTTTACATGAGACGAGACAATACTTCTGAAGCTTCTTATATAACAGAAATGATGACCGAAGGAGTAGGGAAAATAATACTTATAATAGCTTTAAAATAGGTAAGGTGAAGTAGATATGAATTCCAACCAAATGAAACAATGCCAGTCAATTATACGAAAAACCTGTATAGCAGTTGGCCTCTTGGCGGGAAGCGCATATAAAGATAACGTATATACTACAGATTATGAAATAAGAAAAGTACAGATACGTATGCTGATGAAAATCGGACAGGTATTCGGAAGGGAAATATCGAAAAGGGATGCCAAACTGGAATTAAAAAAATATGGAATATATGTGCATAGTATGGATATACCGATCTTAGGGAATATTGCAGATGCCAATGCAAATGTATTCGCAACAAGATTGGTCGGAAAACAATTTGTCAGGAAGCTTCAAATACAGATGGGGAAAGAAGGATAGCTGCATCATAAAAGAATGTATTTGGATGCGCATTCTAAATTCGAGGAGAGTGCAAGAATTTCTTCTACCATTCAGAGTTTCTGGACCGCTTTCTCATCATAATTTTAGACCTATAAAGGAATTTACAGATTATTTCCGCTGCAAACTTGACTTGCCCTGCGGCCTGACAGTAAAATAGATTCATAACAGATGTTTTATACCCTTTGGTGACCTTATGGAGAAATTTTACAGGTCCCCGGCACAGAGAGCCGTGTATGGAAAGCTCCATGTCGCTGACGATGGAAAGAAGTGTTGGGAAGGTGTTATGGTAAGAAAGAAACTTCCCATCGGCATCGATGGATTTGAAAAAATCAGGACAAATGATTTTTATTATGTAGATAAAACCATGTTCATGAAAGAGCTTCTGCAAAACTGTGGTGAAGTAAACCTGTTTACCCGTCCCAGGCGTTTTGGAAAGACATTGAACATGAGCATGCTGAAGAGCTTTTTTGAGACAGGAAGCGACTCGGCGCTGTTCGACGGCTTAAAGATTGCTCGTGAAAAAGAATTGTGCGAGAAATACATGGGGAAGTTCCCTGTGATCTTTATCAGCCTGAAAAGCGTGGATGGACTGAAATATGATTCGGCGGTGGCAGCGTTGAGAACCGTCATTGGGAATGAGGCTGGAAGATTTCGTTTTCTGCGCGAAAGCTCTAAGCTGGATGAGGATGATAAAAATTCCTACAATCAATTGGTCAATGTAGAGATAAGGGGTAATACAAAGTATGACATGTCGGATGCTGTACTGACAGACAGTCTGCAAACGCTCTCTCTTCTTTTATACAAGCACTATGGCCAGAAGGTCATCCTGCTGATCGATGAGTATGACGTTCCGCTGGACAAGGCATTCCAGTCCGGTTATTACGATGAGATGGTAAGTCTTCTCCATAACCTGCTGGGAAATGCGCTGAAGACGAATGACAGTCTGTACTTTGCAGTGCTTACGGGGTGTTTGCAGATCTCCGAAGAAAGTATCTTCACGGGCCTTAACAATTTAAATGTAATGACCATATCGGACCCATATTTTTGTGACAGTTTTGGCTTTACGGAAGATGAGGTAACGGAACTTTTGAATGAGAGAGGGTACATTCCCCGCCGCTTGCGGCGTAAGAAACTTTTCGAAT
>UQVK01000041.1 GCA_900544445.1 uncultured Lachnospiraceae bacterium
GAGGGCGACCGCCGTGCTTGCACGGGCGGGCATCCGACGGGCAACGGTCATCGAGCAGCTGTGGCTGCGAGATGAGCGAGGTATTGCGTTGATCGGATGGGGGAAGGAATCTTCCCCCATCCGATCCCTGAATGGAGGCTTCCAGACCGGGAATCAGGCTCTCCAGAATCAGAGTGGTCTTTCCGGAACCGGATACTCCGGTCACCACGGTCAGCTTTCCCTTCGGGATCTCCGCCTGCAGCGGCTTCACGGTATGGATGGGTCCGGTGGAAAGGCGGATGGTTCCGGCTTCAAACAGGGTGCTTTTCTGAGGACTGCCCTTTTCAGGCTCCGGCTGATTCCGCAGGCCTGGCGCATCGGACGCTCTCTGCTCCTTTTCTCCGTCCTCCTTTTCCAGGAAAGGTTCCAGAAAAGGCCCGATCATGGAACCCGGATTCTGGGAAAGCGCCTCCGGACTTCCCTGCGCGATCACCCGGCCGCCGTCGGCTCCGGCTCCCGGCCCCATTTCGATGATCCAGTCCGCCTCCGTGAGAATCTGCGTATCGTGATCCACCAGCACCACAGAATTTCCGTCGGCAATCAGATCCTTCATCACGCCAGTCAGCCCCACAATATTGGAGGGATGCAGACCGATGGAAGGCTCATCCAGCACATACAGGACGCCCGTAGTGCGGTTCCGGACCGCACGCGCGAGCTGCATCCGCTGCCGCTCTCCGGTGGACAGGGTGGAGGCAGCACGGTCCAGCGTCAGATAGCCGAGTCCCAGATCCAGGAGCCGTTTTGCCGCAGTCCGGAAGGATTCGCAGATGCTCTTCGCCATGGGCCGCATCTCCTCCGGCAGACTCTCAGGCACGCCGTCTACCCAGTCTGACGCCGCGGAAAGGGTCATCTGACAAGCCTCCGCCAGGGAAATGCCCCGCAGCTTCGGCGCTCTTGCCGCCTCCGACAGTCTGGAACCGCCGCAGTCCGGGCACACATCCTGCTTCAGAAATTTCTCCACCCGCTTCATGCCCTTCTCATCCTTCACTTTGGAAAGAGCGTTTTCCACCGTGTAGACCGCGTTGAAATAGGTGAAGTCCAGTTCTCCCGCCTGATTGGTGTTTTTCGAATGATACAAAATGTGTTTTTTCTCCGCAGGGCCGTTGTAAACGATGTCCTTCTCCCGTTCCGTCAGCTCCCGGAAGGGCACGTCGGTGCGCACGCCCATCTCCCGGCAGACGTCGGTCATCAGCGACCACATCAGGCTGTTCCAGGGAGCCACCGCGCCCTCATCGATGGTCAGGGAATCATCCGGCACCAGCGTATCCTGGTCCACCGTGCGCACGATTCCCGTCCCGTCGCAGGTACGGCAGGCTCCCTGACTGTTGAAGGCAAGCTCCTCCGCGGAGGGCGCATAGAATTTTTCACCGCACTCCGGGCAGGTCAGTTCCTGTCCCGCCGCCACCAGCAGCGTGGGCGCAAGATAGTGTCCGTTCGGGCATCGGTGGCTTGCCAGTCTGGAAAACATCAGCCGCAGGCTGTTTAACAGCTCCGTTCCCGTTCCGAAGGTGCTGCGGATGCCGGGAATGCCCGGCCGCTGATGAAGCGCCAGGGCCGCCGGAACATAGCGCACCTCGTCCACCTGGGCCTTTGCCGCCTGAGTCATCCGCCTTCTGGTATAGGTGGAAAGCGCGTCCAGATACCGTCTGGAGCCCTCCGCATACAGCACGCCCAGCGCCAGCGATGATTTTCCGGAGCCTGATACTCCCGCGATTCCCACGATCCGGTTTAACGGCACGTCCACATCGATATTTTTCAGATTATGCACCCTCGCGCCCCGGATCTGAATGGCGCGGATGGGTGATTTGTCATGATATTCCATGCTCATTGTCCGCTCCTTTTAGGAAAATATAAACTCAACTTTATATTATCCTAAATTTGCCCTTTGTCAAATTTCATTTTGTCAGACAAAAAAGCGCATACAGCGGGATGCTTTGAATCCCGTTCTCAAATCCGAAATTCCTTGCCGAAACCCGGATCGCGTAAGGGCAGTCATAGCGTTTCATGAATAATCCAAGGCTCTTTGAGCGGACATGCTCCGCTGCCTTTGCTTCCAGTGGAATGATATTTCCCTGCCGGTCCTGAAATACAAAGTCCAGCTCCGCATTCTGCTGCAGCGTCCAGTAATACGGCTGAATCCCTGCCGTTACCAGCGCCTGCATAATATAATTTTCCGTCAGCGCTCCCTTAAAGCCATCCATACGATGATCGCCGGATAAAACAAGGTTGGCCGCGATATCAAACCGGGAACAGAGCAGCCCTGTGTCCGCCATATAGATTTTAAAAGCTCCGGGATCGGCAAAAGCCGTTAACGGCACTTTCCCTTCGCTTACTCGGACGCAACGATTGATCACGCCGGCGGCTTCCAGCCACTGAAGCGGCATTTCGTAATCATGCGCCCGCGCCCCGGACCTGATCACCCGATACTGAAATTTGTGATTTTCCTTGGACAGCTGTGCCGGAATGCTCCCCCAGGCCGCCATGATCCTGACTGTCTCCTGCGGCGCCGCGTATTTTGTCATATCCGCGATATAAGCGTTATTCAGCGCCTTCTGAGAAGCAAGTACAAAATTGAAATCCTGCGTCTCCACAAAGGTTCGTACGGGCTGCGGCATGCCTCCCGTCACAAGATATTCCCGATACAGATCCAGAGCCGTATCATGAAGTGACAGCGGCGTAAATCCCTGATGGGCTTCCCGGATCATTTCAGCCATCGGCTTCAGACCGACTGCCCACAGAAATTCTTCAAAATCCAGCGGATACAAAGTCATCCGGTCCACCTTGCCGACGGGAAAGGAAAACCGCTCCCGCTTCAGCACCACGCCGAGCAGACTTCCTGCCGCAATAATATGGTATTCCGGTCCGTTTTCACAAAAATATTTCAGGGAGGTGAGCGCCCTCTCACATGTCTGAATTTCATCAAAAATGATCAGAGTGTCTCCCGGAAATATCGTCGCTCCGGCTTTGACCGACAATTCCCGGATCAGGCGCCCGATATTGAAATCCCTCTCAAAAATCGCCCGGATTTCAGAGGAGTCCTCCATATTGAAATAGACCGTATTTTTGTACTGTTCCTTTCCAAAGGTCAGCGCCGTATAGGTTTTTCCCACCTGCCTGGCTCCATCCAGCAAAAGCGGCATACGTCTGGGACTCTCCTTCCAGGCCCTGAGCCTGTCCATAAGCTTTCTATCCATAAAAAGTGTCTGCAACTCCCATTCATTTTAAATAAAAAATGTAATATCTATACACTTATTATATACTTTTTTGAAAGATATACAACACCCAATGCTCATTTCTGCCATGCCGCTTACTCCTTCGAATCTACAACAAACCACGACCCACCTCTTCTTGAGCCTTCACGATATAACTTTCCACTTTTTTGGAGAATATCTGTCAGCCTTTTTACTGTAGCAATGGAAACGCCTAATTCCTTACAAAGCTCTTTTTGTGTCGCTTTCGGATTTCTTTGTAGAATACTCAAAATAGCTTCTTCATTTGGACTTATTTTAGTATCATTAGTATCAATTTTGGTATCATCAGTATCAGTTTCAGCATCACGCCTCCTTGGATTTATGATACCATTCTGATCAATAGCAGATTTCTTACGATGATGCCCTGGCTTTTGATATAGTAGGGGCGCTGCATACCAGGGATAATTTCGACAACGATGATAGCCTTTCCATCGATTTCCTGCACCGCGATGTTCGGGGTGATCCTGGGTTCGCAGCTATCGAAAATGGCATTGGTAATCGCGTCCATCTTCTGAAAGACTTCCTCTTTGGAAAAGCCGGTGACAGCCCAAGTGCCGTTCTCCACACCGAAAACCAGCTTGCCGCCCTTACCATTGGCGAAGGCCACCACGGTCTTCATGTATTTCTCGCTTTTGGCGGGAATCTCACTCTTGAACTCGATATTTTCAGATTCACCGGCAAAAATCTCTTCTGCGGTCATCCAGGCCACCTCCTTATAACTCATCTGATTTTTGAGATGCGCATCGAGGATACAAAACACACTTTACATCATAGTGGAAACGACCGAAAGATACAACAGATTCTTTCATAGTAAAAGTGAGTCAAACCTGACTTTTGCATTTTCAGAGATAAAAAGCCCTGCATTTCCCATAATAAAGAAATCTGCAGGGTTTTATTTCAGGCTCGGCATCCGTTTCCCTGTTTTATTATCTGGTATTTCCTGTTTTCACGCTCTCTTCTCCATATACTCTTTGAGCGCCAGCAGCCAGTCGGTCTGGATGAAGTCCACCTGCCGGTCCAGGAGCCATCCCCAGCCCTTTTCCGGATCCTCCGTCAGGGAAATGTCGTCGGTATGGCCCGCGGATATGATCTCCGCCTCATTATAGACGATGGAATTGACCCATACCAGCAGATCATGCTCATGCATCCAGCGGATATAGGGATCCGAAACGATCTCATCGCTGTCCCGGTCAAACAGCGCTTCCGTTCCTATATAATTGATCTTCCTTTCCAGAAGCCTCTCCGATACCTCGTCCTTGTGCCAGACCATGGCGCAGAACATCAGATCCGACGCATATTTTTCCACTAGGGCAAGGGAGCTTTCATCCACGCCAGCCTTGACGATGACCTGCTTTTCCACGCCTGCCCTGCGGATCTGATCCGAAATGCCTTCCGGATCCGTCCAGAATTTATCCACGTTAATGTAAGCCTTATCCTTCAGAAACGCCAGCGTCTCCTGAAGGGTGGGGACTCGGTAATGGGTCGGGACCTCATCCTGATTGAGCAGGGGAGTATTTCTCACCTCCTCCGCCGTCATTTTCGGGATCAGCTTCCCGCATTTCAGGTAGACCGGCTCCATATAGGGGTGAAATACGAAAAACTCCCCGTCCAGGCTTTTGGTAACGTCGATCTCCACCACGTCCGCTCCCTGATCCACAGCGATGCGGTACGCTGCCAGAGTATTGCAGGGAATATTGGCTCCGTTTACGCCGCGGTGCGCGGCCAGAAACGGCCTCCCCTTTGCCCTTCTGTTTTCCATGATGCTTCTGTTAAAATCCATCGTCTGTTCCTTTCCTGAATGGTCTTTGTTTCAGCCATCGGCTTCTGACTGACTGCCCACAGAAATCCTTCAAAATCCAGCGGATACAGAGTCAGCCGGTCTACCTTGCCGCTTACTCCTTCTGGTTGATGATTACCCACGAGCCATTTCTGTTGGTTCCTTCACGCCGCAGTTTTCCGCTCTTTTGAAGTTCGCTCATAGTGCGCTTTACTGTTCTCAAGGGAATACCAGTTTTTGCGCAAATATCTTTCTGCGTTATCTTTGAGTTGCCTTGGATTTCTTGCATGATTGCCTTCCCGTTAACATCCGGTTTATACTCCGAACTGGTGCCATTGGTGCCAACTTCGGTGCCATCGATGCCATTAGTGCCAGATACTTTGGGATCAATGACACCATTCTGGTCGGTCACCGCGTCTTTCCGATAAAGATTGATGCGGAAATCGCTGCCCATATCGATCAGTTCCGGCTCACGAAGGCCATATTCCCTGGCTTCCCGGAACATTTTCGGGATGCCGCTGCCCCATGCCTCCACGATGTTCATGTAGGAAAAGGCGGCTGCAATGCCACGGTTGCGGATCTTCGAGAGGCCGGATTTCATCTTTTCAATGGTGATCTCGCTGTCCAGCATACCGGGGGAGGTGACCTCCAGCCGGTCATCGAAGAGCGCCACCTGGATTTTGCCCGGTGTCAGGTAGCTCCTGTGGCAGACCGCATTTGAGATCATCTCACGGATGGTCTTGACCGGCAGCTCATAGTAGTCCTGACGGGCGATCCCTTCGATACGTGAGCCAAGGTCGATGTGCTGCAGCACGAAATTGTAGGCATCCTCGATCTGCTCGTATATCGCTCCGGTGAACTCCTTGCGGGTGATGAAAATATCCCGGACGGTACCCTTAAATACCGCACACTGGATAGCGGCATCCGGGAACTCAGCCGTATCACCGTTCAGGAGCAGATACCCACTGGTGGGGTGACTGGCTCCGTCGCGCTCCACCAGCAGCTTCCATGAGAGCAACTGATTTTTGCCGACTTTCTGGATCTGCTCCCGTGCCGTATCTGTCTCAGCCAGCTTGAGGGCGTGTTGGTACATCTTTTCACAGAAGGCCGCGATCTCTTCCTCAGATACCGTCTGTTCCCGCTCCATCTGGTCAAAGGAGCGGTTTGTCCCTTCCATGATGAGTTCCTGCACACGGTAGCGCTCCGCGTGGCGGGTCGTACCCGCTACACGGATGTAAGTGCCTTCCATGATGCCCTGACTCTTGATATAGTAAGGGCGCTGCATACCCGGGATAATTTCAACAATGATGATTGCCTTCCCGTCGATTTCCTGCACTGCAATGTTTGGGGTGATCCTGGGTTCGCAGCTATCGAAAATGGCGTTGGTGATTGCGTCCATCTTCTGAAAGACTTCCTCTTTGGAAAAGCCGGTGACAGCCCATGTGCCGTTCTCCACACCGAAGACCAGCTTGCCGCCCTTACCGTTGGCAAAGGCCACCACGGTCTTCATGTATTTCTCGCTTTTAACAGGAATCTCGCTCTTGAACTCTACATTTTCAGATTCACCGGCGAAAATCTCTTCTGCGGTCATCCAGGCCACCTCCTTATAACTCATCTGATTTTTGAGATGCGCATCGAGGATACAAAACACACTTTACATCATAGCGGAAACGACCGAGAGATACAACAGATTCTTTCATAGTAAGTGAGCCAAACCTGACTTACTTTCTTCAGAGATAAAAAGCCCTGCATTTCCCATAATAGCGGATTTGATCCGCAATGCCTTCCGGATCCGTCCAGAATTTATCCACGTTAATGTAAGCCTTATCCTTCAGAAGCGACAGCGTCTCCTGAAGGGTAGGGACACGGTAATGGGTCGGGACCTCATCATGATTGAGCAGAGGGGTATTTCTCACCTCTTTTATCTGTTCACCGTTTTTTCGGAAAGCCTCCCGCCGGAGGAGTGATCAGCATACGATTCAGGTACTCCACAAGCCTCTCCTCATCCTCTGCGGGCTCCACATAGCGATCGTTTCCGTCCCGGCATGGCGTCCAGACGGTTCTTCCCTGTCTGTCAAAAACTGCCTTTCCCGGCTCTGACTCCACCCAAAAGGGACTGTCCGGCTCGATCGCATGAGCAACCGTCATCAAATCCCAGGCAAATCTTTCACAGCGTCCGGAAAACAGCAGGTAGGCCATACGCACAGGATGATCCTCCGGCACGGCAGTCTTCATGCTTTCTCCGACTGTCACGAGACCAGCTTCAAAACCGATATAGTCCTTCGGCGTCGGCCAGTTCTCAGCCACATTCCGGGCCGCAGCTATATCGCACCCCGCATTGAATTCCGATATTTCTTCCAGTTTCTTCCCCGCCTGTTTCTCAGCTCTGTCTGAAATTTTTTCAGAGCAGCTCCGAAATGCGCCTGCCATCAGCGTAATCCGCTTTCCTTTCTGTCTGACAAGTTCAGTCCCGTTCAAGGGAGAGTATTCATCCGGAGAAGAATTAAGCAGCGCAGACAGATTGTTCAGCGGTCCGATCGCAATGAAATCAACGCTTTTCTCTTCCTGCTCAGATAAAATGCGGCGATACAGCCGCACCGCCTCCTCCGGAACAGCGTCGCGATATCGGTTGGGATAATGTGCCGCAATATAGCGATTATAGGTCATACACTTCTCGTCTGACAGAAATCCCTCTCCATAATAAGTTCCGATCTCCACACCTTCTCTTCCGTAGTAACGGTTTATGGCGTCTATGGTTCCTGCCCCGTATGGATTGGAGGTGCAGTGTGTGATACCCAGAATCCGACAAAGTCCCTGATCCGCATACAGATTCAGCATTGCCAACGCCGCCGCGTCGTCACAGTCAGGACCGATATCCGTATCCAGGATAATATTTTTCTTCATGATGTCTTCTCCTTCCCTGAGACATACCCTTCGGTCCGGTTTTCACAATCCATCCGAAATTCCGACGGCGAGATCTTTTCATATTTGCGGAACACCCTTGCAAGCTGGGAAGCACTCCTGTATCCCACCTGTTCCGCGATCTGCTCGATAGTAAAATTTGTTTCACGAAGCATCTGCCTTGCCGTCCGCAGTCTTTCCCTATGAAGAAATTCCAGATAGGAGGAGCCTGTATTCTTTTTAAAAACCGTACAGATATAATTGGGATGAAACCCTACATAATCTGCCAGCTCATCCAGAGAAATATCCTCCCGGTAATGCGTCTGTATATATCCGATCAGCTTTTTCATCAGTGCATCATTCCCGGACTGCTTCTGATTCATCTGCAGATTTTTCTTCAGGCGGCGCAGCTGCTTCATGACCGCCGAAACCAGCTCCTTTCCATCCCCTGTCAGACAGCCGCAGCCGCCTGCATCCTCCTCCGTTACGGGAATGCTGTTGTTTTCCAGATAGAGAAGTATATTGGAGAAAAAGCTTCTGTATATCATTTCCGGCGTAGGATCATCGCCAAAGGATGCCCGTATGTCTGACAGATATTTTTCAAACAGCCTCCGCGCATCCTCCTCAGAATTTTCCAGGAAAATGCGGATGCAGTCCTGATAGGTGAACAGAGATACTTCCACCAGCCGGGAATTCTCTCCAAAGCACTGTGCGTAGAAAGCGCGCTGGACCGCGTTAATATACAGGCTGTGCAGAACCTTCCAGGAAACGGAACTGATGCTGATGCCTGCCGAAAAACAGATGCACCCTGTTTTTTCCGTAATTTTTTGCTTCAGATTTTTCAGTCCCACATGAAAATGAACATGGTTGCAGACAGCAACCAGCTGATTTCGTTCCCGCAGGGGAAAACACCAGCATTTCTCATAGTATTGGGAAAGGATCGCCTGCAGGGATTCGCTGAAGGAGTCCTCCAGCCGGAAAAGCGCCAGCACAATCACTGTAAAATAGCCTTCTGAAAAAAGCTTCCCTGCCATCTCCGGCGCAAGGGTAAGCTCCTGCGGTGACAGATCATAGAGCATCATATTACGGATTTCCAGGAGCGCAGCTCCATAGTGATCCCGCTCGTCCTCCTTTTTCTTCCGGTACGCCTGCTCCAGGGCAACTCTCAGCGCCTGCTGATCCACCGGCTTTAATAAAAAGTCTGTTACCTGAAAACGGATCGCCTGCTGCGCGTAGGCAAAGTCTGCGTGACTGGTAAGAATGGCAATGTTTACAGACGGATTTTTTTCTCTCATACGGCTGATCATTTCAAAGCCGTCCATTCCGGGCATGCGGATATCCGTAAGGATCAGGTCAGGCCTGAACTGTTCAAACAGCTCCAGCGCCTGAAATGCACCTGAGGCTGTCACGATATCTGCCGGGAACGAAAGCTCCAGCTCTTCCTCGATCATCATGCGGATCCCGTTCAGGATCACCCTTTCATCATCAACAATCAGTATCCGCAGCATTCCCCGCTTACTCCTCCTGTTTTTTCTTTCCGTCGTTTTCCTCTTCCTGTATTACAATTTTAGTCATGGTACAGCATTCCTCTGTTTCCAAACGGATTGACGCCCGCCCGTTGAAAAAAATCGCAAGCCGCTCCCTGATATTATACAGTGCAGTCCCGTTATTCTTTCCCTGAAACGCCTCCGGCGGCATTTCTCCTGCCAGCAGCCTGTTGACCTCATCCAGACGTTTTGCAGTGATCTGTCTGCCCGTATTGGAAACCGTCAGCACAATATCCTCTCCCTTCCGGTATGCCGATACCATCAGGCTGCAGTGCTCCGTCGTCTGGGAAATTCCGTAGACAAAGGCATTTTCCAGAATCGGCTGAATCAGAAACGAAGGGAGCGTCAGTTCCTTCAGATCCTCCTCCATCTGAAGTTCATAATCTATCCTGTCGTCAAAACGAACCTTCTGAATCTTCAGATAATGTTCTGCAATCTCAAATTCCTCCTTCAGCGTTACCGCCTTTGCGGAAATCGAAATAGAGTAGCGTATCAGAGCGGCAAGAGAAAAAATCATATCTGCTGCCGCATGGTCTCTGTTCATCAAAGCCGTCATGCGAATAGTCTCCAGAGTGCCGTAAATAAAATGGGGATGAATCTGGGACTGAAGCGCCTGATATCTGGCTTCCTGACTCAACAGCTCCATTTTCCGCACCGCCGAGATCAGAGAACTGTTTTCCTGTATCAGCGCATTGTATGCATTTACCAGTGTATCGATCTCATCTGCCCTGCCGGAGGACTCCTTCCTTGGCTGAAAGGGAACAAGCCTGTCCGGATCAGCATTCCTGATGAAATCGGAAAAGTCCAGTATCCGCCTGGAAAGCAGCGCCACATTGAAAAAGAAGCCGATAAAAAGCCCCAAAAGCAAAATGATAATAACCGAGATAAAAACGCTTGGAACATTGTTGACCGGCATGATGATCCGGTCCGACAAAGAACCCGATCTGACGACGCGCAGATCCAGCCTTGGAAGTTCCACACAGTTTTCATAGCTGTTCCGAAACATACTGAAGGTATATCCCGGTCCCGAAAGGCTTTCCAAAGCCAGAAGCATTTCATCCGCAGCATTAGACCAGATCAGCTGATCCTTCTGGTAAAGCCTCCAGACCGCATGCGGATCATCTGAAAATTCGGACAGCAGTTCAAAATATTCCTTAAAAAAATCCGACGACAGCTGAACTTCAATATAGCCGATACATCTCACATATCCTGAACTGTATATTTTCTGATAGCCGTATAACTCCGGGAAACCTTCCGTATCGGAAACCTCCACGCTCCACACGATCTCCTGCAGTCCTATGCCGTCAAGTTTCTCCTGCAGCTCTTCGTCAAATGACAGCTTATCCAACCGTTCAAAGGGCGGCGCATAGATCACGAGAGGGCTGTCGCTGTAAATCTTCAGGCTCGTCAGATAGGGAGTCACCTGATACAGTTCCTCACAGAAGGAGGCGATATCCCGAAAGGTTCCAAAGAACATGTTCGATTTGTACGGACTGTAATCCAGATAATTTATGATCTCGGCATTCCCGTTCAGCGCTACCAGAAGATTGGAAATATCGTCCAGAGAAGAATCCAGTACGGAAACCGAATTATCCAGATAAATCTGCTGAGTCCGGAGCGTGCTTTCCGCATAATACAGATTGAGGACCCGTTCATACAGCCACCAGGAAAAAAGTATGGGAAACAGGATCAGAAGGATAAAATAAATAACAAAACGATGAAAAAAGGACCTTTCAAATTTCCTTTTCATCACTGCGTACCTCCTCCCATCTGCTTTCTGTCGTACCCATCCGGCCTTTTCCATTATAAAATACGGCAATCCCTTTTGCAACGCCCGGTTCATCCGTTGCCTCTTAATCCGGATTAACCTCCGGGAATCTTGCCTCTATTTCCTGCTGCCAGCCCCGCAGGAGAAATCTCATTTTTTCTGCCGTTTCCGGCAGTCTTTGCGCCAGATTGCGGCTTTCCGCCAGATCTGTCTGCAGATCATACAGTTCTTCCCTTTCCTCATCATAGAAAAAAAGATATTTGTATTTTCCAAGCAGAACGGCGGCACAGGGCTGTCCTCCCTGATCCCCATAATGGGGATAATGCCAGAATAGAGGCCGCTCCGGTATGCTTTCCCCTTTCAGAAGCGGCACCATGCTCCGCCCGTCCGGCGCCATGCCGGGCTTTTTTTCAATTCCCGCAAGCTCCAGCAGGGTGGGATAAAAATCCGGTGTGATCACAGGCGTATTGCAATATCCTCCTGCCCGGATCAGCCGCGGATAGCGGACGAGAAGCGGAACTCTGAGTCCCCCTTCATAGAGCCAGCCTTTTCCCTCTGCCGCAGGCAGATTGCAGGTAGGAGCTCCCTCATTATTGGTATAGCCTCCATTATCAGAGGTAAAAATCACAACGGTATTCTCCTCCTGCCCGCATTCCTTCAGCGTATCCAGAAGTCTTCCGATATTCCAGTCCAGATTCCAGATCATGGCCGCATAGGCCGGATCGGACTGCAGTATCCGGTGCAGAACCTTCTCCTCTTTCCTGTCCTTAGTATGATGAAAGCCCTCCTCCTTCGTGGCCTTCTCACGATTAAGCCCCAGTCTTTGCGCCTTTTCCTCAAACCTGACAACATCCTCCTGCTTCGCCTGAATCGGCGTATGTACCGCATAATGCCACAGATTCAGAAAAAACGGCCTGCCATCTCCTGTTCTGCAGTGCTCCTTTATCAAAGAAATTGCTTCCTCCGTCAGTCTGTCAATCAGATATTCTCCCTCAGGCCCCTCCTTCAGCGTTTCAATCCCATAAGGCGCAAAATATCCCCCATAAGGCGCTCCCCAGCCGCAGCCTCCGATATTCACATCAAATCCCACCCTCTTCGGATAATATTTTCTGCCTCCCTGATGCCATTTTCCTACATGCCAGGCAGCATATCCATTATCCTTCAGCGCATTGGCAATGGTATACTCTCCGTCCGGAAGATGATGGATATAGGGCGCATCGATAAGCCTGCCCTTTCTCGGATGACAGTTCCCGTTCATATCGATCCAATCCGTCAGCCCAAGCCTGGCAGGATACTTTCCTGTCAGAAAGCTCGCCCGGGAAGGAGAGCATACCGGACAGGAGGCGTACGCGTTTCCAAATGACATTCCCTCCCTGCAGAGCCTGTCAATATTGGGAGTCTCATAAAAGGTACTTCCCGTACAGGTGAGATCTTTCCATCCCATATCATCAATATAGATAAAAAGGAAATTGGGCCGTTCCATCTTTCCCTTCCGCTGTCTGTCCATACTTTTCCCTCTTTTCTCTCTTACTCTGTTTTCTTCCGATCTGAAAAGCCGGGAAACCAAGACTGGTTTTCCCAGCTTTTCAGAGAAGCAGGCACATCTATCAGAGAGACAGATGCCTGCTTCGTATCAAACTGTTACTGCGTTTTTCCCAATATGCGATCGCGGTGCGCCTGCCTGACCTGCAGATATTCCTGTAAGCCCAGATCGTTCAGCTCCTGCTGATACTCCTCCAGATTGTCCAGAGATTTGTTCCCGAGGATCAGATCCGCCAGCAGCTCAGATGCATAGGTTTCCAGCTGGTTCTGCGTTTCGGATATGACTGCGGCTTCCTCATCTGTTGCTGTAGCCCAGAGTCCCCAGTCATAGACCGGATCCGCGATCGGGTACAGCTCCGTAAAGAAGTTGTATCTCCATTCCTGTTTTGCCTGCATATAAGGAGGATCTCCTGCGTTTACACGTTCGACCACAGCAGGATATACCACCATTCTGGGAAGTGCATACAATCCGATGGAAGCGTCTGCCAGTGTCCCGGGTATACTCTCATTTCCTTCTACTTCTCCGGAAAGTAATACAATATTTCCGTTTTCATCGTACTCATAGCTTTCCCCTTCTATGCCATACTGATCCAGCATGGCGTATCTCTCCGAATAAACATAGTCCATCAGCTTCATCACCGCTTCCGGATTTTCACATGCCTTCGGTACAAAATACTGGTTATAGCCCCTCGGATCCGGGGAATCCACGATGATCGGGAATCCATTGGAAAGATCTCCGTCCGGATCTACATAGATCGGCGTGTAATAGGTGCTGTTCTCATCCACATCCTGCAGCGAGGATTCATAATCCCATACGGAATATCCGATTACCATGGAATATCTGTTTTCACTGATCAGTTGCGCCTGGCTGGTATTCAGCGTGATCGTATCGCAGACACCTGCCTGATACAGCCGCTGCATGAAGTCGATATAGGCCGGAAAGTTTTCATGGAAGAAGTTGGAGAATACCTCGTTTTCCTCTGCGAAATAGCCTCCAAGCAGATCCAGAGTCAGCCCGAAGGCCGGAGCGAAATAGTTGAATCCATCAATGGAAAGCTCCGCGATCTCATCTGACACCCCATTGCCATTAGCGTCTTCGTCATACATCTTTTTCAGAAGCGTAAACAGTTCCTCCGGCGTATAGACCTCCTTCACCTTTTCTCCTACCGCTTCTACCCAATCCTGACGGATAGAGAAGGTAAAAGGCGAAGCGTTCAGATATTCCACACCGCTTTCCGCATCAATGCTCGCACTGTTTCCCATCAGATAGGTGAACCAGTATACATTTCCGTCCTCTATCATCGTGGATTCCCAGACGCCGGGAGCCATTTCATCATAAAAAGCGCGGATGGAACCATCCACATCGTACTGCTCCACCAGCTCGTCCACGGAATACAGCATTCCGCTTGCCGCCCATGTCTGAACGTCGCTTTCAGTAGCCCAGCAGTAGGAGATCAGATCAGGAATATCCTGTCCGGAGGCCATTCGTGTTTTTACCACGTTTTCAAAGGATTCATTGTCGATACATTCCAACTCCAGACGGATGCCGATTTCCTCAAGGTCGCTGATCAGCTCTTGGGAAATGGGGTACTGTTCCCAGTTCTCCGTTTTGATCACATCGTCATAGTCATTTTTGCAGAGAATATGCACCGTAGTCAGTTCCTGTTCTCCGCCATCCTCCCCTGCTGCCCCGCTTTCCTCTGCTGCGGACTGCTGCTCATCCGCAGCAGGATTCTCCGACGTTTTCGCCCCCTCGCAGCCGGCAAGCATCCCTGCTGTCAGCATTCCTGCCAGCAAAAACGACAGTATCCTTTTTTTCATACCTTCCTCCTTTCGCCGCCATAGGCGGCATTCCATTTTCTCTGAGAACGGCTGAAACCGATGCCGTCCTCCCGGCACGCATACAGCCGTGCCGCACCTTCTTTTATCTTCATCCGCTTTCCAGCGGGATTCAGATTCGTTTCCTGAATTTCTGTTATCCCTTCAGGGAGCCCAGCATAATCCCCTTTGTAAAATGCTTCTGAAACATGGGATACACCGCGATGATCGGCAGCGTGGTCAATACGATCAACGCGTATTTGATCTGATTTGCCGCAAGCGCTTTCTTCTGATAGGCAAGCCGCAGCTCCTCAGGAAGCTGTTCCAGCATCTGAGACTGCATGCTGGTGGATGTAGCGGCAAGCACATGACGCATGTAAAGCTGCACGGGCTGAATATCTCTATTCGTTGTGTAGATGGACGCTCCGAACCAGGCGTTCCAGGTTCCAACGATCGTATAAATCATGATGACTGCCATCACCGGTTTGGAAAGTGGGATCACAATTTTTAAAAATGCACGGAACTGGTCGCTGCCGTCGATCAGCGCCGAGTCAATCAGCTCCTGCGGCAGAGAGGCCATAAAGGTTCTGCACAGAATGATGTTCCAGATTCCGTAGCAGCCGGGCAACACCAGAGACCAGGGCGAATTATATAGGCCCAGATTGCAGATCACCAAATACGCCGGGATCATTCCGCCGCTGAAATACATGGGAATCAGCAGATAATAGGTCAGTACCGTCCTGAATTTCAGATTCGGCCGGGTAAGCGGATAAGCGACAAGCACTGTAGTCAGAAACATCAGAATACATTCTGCCACTACATAAAAGACCGAATTTAGCATGCTGCGCCAGAACTGCGGATTATTTACCACCATATTGTAAGCGTCCAGAGAAAATCCCACCGGATATAGAACGACCTCTCCGGCAAGCACGCTCTTAGGATCGCTGATGGAACAGGAAAATACATAGATCATCGGATACAGGGTGATCACGCACACCAATGTGGCAAGCATCATGACGACAGTATCAAACGGAGTCCATCGAAACAGCTTTTTTGTCTTTTTTCTCATTTCTTCAGTTCCCTCCTGTCAGAATGATCACCACATGGAATAATCCGTTTTTTTCCGGCTTACGGCATTGGCGATATAGGTCAGGGCAAAGCTCAGAATGCTCATCAACAGTCCGCTGGCTGTGCCGTAACTGAACTTTCCGCCCATCAGAGTTTCCCGGTATACATAAGTGCCGATCACGTCCGCTGTCTTATAGGTGGAAGAATTGTATAAAAGCAGGATCAGATCCGTATTGGCGGAAAGCATGTTTCCAATGGATAGAATCAGCTGGATCACGATCAGAGGTAGCATGGCCGGAAGCGTAACATGCCAGATCTTTCGAAATCTTCCCGCTCCATCCACGGCCGCCGCTTCATACAGTCCGGGATCAATAGCCGTTATGGTAGACAGATAGATAATGCTCGACCAGCCGAAGCTTTTCCAGATGGAAGTAAGCGTATAGATCCATGGGAAAGCACCGGGATCCGCATTCAGGGATTTTGCTTCAAAGCCGACCGCCCGTAGCATCAGAGTTATGATGCCGTCATTGGCGATGAAGCTTACCACCATGCCTGCCACCACCACGGAGGAAAGGAAATGCGGAAGGTAGCTGACCGTCTGAGTGAATTTCTTGAATTTTCTGATCCGGATTTCATTTACTACCAGTGCGAAGATGATCGGCACCCAAAAGCCCATAACAAGGTTCAGCGCATTCAGCACCAGGGTATTTCTGAGGATTCTTGCAAAATAATAGGAATCCACAAATTCCCGGAACCACTTCAGTCCCACCCAGATGACCCCCTCTCCAAAAAAGGGGCGGCCTGCCACATAATCCTGAAAGGCGATGATGATCCCGAACATGGGCAGATAGCTGAACAGGAATATCATGATCAAAGGAAAGATCATCATCAGATAATACTGGATATTTTCCCTTGTATCCCGGTTTTGAAGCCCTTTTGCCAGTCTGCCTTTCTTTCCTACAGAATCTGCATTTTTTCTTCTTTTCAAATCATTTCCTCCCTCCCCAGATCCGGTTCATCAGTCAGCCAAATCCAATCAGCATGCTTTCCTTCCGTTTCAAACAGAATGATCTCATTTTCTCCATTTTTCAGCAGTGCGCCTGGCACATACAGCCTTCTCTGCGGGCCGGCATCCCAGAATCGTCCCAGCAGGAATCCGTTTACAACAGCCGCGCCCTTCCCCCATCCTGTAAACTCCAGGAAGGTATCCCCCGTCTGCTCTGCATGGAATACAAAACGGTAAAACGCCGGAAGCCCTTCCGTATATCCCCTGTCAAAGATCAGTTTTTCCGTGTTATCCAGCGGAAGGCACCAGGTTCTCCAGTTATGCTGAGAAAAGGTGGCGTTAATGACAACAGAGCCGTCAATCCCTTTTCTCTGGTCATTCAGCCATGGCCCGAAGTTGACCCTCCCCATATTCTCCACCAGAATATCCAGACGCCTCCCCTCGCAGTCCTGTTCCTCAATAATGTGCTCTTCCTGAAGCTCCAAGTCCTCCGCTGTAAACAGTTTCCGGCCGTTCAGATATACCGTAGCCCGGTCTGCCGCTTTCAGAAGCTGAATCCTTCTCAGCCTTTTTTCCGTATGAAGGATACTGGAATACAGGATATACCCAAAGCTTTGCCCATGCCGCTCCATAGACATCGGCGTGATCGTCTCCCTCGCCTCTGCAATATCCTCCAGCGCTTCCAACAGCCCCACCTTATCCTTCAGATAAATCTCTCCGTAGGAAACGGCCTTTCTCTCTCCAAAGGATTCCGGATCCTTCAGAAGCGCACGCTTCTGCGGCGTAAGGTGCCTCAGGATCACTTCGCGGAAACGCCTGTACTTTTCGGTAATCTGCCCGTCTTCGGTCAGCAGAGCATCATAGTCATAGGATGTTACGTCCGGTTTCAGGCCGCTGCTATAATTTGCCCCGTTCATGAAGCCAAAATTTGTTCCGCCCTCAAACATATAAATGTTTACATTCCCATCCTGCAGAATCAGCTCCAGATTTTCCGTCTGTTCCTCCAGCCTGCGGCTCAGATGATGCTTCTCACTTTTCCAGTGATCAAACCAGCCGATCCAGAACTCCGCACACATGCATGGCCCGCCTCCGTTATATTGCCTTAACCGTTCAAAGGCTTCTTTCGCCCGCGAGCCAAAATTCACGGCTGGAAAAACTCCTCCAACAGACGTATTCCCCAGCATGGCATGCTCTGGTCCGTCAGAAGAAAACAGCGGTACGGTAATTCCCAGCTCCCGCATCATATCCCGAAGAGCCGTCAGATAGGTTTTGTCATTTCCAAAGGAGCCGTATTCATTTTCCACCTGCATCATAAGAACCGGTCCGCCCTGATCGATCTGAAGCGGAGCAAGGAGCGGAAGCAGCTTCTCATAATATCGTCTGATATAAAAAAGATAGCTTGCATCGCTCGTGCGCAGCCGGATCCCCTCCTCCTTCAGGAGCCATGCGGGAAGTCCTCCGAATTCCCATTCCGCGCAGATATAGGGAGAAGGGCGAAGAATCACATACAGCCCCGCCTGCCGGGCAAGCTTCACAAAGCTCACCACATCCGTCATCCCGCGGAAGCGTTCTCCCGTGAAGTCATACTTCCCGCTTTCCGGTTCATGCAGATTCCACGGAAGATAGGTTTCTATGGTATTGCATCCAAGCGCCGCAAGCTTTTCCAGTCTGTCCTTCCAGTATTCCGGCAATACCCGAAAATAGTGGATACTGCCTGAAATGATCTGAAAGGATTTACCGTCCAGATAAAATTTTCCCTGATTTCAAATCTGCTCATTTTTGTTCTCTCTGCGGATGTGGGATATCACTTTTCTTTCCAGATTTATTGTAGCAATATACTACCGAAACAAAAATCAGCAATTTTTAATGCCTGCCCCAAATATTCAGCTTTGATACATTTCTTAAACTTTTTGTCTCCAAAACATCAAAACAGCTGTCAGCAGGTAACTGACAGCTGTAATCTTGCATGATATGGATCAGGGCTGCGCCCTTTAACTATGAGTATGCAGCAGCGCATGGGATTTCTCTCCCAGCGGTTTTCCCAGATAGTCCGCATAAAGCTTATTGATCTCCGGGTTCTCATGGGAGAAGCGGAGCGGCCGCTTTTCGTCCAGCTGGTAGAGCTTCGGACCTCTCACATCCGCCATCTCAAAGCCGTCCGTGATGGGCTGGCCTCCTCCGCCCACGCATCCGCCGGGACAGGCCATGACTTCCACGAAGTCATACTTCGCCTCCCCACGCAGGATGTCCTCCATCAGATCCCTGGCGTTCTTCAGGCCGCTCACCGTGCAGGTACGCAAAGTCCTGTCTCCCAGACGGAAGACGGCTTCCTTTCTTCCTTCAAAGCCGCGCACGTCGCTGAAGGCATCCGGCGGCGGGTTCACGCCCTCCACACAGTAATAGGCCGTGCGGAGCGCCGCCTCCATCACGCCGCCGGTCACGCCGAAGATCACACCGGCACCGCTGCTCATTCCAAGCGGAGAGTCAAAGGCCTCCTCCGTCAGAAGGGCCGGAGCGATGTGCTCTGCCCGGATCATCCTGGCGAGCTCTCTGGTGGTCAGCACGATGTCCACATCCGGGGTATGCAGTCCCTTCTCCGCACCCGCACTGTACATGTCGGAAAGGGTCGCCTCCCGCTTTTTGGACACGCAGGGCATGATGGAAATGCTGCAGATTTTATCCGGCTCCACGCCGATCTTTTCCGCAAAATAGCTCTTCGTCACCGCGCCGAACATCTGCTGGGGCGATTTTGCCGTGGAAAGATGATCCGCAAGCTGTGGGTACTGGGTCTTGATAAAGCTCACCCATGCCGGACAGCAGGAGGTAAACATGGGCCAGCGCTTCTCCTGCGGGTCGGAAAGTCTGGCAAGCAGCTCGTTTCCTTCCTCCATGATGGTCAGGTCCGCAGAAAAGTTGGTGTCGAATACATAGTCGAAGCCGATCCGCTTCAGAGCGGCTACCATACGGCCTTCTGTCGCCTGGTAAGCGGGCAGGTTCAGGGATTCCGCCCAGGCTGTGCGGACGGCGGGAGCCACCTGCACCACGGTCACGATCTCCGGATCCGCCAGTGCGCGGAACACCTTAGCCGTATCGTCCCGTTCTCTCAGCGCGCCCGTAGGACAATGGGTTATGCACTGGCCGCAGACGCTGCAGTCCGATTCCTCGATGGTACGGTTGCGGGACACGTCCACTGTGGTCCGGGATCCGGTATTCTGTACGTCCCAGATGTGAAGCGCCTGCACCTTATCGCAGATCTGCACGCAACGCATGCACTTGATACATTTTCCAAAATCCCGGATCAGCGGGAACTCCCGGTTCCAGGGCATTTCCATGATTTCCTTTTTATAGGGAATATCCAGGATGCCCAGATCGTTGGAAAGCTTCTGCAGGTTGCAGTTGCCGCTGCGCACGCAGGTGGCACAGTTGCTGTTGTGCTGGGAAAGAATCAACTCCACGTTGGTCCTTCGCACGGAACGCACCTTGGGAGAATTGGTGAAAAGCACCATTCCCTCCTCCACCGGATTGTTGCAGGCGGTGACCAGCTTCACCTTTCCCTGCACCTCCACCACGCAGACCTTGCAGGCGCTGATCTCGTTGATTCCTTCCAGATAACATAAATGGGGAATGATGATTCCCGCAGAGGCCGCGGCCTTCATGATCGTGGTGCCTTCCGGCACGCTGATTTTCTTATTGTCAATCGTCAGTGTCACCATATCGCCGCCCGGCCTCCTTTCAGATTTCCATATCCGTAATGATCACACCGCAGGCAGCGCGCCGCCTCCTGCGCCGCTTCCTCCTTCGTCATGCACCGCTCGATCTCGCTGAAGTCACATTTGCACTCTCCCGCTTCCCGCTCGGACATGTTCACGCGGCCGCAGGGATGCTTGTCGGCATAATTCACCTGCGGAATCTCCACGTCACAGGAAATGACGTGATGATACCCCAGATATTCATCGATGTTGGCCGCCGCCACCTTTCCTGCGGCGATGGCGCGGATGACGGTTGCCGGTCCGGTCACGCAGTCGCCGCCCGCGAAGATGCCGGGGATATCCTTGACCGTGCTCTCGGCGAGCGCCTCGATGACACCCCGTTTTACCGGGACGCCGGAGTCCTCAAAATGGCGGGATTCGATGCCCTGGCCCACAGCCACCACCACGATGTCGCAGGGAATGCGCTGCATGGGCACCTGCGCCTTCACCGGGCGCGCCCGTCCCCAGGCGTCGATGGGACCGATGATCTGGGGCTGTACCCAGAGGGCGGTCACTTTCCCGTTTTCATCCGCTTCGATGCGCACGGGCGCCTTCAGACTGTAGAGCTCCGCACCTTCCGCGATGGCTCCCTCCACTTCCTCCGGCAGAGCCGTCATATCCGACTGCCTTCTTCGGTAGGCGATTCCAACCTTTTTCGCGCCCAGGCGGATGGCGGAACGGGTACAGTCCATGGCCACGTTTCCGCCGCCCACCACCAGTACGGTCTTTCCGGTGAAATCCGGCGGATTGTTATCCCCGATATTCCGAAGCATCTCCACCGCGGAGATCACGCCCTCGGCGTCCTCTCCCTCAATGCCGATCTTTTTATCATTGTGCGCGCCGATGGCGATATAAACCGCGTCAAAATCCTCTCTCAGGCGGCTCAGGGAAATATCGTTCTCCCCATTTCCGATATTCACGCCCGTATGTACCTCCACGCCTGTGGAGAGAATGGCCTCGATGTCCTCATCCAGCCGCTCCCTGGGGAAGCGGTAATTGGGAATGCCGTAGCGAAGCATGCCGCCCAGCTGGCTCTTCTGCTCGAACACCACCGCATGGTGCCCCATCAGCTCCAGATAATAAGCCGCGGAAAGACCGCCCGGCCCGCCGCCCGCAATGGCGATCCGCTTGCCCGTGGAGGGCGCCTTTTCCGGAACGGGCACCGTATTCGCCCTGGCGTTGTCCACCGCCATGCGCTTTAAGCCCCTGATATTCACGGAACTGTCGATCATGTTTCTGCGGCAGCGCGCCTCGCAGGGATGCTCGCAGATCAGGGCGCAGGCCGTGGGGAACGGATTGTCCTTGCGGATCAGCTTTACCGCATCCGCATAACGTTCTTCTCCCACCAGCGCGATATAGCCCGGGATATCCACCCCGGCCGGACACAGCGCCACGCAGGGCACCGGCTGTGTGATGGAATAGGAGCATTTTCCATGCTCGATATGATAAATGTAATCGTCCCGGATGCCCTGCAGCCCGGCCAGCACCATGTGCGCGGCCTCAAAACCGATGGCGCAGTCGGCGGAATCCGTGATGTTGTTCGCGGTCTCTTCGATCAGAGCCAGCGTATCCATCGTCGCCGTCCCGTCCAGAACCTGCTCCAGGAGGTTTTGCAGCTGCCCGAGCCCGATCCGGCAGGGCACGCACTTTCCGCAGGTCTGCGCGTGACACAGCTTCAAAAACGAAAGCTGAAGATCCACCGGACAAAGTCCCGGCGGACTGGCGACAATATGACGCTCCAGATCCTTATACAGCCGTTCTACCGTGAGCTGTGCCTGATCTGGTGTGCTGATTTTCAATCGGCTCATAAAAGCAATTTTCCCTTCCTTTCCCCTGAAATTCAACCCTCTTGCTGCCGTCCGGGCACAGGCCCCTCACCTTCCTTTGCCAACGGACAAAAAGAGACAGAGCTGACAAGCCGTTATATAACATTTTGGTTTACATGCTGGTTTTTTTCAGCTTTCTCTGCCTTTTTACGATATTTTATCATGACCGCCGGATTTTTTCCATAATTATTGACTGTTTTTCTCAACAGAGCTGTTCTCTGCTTGTACATTTTTTCAAAAAGAACCGGCCCTGCGCCGCTGCCAAAAAGCAGCGAACCGCATGCCGGCTCTATATTTCAAAAAATTTCTAAATTTGCCGTTCTATTTCAGTATCACGGTGGAAATGCTGTTTCCAGGCAGCATCAGATGGGCCGTCTTTCCCTCCACCCGGAACTGAACCGGTTTCCGCTGCCCGCCCGAATACAGTAACACAGCCACACAGCTTCCATCCACATTGCGGGCCGCGGTCATCTCAATTTCAGAGGAATAGCAGGAATGACCAATCCGCACCGCGCCGGGCCTGATATAACGGCTGAAATGACCAATGGCATCAAACATGGGTTTGAATTCCACCGTATCGGTATCCGTGTGGCAGATCACCGGAGCGCCGCAGTAATTGCCCACGTGGTTCGGGCCTCCGATCTCATCCAGGGCCAGATTCCAGTCAATCCAGCTGTTCATTCCGTGGTTCAGATCCCCGATGATGTCATGGGCGTACATTTTCGCATGGCGCATGTCGTCTCCTGCATTCTCTCCGAAACGGGCAAGTTCCACGCAGCCTTCGCTGTGCATCAGCTTCAGATCCGGATAGTCCTCCCGCACCATGGAAAGGGTCTCGAAATGGTCGCCGGAATACCAGTGATAGGCGACGCCCTCAATCATGTTCTTCGTCGTCTCATCCACGATATCACGGGTACGTTCATAAACCCGTTCCTTATTATGATCCCAGATGTAGATGCCGATATGACCCAGACCATTTTCCTGAAGCGCCGGATACAGGAAATCTTTCAGGAAGGTTTTCTCCTCCTGAGGCGTATATTCACAGGAATCCCAGGTCTGGACGGCCAGCGGTTCATTCTGTACCGTCATGAAGCGGATCGGAATTCCCGCCTTTTCATATTCGGTCAGATAACGGACGATGTAGGAAGCATACGCCTGATAGCAATCCGGCTTTAAATGTCCGCCGCCATTGCGCACGCCCGTCTCCTTCATGAATGCCGGAGGGGACCAGGGAGACAGCAGCAGGCCGACAGGCTTCCCCGCTGCGGCAAATACCCTTTTCACCAGCGGCTGAACATACTGCGCATCCCGTTTCAGGCTGAAATCCCCGAATGCAGGATCATCCGGACTGGTAACTGCACAGTAATTTTCCAGAGAAAAATCGCAGCTGTCCATATGCACTCTTCCCAGTGTATAGCCGAGGCCTCCCTCTCCATAGCAGGCCTGTACCACCCGCTCGAAGTTTTCTTCGCTCATGCGGCTTAAGGCGTAACCGGCCGATTCGGTCAGGGCCGCGCCGAAGCCCTCTATGGTCTGGTAGGTTTTCTGCGGGTAGAGGTTCACCACTTCCATCTCAAAATTTTTCACATCCGGAATCAGTCCCGTTTCATAGCGCTGCTTTGCCACTTCACTGCCCTTCAGGATGGTTGTTTCCATCACAAGCTGTTTCATTTGCTGATTTTCCTCCCTTTTTCTCATTGAAACGCCTCTGGAATTCTCACTGACACAGGGTGTCAGATCATCCTTGCAAGAGATCCCATGGGATCCCAGGGCTCCAGCATAATGGGCTCCGACTCATACTCCTTTACGAATTCTGCGGGAAGATATTTCTTATTCACCACAACCTGATACATATATTCGTCAAACCAGGCGTCGCTCATCACGTAATATCCTTTTTCGCCCGCCTTATCTCCCCAGCTGTTTTCCACGCGCCAGCGGTTCGGCTTTCCGTTCTCGTCCAGATTGACGCCCTGGAATACCATGGCATGGGTCATCAGGCTCTCGCCGTAGTCCAGGCGTTCCGCCTTGTTCATGCCGAATTTTACGCCGAGCAGAGTTTCCAGCTGGTGTACGCCCGTATCCATGATGCCGCCCTCTCTTGTGGATTCCTGTCCCACATCACAGCCGAACCACACCGAAGAACCGTCCTTCAGCTGGGCGATAGCCGCCTTTTTCAGTTCCTCCGCATCCAGATTCAGATAACGGACCGGACGCCCTTCCTTCACGTTTCCGAGGAATTTCACGCTGTAGCTCTTATGGTAGGGCTTGTCCGCAGTGGGCGCATTGATCAGGCTGATATAATCCTGCAGCGGGAAGCCCACATATTTCTGAGAGAATTCCTGAGGGGTAAGGCCGCAGTCGCGGAGGAACTTACCGTCCTTGTCCTCCACTTCAAAATCAAAGGTCTTCGGAGGCTCGCCCAGGCAGATACACAGAATCCGGTAGATTTCCTCCAGCATGGCATCCTTTCTGGAGCGAAGTTCTTCCGTTGAAACGCCCTCCTGATGCGCCGTGCGCAGGCGGCAGGCATCCTCCCTGAGCTTAAGGGTCAGGCAGGAATCCATCTCCCGCGTTGCGGAGGACGCCTTCGTTTCCGGCATTGCCGTCTTCGGTACCAGTCCGTATTTCTCAATCAGGTTGCAGAGCATATCCCACTGTCCGCCGTCATTCATCGGAGCACTTAACAGGAAGGAAATCAGTCTTCCGTTGGTGGGCTCATCCAGAGTCTCCAGGATGCTCTCCAGGAAATAATTGGCCTTTTCCAGCTTATCGTAAAAAAGCGTATAGTTCTGTGACAGTTCAAAGGTTTCCAGATTCAGCTTTTTGATCACTTCAAAGCGGAATACGTTCAGCGCCGCAAACATCCAGCAGCGGCCGCTCTGCTGCTGGTTTGTGACCTCTCCCTGCTTCAGGCTTACGGAGAACACATGACGCATTCTCCTTGCCGCTTCGTTGTCCTGAGAGGAGGCATACAGGCCGTTTGCCGTAACCGCGTGCATTGCTGCCTCATTTCTCTTTTCTTCATGGAACTCTCTCTGAAACTGCTCCAGCTTTTCTTTGGTAATTGTCTGTTCCATATTTCGTCCTTTCCGCCGTTCAAACGGCCTTTTCCTGTCGTACCCTCCTATTTCTCAGCGTACCGGGCAGACGCCGTTCGCGCATTCGGAATCTCCGATCTCAAGCTCGGTCTCCCCATGCTCATAGCGGGAAAGCAGAGAGGGATTGAAGGGCTTCATGGCCGCACGGCGGCGTTCATATTCCGCTTCGTCAATGGCCTCATAGGGCATCAGTTCATAGAAACTGTCGTCATAGCTTAAGAAGGAAAGGGCCACCACGTCATCCCAGTTGTCCCAGACCCACTGTTCCACCTCATCCCACTCATGATCTCTCACGTGCACGGTAATGGAACAGTTATGATCCACATAATGCTGCATGAACATTTTGTAATTTTCCAGCTGTTCCACAGCGGACACATCCGCCTTGACCCGGCCGGCCGGAGCCTTCACCGGGAATTCCACCACTTTGGTCACCGGATCCAGCGGATCCTGTCCCACTTCGGGAAGCACCGGATAGCCCAGATCCTCGCACACCCTGCAGAGCGGGTCCGTGGCGGTGATGCGGATTCTGCGAATATAGTAGGGAGAATGGGAATAATGCACGCCGCTTGACACCGTAGGAAGCAGGGAAAGCGTTCCCTCCGGCTTGATGGTGGTCACCAGAAGCGGCTCCTTTCCTCCCATTCTGGCCGCGATTTCCCTGGCAGCGCGGTGTGCGGTCTCCCGCAGCTCCGAAAGCAACGCGATCTGCTCGTCCCGTTCCATGCCGGTGGCGTTCACCATATCCTGCCAGCCCGTGAGGGAGCAGCCCAGCAGGCGGTCGCGCTGCTGCACGCTGTTCCAGCTGTACATTTCCAGTTCCCGGCAGGTCATGCGGTAGCCCGCACGGGCGGAAAGCCGCTGCGCCTCCAGAAGTCCCTTCTTATCCAGTTCACCGTCCTTCACGAAGCCCATCACATTCAGCGTGGTCAGGTTGCACAGACCGTGGCTGTCCAAAAGGATCTCTCCGCAGGGATTGCAGCCGTTGAAATTGGGTCTGCGCTTCGCTCCCGCTTCCTCGTTGATCCATCCTGGCTCTCCGGAATAACGCATCTGCTGCAGATGCCAGTGCAGCTTTTCTCTGGTCGGTTTTTGCCGGTAATAGATGGAATTGTTGCTCATCTGACGGTGGGCGATATTCTTATCGATCTCCCAGCGGCCGTTCACCTGACGGTACAGATGGCTCTTGGCCTGGATGCAGGTCTCGTCCTCCGCATCGATCAGGCCGATCTCCGAGGTACGGCGCACGCCGCCGGAAACCACGTTTTCTCCGATGATGTTGGCGATATCCAGAAGATCGATGGGCCTTAAGGCCACCCACTGCGCGCACTCCCGGTTGCCTGCCGCAGCGACCACCTTATGGATCTTATCGATCATGGTCATCATGGAGCCATAACCGCTTGCGGTTCCTCCAAAGGTCTTCAGCCGCTCTCCCTTGGGACGGATGGAATCGTAAACCACCACGAGTCCCTCAATTCCCCGGTACTCCCGGTTGGTCAGGATGTCGAAATAATGGGTCAGCGCCTGGGCCCAGCCCTCCTTGGAGTCTCCGATGGTCAGCGTCGCCACATCCCGGCTGAAGGTCAGATCCGTGTATTCCAGCCGCTCTCCCGCAGGCTTCGGATCATAGGACTTGTGCAGGATCTTAAGATCCGTACGCACCGGAGGCAGCTTCCGGGCATCCGACTGCAGGACGCGCACGCCCACGCCGCTTCCCACCATCAGCAGATAAAACAGATCGTGGTAGGCTGCAAAGCTGTCGATCACCGTAAAGGCACAGTTGTAGTTGGCCATGGGATACTGGTCGGCCACCGGCGTGCCTCCCACCCACAGGGTACGGCCGGAAAGGAACTGACGCATGTGGTAAATATTGTCATACAGCTTTTCCGCCTCCTCTCTGGACGTGGGCGCCAGAGAACAGTTATATTCCACCGCGCGGCGTACCGTCTCCCACCAGAACTCCCTGCGGTCAAGCCGGGGCAGAAACCGGGAATAGGTCCGGGTATAGACGAAAGCGCCCAGCTGCTCCATGGGATTGGGCGCATGTTTATAGGGGCTTAAAAATTCCCGGGACAGAAGCCCTTCCTTCTCCGTGCCTCCGGCACGTTCCTTCTCTTTTTCCAGCCGGTAGCGGATATACGCCTTTGCCGTCTGATAAGCTTTATGCTCAAAAAGCGTCTCCTCCACCGTATCCTGAATGGTTTCGATGTCCCAGATCTCTTCTTTTCTTGCGCGCAGCTTCTCCGTCACAGCCTCCGTAATCCGGGCCGCCGCCTCCTCGTCATGCTCTCCCGCCGCGGCGGCCGCAAGGGAAATCGCCCTGGATATAAAACCGGGATCAAAGGGAACCACCTTCCCGCTTCTCTTCCTTACATTCATATGCAAACCTCCATCTTTCTTTTCTATCACGCACCATATATAGTATAGTATCCGTTTCTTCTTGTCAATATATTGGGTTTTTGCCTTTTTCTATTCCAGAGCGCTTTTTACCTTTTTTCTGCGGCAGAGCCTGCGGTCATTCCTGTTGGCAAATGCCCTTGCCCGTCCTTTCAGCAGAATTTTTCTGCCCTCCGGGTTCCGGGTATAGACGAGGCGGTATTTTCCAATACAGGGTTCCATTCCCCTCCGGAAGGCCTCCGCCTTCTCCTTCGAGCCGGAAAAAAGCTGCGGCACACAATAGAAATGCCGCGGGAATCTGCCCCGTCCCTGGCAGAGCAGATATCTTTGATTGTCCACAGGCGAAAGCATCTGGGAAAGCGCGTCCGCGAATACCGTCTTTTCCCGGTCCGTCCCTCCCTTCAGCCAGGCCGCGAACAGGTACCCGTCCTCTTCTTCCGTTTTCACCAGGCATTCCGACGTGATTTCCCCGGCCTCCCGAAGGACGGAAAGCATCCGCTTTCCGATCGCACCAAAATACCGCTGGGGCGTGAGAAACCTCAGAATCCGCCCGCCGAAGAACACGGTTCCCAGCGCGGCGGCAGCGGTCAGAAACCAGAACAGCCAGGCCCTGTCGGAAAAGCTGCCAGGGGAAAGGTTGCCAAGAACGTTCAGCACTTCCATGGCGATCAGCAGAAGCTGCACCGCCAGCGCATTGATGAATGTCATCCCCGGCTTCAGCGCCTCCTTCCCGGCAGCGCACTGATCCGCCGTATCCATCTTCTCATAAACGCTCACCGCCTCCGTCCACTGCCTCGCAACCGTTTCCCGGTCCGCGCTGCGGGCCGCCATTTCACCGTTGATTTCAGCGATATGCTTTTTCGTATAGGGCGGTTTTATGATGGTAAGCCTCTCCGTCCCGTTTTCAATGGTGCTTCCGTCATAGGAAAGCCCAAGAATCCCGTCCATTCTGCGTTCCAGGGTATGAAAATCCTCCGAAAGTTCCGGATCAGGAACACCGGCCAGCTGTTTTTCTTTTCTTTCTTCCACCCCTGGCAGGCAGACCAGATGCCAGATATTGCTCACTTTATCCGGATTCTTTTCAAAGGTGCGGATCGCCCGCCCCCGCATCTGATTGCCCAGTACATAGG
>UQVK01000042.1 GCA_900544445.1 uncultured Lachnospiraceae bacterium
AATGGATGGCTCTCTGTAACGGATTGAGTGGCTCTGAAGCCACGGAATACTCACCCGGCTTTCTTTCCCTCCAGGCAGCAATATTTTTGTACCTGGTCTGAGGCTTCATTTTCAGGAGAAATTTCAATGCTTACGCTAGAGAGCTTTGTTTACAGCTTTGACAAAAATAATCCCCCGGCTGCTCATGCCGCAGACGGGGATATTGTGAGATTTATCACACTGGATTGCTTTGGTAACCGGATCAAAACCGAAGCGGATCATGAAGACAATCTGGATTTCACCCATACGAATCCTGCCACAGGCCCGCTCTGTATAGACGGTGCAGAGCGGGGCGATGTGCTGGCAGTAGACATATTGGATATTCAGGTCGCAGACAAGGGCGTCATGATGGCTCTGGAGGGGTATGGCGCGCTGTGGCCTACCTGCGAAGCGCGGACTAAGATCATTCCACTTAAAGATGGTTATGCCCACTTTAATGACGTGGTATGGCCCATTGATCCCATGATTGGCGTTATCGGAACCGCCCCAGACGGCGAACCTGTACCTTCAGGTTATTCTTTCAACGGCGGAGGAAATATGGACAGCCGCCTTATCCGGAAAGGTGCTACAGTCTATTTCCCTGTCCATGTACCCGGCGCTTTACTGGCTATGGGAGATATCCACGCCACTATGGGAGATGGTGAGGTCTGTGAGACAGGGATTGAAATCTTCGGTGAAGTTTTGGTCCGTGTCAGGATTATCAGGAATTTTAAGCTGAACTGGCCTGTGACGGAAACGGAGGACTTCTGGTTTGTAAATACCAATGGCCGCACCTGTGATGTGGCGATCCGGCGTGGCTATGAAGAGCTTCAGCGGCTTGTTATGAACGCCTATGGCTGGGACGCTACAGATGTTACCTTTTACCTTTCCGCCCAGGCACGGCTGGAAGCTAATCAGGCCGTATTGGACGTTAATGAGACGGATGAAGAAGGTGATACTTTCCGCGTAGGCGTACCAAAGCTTTCTTCCAAGCCTCGTCTTATTCCATGAAATAAAGTTTTATAGGCGGGCCAGGCGGTTTTTTCACCAGAAATTATAATACAGATAGTGTAATATTCATTATGTCTTTACTTGACAGCTGTTACTCTTTACAAAATTATATTCTTCTGGTATTTTGGTAGCCCATAACCTTTTATAGTCTAATTTATGACGGTCCAGCATCGTTCTGCAGTCTTTTACTTTAAGTCTGCAAAAATCTGTTTTAAAATTTCTAATCCCATTGCTGTGGGTGAGTTCGGAAACCGATTTTATATCTGTGCAACGCCTAAGTTCATCTTCCAGATTCATTACCTGTGGCAGATATATGATCCGGATTTTTCCACAGTATCGGTTCAGTAACTCGATATTTTTCTTTAAATTCGCTGTTTGGTGGACATCCGTATCAAACACGAGTGCAATAATGGTACCTGGCTGAATGGAAATGATCTGTGATTTTGGGATTAGATTCTGTACTACATTGAATACCCTGATCTTTCCGGGTATTATCCTTGCAGGCGCCTCTTTCAATGCGGCTATTAATTGCTGTTCGCAGAACCCTTCAACATAGTAAATACATTTACTGTTCATCAAGCCACCCCATTTCCAGTTCATCAAGAAGATAATCCTGCGGCAGAGAGCCAAAGACGTCATTTTCAACGGCATTGCGTATGGAATCGGTATTTCTTTTCAAAACTTCCGATGCGGAAATGGCAGATACTTTATATTCTCCCTCTTCCAGCTGTCTCCTTAAAAAAACGAAGCTATGCTTTGGCAGATTAAGATCGAGCATATCAGTGTTATGCGTAGTAAAGATCAGCTGTTCATCATCTCCGATGCAGTCCAGCATAATACCAAATATTCTTTTCTCTATATCACTTTGAATGTATGAAAAGTGTTCGTCACAATAGTAGAAACTGCTTTCTCTGGCAATCATGGCAGCAAGGAACAGGGATACATCAATGCCTTCCGCGGTACCGCTGGAAAGGACTTCGCGGTTTAACAGTTTTCCCTCCTGGATAATGATTTCGGTACTTCCACGCCGAATGATAAAAGTGTCCTTCAGGTCTTTGGCAAGAGTGACATCCTGAAGTGTCGGATCAAGTGTCCCGATCACAGCCCGGAGAGTTTTGAGAAGGATGCTTTTGCTGGTTCTGCTTAATTTCAGGGATTTTTCTATTTCCGGATAGGCAAACCGGTATTGGAAACTGCCGATCAGCCTTTTCAGAGCTGTCACAGATCGGATAGCTTCTTTTGTGTGGTCCTCCAGTTTTTCGATGCATTTCTCGTACGAATCCATAATGCCAATTTCGGCTGTGTGATATTGTATAACCACATCATTACAGGCAGGATCGATTTCCCCGGACAGTCTCTGCAGACGATAATCCCCATTTACGAAATCAATACAGAAATTTCCCTTTTGGGAAGAAACCATTTCACAGAGGGGAGAGGGGGTTCCGGTTGCAATATATTCAAAGATACGCAGCAGGGCTCTTCCAAGGCTGGTTTTTCCGGTAGCGTTTGCTCCCATAAGGATGACAGCTTTCTTGTAGCGGAAACGTTCTCTTCCTTTCAGGTGTTCAGCGTCAATGATGGAATTGACAATTTTTTTGGGATAACTGAAATTTATGGTAAAATTATGGAATCCATAGATCCCGTCAAGTGAAAGGCCCATTAAAATCATTGTATAGTCACCTCTTAAACATTACTTCGCAAATGCTGAATTAATGATAGCATATTTTATGCTGACTTTCAAGTTTTGTCTGGCTCGACAGTATTTTTCATTTATCTCCTGAAGCGCTTATTTAACATCCGCACTGGTATGGGATGATTAAGTGGCTGTCTACTTCCCGATAGACTCTTTATTACTGGACAAATTTTATAAAAGAAAAACCACAGTGACAAATCCTGTCCACATACAATGCTACAATGTCTATATACAGCGCTGGTACGAATTCTGAAGAAAAGGTATATAGAGAGGAGAAGAGAAATGTATTGCAGAAACTGTGGGGCGGAGTTATCAGAAGGCGCGAAATTCTGTTCAAAATGCGGAACGAAAGTCCAGCAGTCTTCCGGCGGGAAAGTAACAAAGGAAGATGTCACTGTAGCTGTGGGAAAGATCATGCAGGCATCCAGACAGGCGGGCGGCGAGCTGCGGCAGAAGCTGGAGGAGGCATATGGCGAAAAGCTGGCGCAGAAGCCTGATGCTGCCGGAGAAAAACAGCAGGAAACAAAGCAGCAGGAAACGGGCCGTGCGGATACAGGTGCGATGTCTGCGGATCAGCCGGATAAGGGCGCAACAGACTCAGCTCAGGCAGATACGGAAAATAGAAGCTCAGCCCAGACTAATGAAGAGCAGATGAATGCGGGATGGCCCAATGCAGGCCAGACGCAGGAAAAAGCCGGGAACGGAAAATTTTCAAAGGTATGGAATCACCCCATCTTCACCATGGTTGCGGTGAAATTCGGCAATCTCCTTGATGTCCTGATTTCAATTGTGGGCATCTGGCTGGCATTCAGGCTGTTTTCGGAAGGCGGCATTTCCGGAACTCTGATCGGAATCGTATGTCTGGTGGGCGGAATCTGTGGAATCGTCCGGGGAATCAGAAGCTTTCTGCTCGGCAACAAAGAGCCGGAGACAGCGGATAGTCTGAATAAGAAGAAAAGGAACCTGTGTATTGGTGTGATCGTTATTCTGTTTGCCCTGTTTGTTATTGGAAGAACCGGAGGCGGAATCTATTCCCGGGTGCAGAGCATTTCCTTTGATGACTATGGGCCGGAGACAATCGGGGAAATCGTTGACAGGAATATAACAGGCGCAGACTGGTCACAGGAAAGGCTGGATGGAGATTCTAAGCTGGTTACGGTAGATGGCTATTGCCCGATGTATGCCCAGGATATCCGAATCACCTTCCGGTATGAAGATATGGGATCCTCTTATGGTGCCAGCCTGCAGAGCATTGTGTTCCCGGAAAGTGGAGATACAACTTCAGATCCGATCAGCACGGCAGTAGTATGGGCAACCTTTTATGAGTGACAGGAAAGGGGAGACAACGGCTTATGTATTGTGAACATTGCGGCGCACAGCTGGAAGAAGGAGCGGTATTCTGCCAGAACTGCGGAGCAAAAGTAGAAGCAGAAGAAACACAGACCTTAAAACAGACCGTAAAACAGGAAACCCCATTCTCCGGAAAGCGGCCCATGAAGCGGAAAAAGGCTGGCGTCTGGAAATGGATTCTGGCGGCAGCGGGCATTGTGGTTGTGGTTCTGGCAGGTTTCCTTCTGTTTGCAGGAGAGAAGGATTATATTTCTCTGGTGCAGAACGGGTATCTGGGAGAATATACGGATGCCACAGTGCAGGAAATCCTGGAAACTTATTTCAAAACCGATGGTATGACCATGGAATGGACGGGCACGGAGCTGGACGGCGTCCCATGCGTGGGTTTCCACGCCTATCCGGAGGGGGAAACCCTGAATGACGGAACAACGATTCTGTTCCGGATCTGTGGAAGGAAAGTCTTTCAGGCGGCCGATATGGGAGGAAATGGTTACGATGATCTGGAGGCGACGGATATTGCATACTGGCTGAATTTCTATTATATGAACTGGTATGTAATCAGTCAGGCTGGCGCGGACTCGACGGGGGAAGCGAGGCTTCCGGTACTGCAGGAGCTTGTGCAGAATAAACTGGACAAGGTTTCCGGTACGGCGGTGCTTTATGGAGCATCAGCAGATTATTCAGGGGATCGGAGTGAACTCTATAAGGTGGCTGGTGATTCGGCGCTCATTGATTTAAGCGCCACGGAACTGATCGATTCCCATACCAACAATATGCTAACGGATTCTCTGGCAGAGCTGGAAACGGACAGTGCCGCAGATGACAACAGCGGCTCGGAAACCGTTATGGAAGAATATCCAACGGCAGGAGAGAGGATGGAAGAAGCAGAAAATGCTGGGACGGAAGAGGATGCTGTGGAAATGGAAGAGACTCCAGTGATGATGGAGGAGACAGAAACGGAAGAAGTATCCATCTATGGGTCATATTTTGCCGACAATGGGGTGGACGCTACCCTGAATGCGGAAGTAGGCGTTTATTCAGACAGCGGAAGCGATTATATCAGCCTGGCGGCGCTTTCCTATGGAGACAGGTATCTGGCTGAATTTACGGGAATTTTGTACAATGTGGACGGCAACGTATACCGCTCCATGGACGATTCAGGACTGGCTGTAATAAGAGTGGAGTTCTTTGCGGACGGAATGCAGGTGACGCTGGAACAGATGGAGACGGAGGATTACTATGATTACCATTATCTGGAAGGATATTATCAAAAAACGGACGAACTGAATTTTGAGGAGGCTGGCTGAAGGGGCATGGAAAGATGACGGACTATGAAAGCTTCAGAGAACAGCTGAAAAACAGCTTGCAGAAATTTGTGGGACGGGATGCAATGCTCGGGTACTCTGAATTTTACAAAAACGGCGGATACTGTTATGAAGGGATCTGTCTGAGAGGATCACAGGCTGACATGATGCCGATCCTGAATATCCGGGAATATTATCAGTATTTTCTGGAACACAACAGAAATCTGGACGAAGTAATGGTCAGGGTAAAGAAAGAACTGGCGGATGCGGAGCATACGGAAGCCGATCTGCTCTGGCGCGTCCGCCCCTTTGAAGAGATCAGGAAAAATATCTGCCTGGGGCTGGTGCATTACGAAACGAACAGACAGCGCCTGAAGGACCTGGTGCATGAGCGTTTTCTGGATTTGGCTGTGGTGTTCTATGTGGCTGTTTTTAAAGAGGGGAAATTTTATGCCTCCATGCTGATAACAGGGACGCTGGCGGAATTGTGGGGGATGGACGGACGTGCGCTGTATGAGCTGGCGCTTGAAAATGCCGGGAAACAGCCTGTGGTAACGATCAGGCTTCAGGCAAATGAACACCTCCCGGAAGGTATGCTTTTTCTGACCAACCGCATACGCTGCTATGGAGCCGCCTGCATCCTGTATCCGGGTGTTCTCCGTTCGCTTGCCGGAAAGGAAAAGAGAGACCTGTACATCATTCCTGCGGGCATCCACGGCGCAGCCCTTGTTCCTGTTGGAGAAAAGACGGATATCGGATTCCTGAAGGAGAAGGCGGCAGAATTTTTAAAGCAGGAGAGAAACGAAGCGGACTGGCTGTCCGGACATCTGTATCGCTACATTGCCAGACGGGATGTGATTGAGGAAGTTCTGTCATAAAAAGTCTCCTCGGCAGGCCGATTCGGCCTGCCGAAAATTTTTCACAGCCGTTTCTTATAAAACTTTTCCACCCCTTGAATCACCTGGTACAGTCCCATGGCGATCACGCAGAGAATGAGGATGGAGGTGATCACCATATCCAGCTGGAACACCTGGCTTCCATAAATGATCAGATATCCCAGCCCCCGTCTTGCGGCGAGGAACTCCCCGATGATCACGCCCACCAGAGCCAGGCCGATGTTGACCTTCATGGTGCTTAAGATGATGGGGATGGAGCCGGGCAGGACGACCTTGAAAAGAGAATCCCGGCGGCTTCCTCCCAGTGTGTAGATCAGCCGGATTTTTTCCTCGTCCACCTGACGGAAGCCCGTGTACAGGCTGATGATGGCGCCGAAGAGCGCCACGGAGATACCCGCCACGATGATGGTGTTCATCCCGGTGCCCAGCCACACGATGAGAAGGGGCGCCAGGGCGGATTTGGGCAGGCTGTTCAGCACCACCAGGTAGGGCTCCAGAATTTCCGAAAGCCTGGTGGAATACCACAGGATGGTGGCGCATATCATGCTGATGAGAAAGACCAGCAGGAAGCTTAGCAGCGTTTCATACAGCGTGATCCCGATGTGGGTGAGAAGGGATTTTTCTTTCAGCAGGGAGAGAAATTCAAGCGCCACCCGGCTGGGGCTGGAGAAGAAAAAGGCGTCGATCACATCGAAATCAGAGCACAGCTCCCAGACGGCAAGAAACAGGACCAGCAGAAAAACGCGCAGGAAGGCGACCACACGGCGGTTTTTCCTGTGGGCGGCGAGAAAGGCCGTCTGACGGGGCGTGGCAATGGCTGCTGCCTGCGGCATTTTGCCGGGCGTCCCCGGCACTTTTCCCGGCCGGATTTCCGTTTCATTTTCTTTGAGGATATCTTCTTTTTTCTTATCCATGATTCAGTTCCTCCCACAACAGATTGAAATAGGTTTTGAATTCCGGCGCATTTCTTGCGGCGAGCAGGCTGTCGTCCCGCAGCGTCAGGCGGATGGGGATTTCCTTTACGACCCGGGCGGGACGGCTGCTTAAAACGATCACCCGGTCCGAAAGGCTGATGGCTTCGGATAGATCATGGGTGATGAGAATGGCGGTTTTCTGCGCGGAACGGATGATCCGGCAGATGTCCGCGGAGACGTTCAGCCGGGTCTGGTAATCCAGGGCGCTGAAGGGCTCATCCAGCAGCAGAATGTCCGGTTCCATTGCCATGGTGCGCACCAGGGCGGCGCGCTGCTTCAGCCCGCCGGAAAGCTCGCTGGGCTTTTTGGACAGGAAGGGTGTGAGGCCGTAATCCTCCGCCATGGCGAGAACCATCTCTTTTTTCTCCGGCGTGAGCTGGTGATTGATTTCCAGGCCGAGGATGATGTTCCGGTATATGCTGCGCCACTCAAACAGATGGTCGCGCTGCAGCATGTAGCCGATTCCCGGCTTTTTGTCATGGGGATCTTCTGTATAAAAAGTAATGTCCCCGGATTCCGGCTTTAAGAGGCCTGCGATCAGGGACAGGATCGTTGATTTCCCACAGCCGCTTGGGCCGACGATGGCGACGAATTCTCCGGCGCGCACATGGAAGCTGATGCTGTCAAGGGCACGTACCTCGCCGCTCTGGCTGTGGTAGGAAAAGGATACGTTTTTCAGGGAAAGCTGAGTGTCTTCCATGTCATTCCTCCATTTCGAAGCGTTGCGCTTCGGCGGCATATCTTCGATATAGGATATCATATGAAAAAAGAGGAATTCTGTTCCTTTTTGTTGAAAGCGCCGCAGATCGAACGTTGCAAGAGCGGAGGTTTTGTGGTACTATCATTTTTAATTGAGCCGGAAGTCGGACTGACAGGAATGGCCTTCCGGCGGACTGCAAAAGAAAACATGCCGGACCTGGTGCGGCGGAACGGAGGTAAATATGGCACAACTCTGGGGCGGACGTTTCACAAAGGAGACGGATCGTCTTGCGTATCAGTTCAACGCTTCCATCCATTTTGATCAGCGCTTTCTGGAGGAAGATATTGAGGGAAGCATCGCCCATGCGACCATGTTGGCAAAGCAGGGAATCCTGACGGATCAGGAAAAAGATGCGATTGTGGACGGCCTTACCGGGATCCGGGAGGATGTGGCGGCGGGAAAGCTTGCCGTTACGGACGAGTACGAGGATGTCCATAGCTTTGTGGAGGCGAACCTGATCGACCGGATCGGGGACGCGGGAAAGAAGCTTCACACCGGAAGAAGCCGGAACGACCAGGTGGCGCTGGACATGAAGCTTTATGTGAGAAAAGAGATTCTGGAGATCGACGGCTCTATCAGGGAGCTTCTTACAACCCTCCTTTCTTTGATGGAGGAAAATCTGGACACCATCATGCCGGGCTTCACCCATATGCAGAAGGCACAGCCTACAACGCTGGCCCATCATCTGGGCGCCTATTTTGAGATGTTCAAAAGGGACCGCCTCCGGATGAAGGACATTTACCACCGGATGAATACCTGCCCGCTGGGAGCGGGCGCGCTGGCCGGAACCACCTATCCGCTGGACCGGGAATATACCGCGAAGCTTCTGGGTTTTGACGGCCCCACCTTAAACAGCATGGATTCCGTATCCGACCGGGATTACTGCATCGAGCTTTTATCCGCTCTTTCCACGGTGATGATGCATCTGAGCCGTTTTTCCGAGGAGATCATCACCTGGAATTCCAATGAATACGGCTTCGTGGAGATCGACGACGCCTACTCCACGGGAAGCAGCATCATGCCGCAGAAAAAGAATCCGGACATCGCGGAGCTGGTGAGAGGAAAGACCGGACGGGTCTACGGCGCCCTGATGGGGCTTCTTACCACTATGAAGGGCATTCCGCTGGCCTATAACAAGGATATGCAGGAGGACAAGGAAGGCACCTTCGACGCCATCGATACGGTAAAGAGCTGCCTGATCCTGTTTACAGGCATGGTAAAAACCATGCGCTTCCGCAAGGAAACGATGGAAAGAAGCGCTGCGGGCGGATTTACCAACGCCACGGACGCGGCGGATTATCTGGTGGAAAAGGGCGTCCCCTTCCGGGATGCGCACGGCGTGATCGGGCGGCTGGTGCTCTACTGCATCGAGCGCGGGAAAAGCATCGGAGAGCTTTCCCTGGAGGAATTCAAAAGCTTCAGCCCTGCTTTTGAAGAGGATGTTTACGACGCCGTCTCCATGAAAACCTGTGTGGAGAAGCGTCTGACCCTGGGCGCGCCCGGCAGGCAGGCCATGGAACAGGTCATCGCCATCAACAGAAAGTACCTGCAGGAAAACGGTAGAATTACAGAATAGAAAAATGGAGGATTGAATCATGGAAAAGAAGCTGAAGGTTGGTATCCTGGGTGGAACCGGAATGGTGGGCCAGCGTTTTATTTCCCTGCTGGAGAACCATCCCTGGTTTGAGGTGACGGTGATCGCGGCAAGCCCCAGATCTGCGGGAAAGACCTATGAGGAGGCCGTGGGCGGCCGCTGGAAAATGGATACGCCCATGCCGGAAGCGGTGAAAAACATCGTTGTCATGAACGTGAACGAGGTGGAAAAGGTAGCGAAGGACGTGGACTTCGTTTTCAGCGCAGTTGACATGACGAAGGAAGAGATCAAAAAGATCGAAGAGGACTACGCGAAGACGGAGACTCCCGTGGTTTCCAACAACAGCGCTCACCGCTGGACGCCCGACGTTCCCATGGTGGTGCCGGAGATCAACCCGGAGCACATGCAGGTGATTGAATTCCAGAGGAAGAGACTGGGAACCACCAGAGGCTTCGTTGCGGTGAAGCCCAACTGCTCCATTCAGAGCTATGCTCCCGTTCTCACCGCCTGGAAGGAGTTTGAACCCACAGAAGTGGTTGCGACCACCTATCAGGCGATCTCCGGCGCGGGAAAGACCTTCCAGGACTGGCCGGAAATGGTGGGCAACATCATCCCCTATATCGGCGGAGAAGAGGAGAAGAGTGAAAAGGAGCCCCTGCGCATCTGGGGTAAGATTGAGGACGGCGTGATCGTTCCTGCCGCCTCCCCCGTCATCACCTGTCAGTGCGTGCGCGTGCCCGTCCTGAACGGACATACCGCCGCCGTGTTCGTAAAATTTGCAAAGAAGGCGACGAAGGAAGAGCTGATTGAGAAGCTGGTAAGCTTCCGCGGCGCTCCCCAGGAGCTGAATCTTCCCAGCGCGCCGAAGCAGTTCATCCAGTATCTGGAGGAGGACAACAGACCGCAGGTGGCGCTGGATGTAAACTATGAGAGCGGCATGGGTGTTTCCGTCGGCAGACTGCGCGAGGATACGGTATATGACTGGAAGTTCATCGGCCTGTCCCACAATACGGTGCGCGGCGCGGCAGGCGGAGCGATCCTGTGTGCGGAGCTTCTGAAGGCCCAGGGCTACATCACCGCAAAGGAAGACTGAAAGAGGAAGAAAAGCATTGAGTCAGAGTAAAGGAAAGGATCTGTTTATCGCAGAAAAGCCCAGCGTGGCCCGGGAGTTTGCCAAAGCGCTGAAATACCGCATGACAAACCGGGACGGATATATGGAATCAGAGGAGGCCGTGGTGACCTGGTGCGTCGGTCATCTGGTGACCATGAGCTACCCGGAGGCCTATGATCCGGCGCTGAAGCACTGGAGCCTTCAGACCCTTCCCTTTCTGCCGGAGGAATACAAATACGAAGTGATCCCCGGCGTACAGAAGCAGTTTGATATCGTCAGCTCCCTTCTGAACCGGGAGGATGTGACCACCATCTATGTGTGCACGGACTCCGGACGGGAGGGAGAGTATATCTACCGGCTGGTGGAAAAACAGGCGGGCGTGCACGGCAAGACCCGGCGCAGGGTGTGGATCGACTCCCAGACGGAGGAGGAGATCCTGCGCGGCATCCGGGAGGCGAAGGACCTTTCTGCCTATGATCATTTAAGCGACGCCGCCTATCTGCGGGCGAAGGAAGATTACCTGATGGGAATCAACTTCTCCCGCGTCCTCACGCTGAAATACGGCACGCCGGTGAAAAACTACCTGAAACTGGACCGGGCCGTCATTTCCGTGGGCCGGGTCATGACCTGCGTGCTTGGCATGGTGGTGAACCGGGAGCGGGAGATCCGCCAGTTCGTAAAAACGCCCTTTTACCGGGTGACGGCTTCCCTGCTTCCGGAGGGAATGGCCTCCGGAAGCAGGGAGAGTGGTGCGGGTGAAGTTCCTGCGCCGCAGGGAACGCCCGCAGCACGGGAGGCATCCGTGCGGCAGAAGGGCTTCGAGGGCGAGTGGCGGGCCGTGGAGGGCTCCGCCTGGTACCAGTCGCCCCTTCTTTACAAGGAAAACGGCTTTCTAAAAAAAGAGAGCGCCGAAGCGCTGATCGATTTTCTGAAAACAGAGGAAGAAGCGCCTGTAATTGAAAAGATCGAGCGGAAGAAGGAGCAGAAGTATCCGCCTCTTTTATACAACCTAGCGGAACTTCAGAACGACTGCTCCCGGCTGTTCAAGCTCAGCCCGGATGAGACGCTGCGGATCGCCCAGGAGCTCTATGAGAAGAAGCTGACAACCTATCCCCGTACGGACGCCCGCGTGCTTTCCTCCGCGGTTGCGAAGGAGATCGCAAGGAATATCGGTGGGCTCAAAAGCTATCAGCCGCTGGCCGCATTCGCGTCTCAGGTGCTGGAATCCGGCACCTTTAAGGGAATCGCGAAAACCAGATATGTGAACGATAAGCTGATCACGGACCATTACGCGATCATTCCCACCGGACAGGGCTTTGGAGCGCTCCGTTCCCTGGCCCCTGCGTCGGCCAGGGTGTATGAACTGATCGTCAGGCGGTTTCTGAGCATTTTTTACCCGCCGGCTGTTTATCAGAAAATTTCTCTGGTCTGTATGATGAAGAAGGAACGCTTTTTCTCCAGCTTCCGCGTGCTGGTGGAGGAGGGCTATCTGAAGGTGGCGCGCCGCCAGGACAAAGGAGCCGCTACGGACCGCACGGACCATGTCGAAGCGGATCAGAGCGGCGGGGTGGAGTCGGAAAACGCTTCCGGCGCGGATGCGCAGAAGGAGGAAGGCGGCCAGACGGAAGAAAAGTATGACGCCGCCTTTCTTGCCGTTTTACAGAAGCTGAAAAAGGGTATGAAGCTTTCCTGTGAGGGCTTTTCCATCAAGGAAGGGGAAACCTCCCCGCCCAAACGGTACAATTCCGGAAGTATGATCCTGACCATGGAAAACGCGGGCCAGTTCATCGAGGATGAGGAGCTTCGCGCGCAGATCAAGGGAAGCGGCATCGGCACCAGCGCCACCAGGGCGGAAATCCTGAAAAAGCTGGTTGCCATTCAGTATCTTTCCCTGAATAAAAAGACCCAGATCATCACGCCCACCCAGATGGGGGAAATGATCTATGACGTGGTGTCGGATTCCATCCGTCCCCTGTTAAATCCCGCCCTCACGGCGAGCTGGGAGAAGGGGCTTGCCATGGTGGCGCAGGGAGAAATCACCAGCGACGAATATATGCAGAAGCTTACGGATTTCGTGACGAGAAGAACCAACATCGTAAAACAGCTGAATAACCAGCAGGTCCTCTACCGGCAGTTTGAGGACAGCGCAAAATATTATGCAAAGCGTCCGGCCGCGGTTTCCGCCCCTGTGAAAAAGGCGGAGGCAGTGCCCGGAAAGAATTGAGTTGAAATGCTGCCCCTGGCAGCAAAAAGGAGGCCGGCACGAACCGTGGGTTCGTGCCAAAAAACAGCTTACGCTGTTTTTGACAGAATGTAATGCCGCCTTTGGGCGGCAGAAAAAGGAGGAAACATGAAGGCATGCAGGATTGACAGGCTTTATGACTTGAGGGAAACCATAGCGGCGGCTGTTTTTGAAGGGGCGGAATATCCCTGGGAGGTTCTGCCGAAGATCAAGGATTTTATCATCGAGCTGGGAAACAGCCTTCCGGAAGACCGTTATGAGAAACGGGGGGAAAACATCTGGATCGCGAAAAGCGCGAAAGTGGCTCCCACGGCCTGCCTGAACGGCCCGCTCATCATCGATGAGGAAGCGGAGGTGCGCCACTGTGCCTTTGTACGGGGCAGCGCCATCGTGGGAAAGGGAGCGGTGGTCGGCAATTCCACAGAGCTGAAAAACGTGATTCTCTTCAATAAAGTACAGGTGCCTCACTACAATTATGTGGGAGACAGCATCCTTGGTTATAAAGCCCATATGGGAGCAGGCTCCATCACCTCCAACGTGAAGAGCGACAAAACCCTTGTGGTGGTCCGCTGTGAGGGCAAAGAATGCCACACCGGCCTGAAGAAGTTCGGCGCCATGCTGGGCGACAACGTGGAGGTGGGCTGCAACAGCGTCCTGAATCCCGGAACCGTGATCGGCCGCGGCAGCAATATCTACCCACTGTCCATGGTGAGAGGCTATGTGCCGGAAAATTCCATTTTCAAAAATGCGGATGAGATCGTAACAAAAAGAAGAACGGACTGAAAAGGGATGAATTGAATATGCGGGCCTGACTGACCCTGCTGTCCGCCGACCGATGAAAAAGTAAAGCCGTGTTCCGCCGCCTTCGGAGCATGGCTTTATTTTCTGGTTGACGAATGCTGGTATTTCGTGTATAGTAACAGTTGAACGCATTAATGCTTTCACGCATTGAAGTGATCAAATTGAGGAAAGAAAAGGGGAATCAGTTATGAAAAAGTTATTGGCGGTAGTAACAGCATTCACCATGACCGCTGCCATGCTGGCAGGCTGCGGAAGCAGCACAGGAAGCTCCGCTTCTTCGGAAACGCAGGCTTCAGAGGCAGCAGCTTCGGAGACTTCAGCAGCGGAAACTGCTGCGGAAGAGAGCACGGCGGCAGAGAGTGAAGCGGAGAGTACGGCTGCGGATACAGCCGGAAGCGATACGGTTTATAATATCGGTATTTGCCAGCTTCTGCAGCATGACGCGCTGGATCAGGCGACCCAGGGCTTCAAGGACGCCATGGTGGAACTGCTTGGCGAGGACAGGGTTGTATTTGACGAACAGAACGCTTCCAATGATTCTGCAACCTGTGCCACGATCATCAATCAGTTCGTATCCGCGGATGTGGATCTGATTCTGGCAAATGCGACGGCAGCTCTTCAGGCGGCCGCACAGGGAACCACGGAAATCCCGATTCTCGGCACTTCCATCACCGATTATGCCACTGCGCTGGGAATTGATGACTGGACGGGAACCACCGGAATGAATATTTCCGGAACCTCCGATCTCGCGCCTCTGGAAGAGCAGGCGGCCATGCTGAACGAGCTGTTCCCGGATGCGCAGAATGTCGGCCTGCTGTACTGCTCCGCGGAGCCCAACTCCATTTACCAGGCGGATACCATCCGAGGCTATCTGGAGGGATATGGATATACCTGTGAGGACTACACCTTTGCGGATTCCAATGACCTGGCTTCCGTTGTAACCAACGCGGTGTCCTCCTGCGACGTGATCTATGTGCCTACGGACAATACCGCAGCAGGAAATACCGAAGTCATCAACAATGTGTGCCTGCCTGCAGGAATCCCGGTTATTGCCGGTGAGCAGGGCATCTGCTCCGGCTGCGGCGTGGCGACGCTTTCCATCAGCTATTACGACATCGGCTATGCGGCAGGTGAGATGGCTGTTGATATCCTTGAAAACGGTGCGGATATCTCCACAATGGAGATCCAGTCTGCTCCCAATGTGACCAAGATGTACAACGAGGCGATCTGCAGCGAACTCGGAATCACAGTTCCGGACGACTACGAGCCGATTGCCGCTGAATAAGGACAGACTGTCCATTCCATTGCGGACGGAAACATATTATGTACAAAACGGGGATGCCGCATCTTCTGGGCATCCCTGTTTGTGGGAGCGGTTTGGAAGCGGCATCTTCCTGCCGCTTTTTGCGCGATAAGCCCGGAGGGCGGCCGCATGGATGGGCAGGCTTGCCTGCCATCCATGCAGACATTCGACGGGCAACGGACAGCTCACAGCCCGGCTGTGAGCTGAACCGATAAGCCCGGAGGGCGGCGCGGGCGAAGTACGTGCCAAAGAATGCCGGAGGCATTCTTTAATAAATTTATGCCGCCTGACGGCGGCGGACTGGAGGCCGGCACGAACCAATGTTCGTGCCAAAGAATGCCTCCGGCATTCTTTTGTGAATTCATGCCGCCTCCGGCGGCAGACAGGAGGTAGAAAGTGAATATTATGGCTCTTTTTAATGCGCTTCCGGGTGCATGCGCACAGGGCCTGGTCTGGGGAATCATGGCGATCGGCGTTTACATCACCTATAAGATCCTGGATCTGGCGGATCTGTCGGTGGACGGTTCCATGTGTACCGGGGGTGCGGTCTGTGTAATGATGATGCTCAGCGGTCATTCGGTAGGGGTGTCGCTGCTGGCGGCTTTTCTGGCGGGCGTGCTCGCCGGACTTGCAACAGGAATTTTCCACACCGCCATGGGAATCCCGGCGATTCTCGCGGGAATCCTGACCCAGCTCGGTCTGTATTCCATCAACCTGCGGATTATGGGAAACCGCGCCAATCAGGCGCTCAGCGCATCCCAGTACGATCTGCTCATTTCCCTGAGAAATGTAAAGGATGTCCCCTTTTATGAAAATACGCTTCTGATCTGTCTGATCATTATTGTCATCCTGATCGCCGTACTTTACTGGTTTTTTGGTACGGCGCTGGGCTGCTCCATCCGTGCGACGGGCTCCAATCCCAACATGTCCAGGGCACAGGGCATCAATACGGATTTCTGCAAGCTTCTCGGTCTGATGGTTTCTAATGGAATCGTCGCCTTTTCGGGTGGACTTCTGGCGCAGTACCAGGGCTTTGCCGACGTGAACATGGGACGCGGCGCCATCGTCATCGGGCTTGCCGCCGTCATCATTGGTGAGGTAATCTTCCGCCGGGTGCGCGGAAATTTTGCCTTTACGCTTGCAACGGTCGCCTTCGGCGCCATCATTTATTATCTGGTGCTCCAGGTAGTGCTCTGGCTGGGTTTAAACGCCAACGATCTGAAGCTGCTTTCCGCTCTGGTGGTTGCAGTGTTCCTGGCGATCCCCCACATCCGGGAAAAATATTTTGCAAAGCCTGTAAAGCCTGCGAAAAAAGGAGGTGAGCCCCGTGCTTGAACTGAAAGGAATCCGTAAAACCTTTAATGCGGGCACCGTCAATGAAAAAACGGCTCTGGACGGTCTCAACCTGAAGCTGAAGGAAGGAGATTTTGTTACCGTCATCGGCGGAAACGGAGCCGGAAAGTCCACCATGCTGAATGCGGTGGCAGGCGTCTTCCCGGTGGACGAAGGAACGATCACCATCGACAGCATTGATGTGACAAGGCTTCCGGAATATAAGCGCGCCAAATATCTGGGCAGGGTATTTCAGGATCCTATGACCGGAACGGCGGCGAACATGCAGATCGAGGAAAACCTCGCCCTTGCCGCCCGCCGGGGAAGCAGGAGAACGCTGGTGCCCGGCATCACCCAGAAGGAACGCCAGATGTATCAGGAAAAGCTGAAAATTCTCGGCCTCGGCCTGGAATTCCGCATGACCAGCAAAGTGGGGCTTCTTTCCGGCGGCCAGCGTCAGGCCCTGACCCTGCTCATGGCTACCCTGAAAAAACCCAGGCTCCTTCTTCTGGACGAGCACACCGCGGCGCTGGATCCCAAAACTGCGGCCAAGGTGCTGGAGGTAACGCAGCGCATCGTGGACGAGGAGCATCTCACCACCCTGATGATCACGCATAACATGAAGGACGCCATTGCCCACGGCAACCGTCTGATCATGATGCATGAAGGAAAAATCATATACGATGTGGAAGGAGAGGAGAAGAAGAATCTGAAGGTTTCCGATCTTCTCCAGAAATTTGAACAGGCCAGCGGCGGAGAATTCGCCAACGACCGGATGATGTTAACCTGACAAAAGCGTGAACTGGTCGTTGTACGACCGGATGATGTTAACCTGACCTTTTGTTATGATTCACAGCACCCCACCCTCATTCGCACCCGTCGCCTCTTCGGGGCTCCAGTCCCGCGCCTTGCGGCACTAAGGCTGCTCATGGGGGTGGGGTGACTGCTTTGCAGTCCAGATTCAGAATGGATAACACGTGCTTACGTGCAAGCACGACGTGCGTGTTGTCCATTCTGAATCGGCTGTGAATCGTAACGACCTTTTGACAATTTTTTTCAAAAGGGCTGGATTTTTATACAGAAATGTGAGAAAATAGAGCGAACGATTGGGGACGGGCCTTTTGCGGCCATCAGCCGGCATCAGGTCCCGTCGGCGGAGATATCCGGCAATATCCCCGCCCGCTGAAACAATCTACATATCGAAAGGAGTTTTCACATGATCTATTCAAAAGAAGTTGAAGAAATGTGTCCCGTGGCACAGGGCGTTGCTCATGGCTGTGCTCCGATCCCTGAAGAAGCGAAATGGGTAAAGTCCAAAGAAATCAAGGACATTTCCGGTCTTACCCATGGTGTTGGCTGGTGTGCTCCTCAGCAGGGCGCCTGCAAGCTGACTCTGAATGTAAAAGAGGGTATCATCCAGGAGGCTCTGGTAGAGACCATCGGATGCTCCGGCATGACCCACTCCGCAGCTATGGCAGCTGAGATCCTTCCGGGAAGAACGGTTCTGGAAGCTTTAAATACAGACCTTGTATGCGACGCGATCAACACCGCCATGAGAGAGCTGTTCCTTCAGATCGCTTACGGCAGAACCCAGAGCGCGTTCTCTGAGGACGGACTTCCCATCGGTGCCGGACTTGAGGACCTTGGTAAGGGACTCAGAAGCCAGGTTGGTACCATGTACGGAACTCTGAAGAAGGGTCCCCGTTATCTGGAAATGGCTGAAGGCTATGTAACGGGAATCGCTCTTGACGAGGACAACCAGATTATCGGCTACCAGTATGTAAGCCTTGGAAAGATGACGGACTTCATCAAGAAGGGCGACGATCCCAACACGGCATATGAGAAGGCAAAAGGCCAGTATGGACGTGTTGAAGATGCAGTCAAGATCATTGATCCCAGACAGGAATAAGAGGAGGTAGCGAAAATGGCTTTATTTGAATCCTATGAGAGACGTATTGATAAAATCAATGCCGTACTGAACAGCTATGGCATTGCTTCTCTGGAAGAGGCAGAGAAGATCACGAAGGATGCCGGCCTTGACGTGTATGATCAGGTGAAAAAGATTCAGCCCATCTGCTTTGAAAATGCTTGCTGGGCATATATTGTTGGCGCTGCAATCGCCATCAAGAAGGGCTGCAGAAAGGCTTCTGAGGCTGCTGCAGCGATCGGAGAAGGCCTTCAGGCTTTCTGTATTCCCGGTTCCGTTGCTGACACCCGTAAGGTAGGTCTTGGACATGGAAACCTGGGCAAGATGCTTCTGGAAGAGGATACCGAGTGCTTCTGCTTCCTGGCAGGACATGAGTCCTTTGCTGCTGCGGAAGGCGCGATCGGAATCGCTGAAAAGGCAAACAAGGTTCGTAAGAAACCCCTGAGAGTTATCCTGAACGGTCTTGGAAAGGACGCTGCTCAGATCATCTCCAGAATCAACGGCTTCACCTTTGTTGAGACCGAATATGATCCTTATACCAACACCGTTAAGGAAGTATTCCGTAAGTCCTATTCCGATGGACTCCGCGCAAAGGTTAACTGCTACGGCGCAAACGATGTCTGCGAAGGCGTTGCTATCATGCACAAGGAGAACGTTGACGTTTCCATCACCGGAAACTCCACCAACCCGACCAGATTCCAGCATCCCGTTGCAGGTACCTACAAGAAGGAGCGCCTGGAGCAGGGCAAGAAGTACTTCTCCGTTGCATCCGGCGGCGGCACCGGCCGTACCCTTCATCCCGATAACATGGCTGCAGGTCCTGCTTCCTACGGCATGACCGATACCATGGGCCGTATGCATTCCGATGCGCAGTTCGCAGGTTCTTCCTCCGTTCCCGCGCACGTAGAAATGATGGGATTAATTGGCGCCGGAAACAACCCGATGGTTGGAATGACCGTGGCCGTTGCGGTAAGCATCGAAGAAGCTGCAAACGCTGGTAAGTTCTAAATAAAATATTGAATCATTTCAAATGATAATTAGGAGTGGACTTTTATTATAGTATAAAAGTCCACTCTTGCAATATTAACAGATATATGGTAGAGAATAAATAATACGGTGAATATATGATTGAAAAAGACGAAGCAACATTGAGCTGTGAAAAAGATTATACTGTTTTCCGATTTCGTAATCATGTGATTCGATTTAAGGCGCCATATTCTCTTGAAAGATATACAGAAGTAAAAGAATGGGATCATGGTTATCTCGTTGTAATGGCAAAGTACGCACATAATGATCAGGAGGAAGAAGAGTATATTGATCTGGTGCCTGTTTTAAAAAATTTGTATTTTGATTCCAGTGTTTTTCTGGCTCCAATTAAGAAAGTGAGAATAGCCGATGACAAATATAATAAAGGTAGCTGATGAAGCCGATATGATTGTAAATGGATATGCTTTTACCCGTAATCAGGAAAATTATCGTGTCCTCAATTTAAACCGCCCTGATAGAGCAGCGGTTTTTGCAAAAAACGGCGAAGTGCTGGAAACAAGCATGGATGATATAGAAATAAGTATAGTGAAGGATTATTTGAAAAAGAACAGGAAATTTATGGAGGAGATGTGATGCCGAAATATTATGAATTCAAAATTGTCGGATACTATTTATATTTCACATCTCATTGCGTAATTGAATGTATGCATGTTCATGCGAGTGACAGAAGACTGACAGAGGCAGGATCGGCAAAGTTTTTTGTTCAGGAAAATGGAGATACGATTTTGCAGAACAGAGGTATCCTGAAGGACAGGGAAATTCATATTATACAGGGGTTCATAAAACAAAATTATCAGGAAATGTACTTAAAATGGGCAGAGTACAGTTCAGAAGGTTTCTATGGTGAGAAATAGCAGGCAACCGTATTACGGGATATATCACAGCTTTTTCCGGCATTTTTATAACTTCATTGGAGTAAAAACGTAACAGAGATAATATTATGCTATCAAAAATACAGAAAGATTTGTTTGATAATACAACTTCACCGGTAATCAAGTACAGGCTTGCACTTTTGTTAAACGAAAATATAAGTCAGGAGTGCTTTGATAATTTTTACACCAGCAAATGGGTACAAATGCTAAAAGACAACCAGAACGCTGATGGAGGATATGGACGTTTTCATTCTCAAAATTCAAAAATAAAACAAAAGTATGGTACAACAGAAAAAGCAATTGAATCTATGAATATTCTCGGACTGAGAAGAGGCAATGAGCTTGTGGACAAACTTTGCCTTTACATGGAAAAGATCTTGAATAATGAAATAGCTTGGCCGGATGGCTATGAAAAGAACAAGTGGTATCGTGCAGCACAGCCCATATTTGTTATTTCTAAGCTGTCAAATTTTACATCAGAAGATAAAGCCTATATTTGGACCCTGAAGCCGGCCAGCTTAGTGCATTGATCACTTTGTTCAGCGATGTGCGTGAGTTTATGAAATATGTTCCAGACAGGAGTGGTGACAATGATTAAGCTGCATATTTCCCGTTCGGGTAAGGATACGCCCTTCGAAAAGGAGATTTATATGGACTTATTACAGGCAATGCGTAACCGGCATTCGGTACGGTCTTATACAAACAAACCGATAGAAGGTGAAGTAAAAGAAAAGTTATCCGCTTTGATTGCGCAGTGCAACGGGGAAAGCGGCCTGCACATTCAACTTGTTTTGGATGAGCCGAATGCGTTTGACAGCATGATGGCACACTATGGTAAATTTTCTGGTGTCAGAAACTATATTGTGATGGCCGGAAAGAAAACTGCAGAGCTGGAGGAGACCTGCGGCTATTACGGAGAAAAGATCGTGCTTTACGCGCAGACTCTGGGGCTGAATACCTGCTGGGTCGCCATGACCTACAGTAAGGGCAAGGCTGTGTTCCAGCTTGACCAGGATGAAAAAGTCTGTCTCGTCATCGCGGTCGGTTATGGCGAGACAGAGGGTACGGCACATAAAGTTAAGTCAAGGGAACGTGTCATGAAAGTCCAGGGAACACCACCAGAGTGGTTTATCCGCGGCATTGATGCGGCTCTTCTGGCTCCCACTGCCATGAATCAGCAAAAATTCGTCTTTTCGCTGGATGGCAATACCGTGTCGGCAAAGGCGGGAATGGGATTTTACAGTAGAATTGATTTGGGCATTGCAAAATACCATTTTGAGATTGGCGCAGGAACAGAGAATTTCCAGTGGGGCAAAACCAGTTCCTGAAGCTGTCATCGCCTTGCGTATATCTGTCATTATCTGTTCATTATAAGCAGCAGGACAGGGCATCGGAAATGCCCCATCCTTCCGGGGGTGCTGTTCATCTGCCGTATGGAGAAACCGATATGGCGGTCATTCGATTTCAATGGATACGCTCCCGTCCGCATGCTCGCCCCATACGCCGATATAGGTGCTTGCGCCGTTCACCTCCACAGTGCCGGTGTAGGTGCCGCTTTCAGAGAGAAGAACCACGGGATCATCTGAGCCGGAGCGGAGAAAAACTGCGGCGCTGCCGTTTTCAAGGGAAAGCGTGCACGTGATGTTCAGGGTGCTGCCGCCCTCGCGTTCCAGAGTGGTGCCGCCGAACAGAAGCTCTGTCCCTGTAAAATCCGAATAGTCCGCCTCATAGGAACCCGTATAATCATCCCCGCCTTTTTCCAGGCGGCCTTTCAATCTGCCTTCCGGCGTCAGCGCGGTAGAACCCGCTTCATCCAGAAGCGTCCCATAGGCTTCCAGAAGATGGTCTTTTAGCTGTCCATCGTCCGTTTCTGTTAAGGAATCAAGTATCTGGCTGGTGCCATCCGCCAGTCCGTTCATCACAATATCGGTGCCATCCGCCAGTCCGCTCAAAATGGCGTCCGTTCCGTCCGCCAGAGACTGCATGGCCGTTGAGCAGCCGGATAAGCTGCAGGCGCAAAGCAGCGCACAGGTGAAACTTATGATTTTTCTGATTGTTTTGCTTATCTTCATGAGCGATTTTCCTCCTTAAGCGCGCTGCCTGCCGCGCCCTTTCCTTCCTTTTTTCTTTTTTGTTTTTCCCGCACGGCTGGTGGGATGCGAAAGCAGCAGAACCGCCGCCGTCAGAACAAGAACCGCCGCGATGCCTGCAAGCGACAGTAGGATGCTGGGGGGCTGCGTAGCGCCGTTATAATCCTGCATATCAAATCCGGCGAGGATCAGCGCCGCAGAGAACGGATATGCGGACAGCAGGAAGCCGCTCTTGAAAAACAGAATGCAATACCCCAGGAAAAATGTCAGAAGGGAACCGCCAAGATAAGCTCCCCGTATCTGACCGAAAATCAAAATCATCGGCATGCAGACCAGGCAGGTATTGAAAGCTGCCGCAACCACCTGCGCGCCCTGCCGTAACAGGACGGCGGCGGAAAGACCGTCCAGGTCGGCAATCGTGCCTGTCAGAACCGTGACGGCCACGCTGTAGGCTCCAAACATCAGGGACAGACAGATGGTGACGATCAGCTTTCCTCCCAGCAGTCCGGGGTAAGAGACCGGAACCGTCAGCAGATTTTTCATGGTGTCGTTCGTGTGTTCGCGGTCAATCATCCAGCCGCCGGTCATGACAAGAGAGAGCGGCAGGAAAATCTGCGTATTTCCCCAGATTACGCTGGAAAACAGGCTGACAAAATCATAGCCGGGATCACGGTTTTCCGGGTTGACGATCAGCTGGCTGCCATATTGCACAACGGGGCAGAGCGCCAGAGCCACGATGCCGACCAGCAGAATCTGGCAGCGCCTTATCTTGCGCCATTCCCCTTTCAGAATACTCCACATAGCTTACACCTCCTAACAGCTCTGGCGTTTATAGACCAGTGCGATTAAAGACAGAAACACCGCCGACTCCAGAATAATAACCAGAAATGCCTGGGGAGTCGTCACAAAATAGGGGCTGATCCGTTCCAGCAGCTCCGACATCTGTGCACTGGAGTCTGAGGTATCAAGATACTGGAAGAACCAGCGGAAGGTCAGCGGTCCGGGCAGCAGTGTCCCCGGATTGAATCCAAACGGCTGCATGAGAAAAAAGTCGTTGGTGCCGAAAATATAGTTGACCGTCGTATAGAAAAAGGTGATGATTACGGAAATAATGTAACTGCGGTTTAAAAGCACCACCAGAAGAACGCATGGCAACGCCCCGGCCCACATCATGATCCCCTGGCCGATTCCCACCCAGAACAGCCTCCAGAAGCCTGTCGGCTCCAGTCCGGATGCCAGCACGATGGCCAGATTGACCAGGCCGCCGACAGCCATAAACGCGTTGGAAAACAGAAACAGCAGCGCCATTTTCGCCAGGGCCAGCTCCGGTTTGCCCACGGGGACGGTCATCAGATTCTTCAGGGTATCGTTGTCCTGTTCTTCAAAAAGCAGATTGGATGCGAGCACGATCACGGCGGGCATGAGAAGCAGGTACGCGCTCAGCTGAAACAGGGCGGACATCAGGCGGTCCACCGCTTCCGCACCGTCTGAAAACTCCCTCATCTCCGGCAGAAACAGCGCGCATCCCAGCGGGAGCAGGGCCGAAATTGCCACTGCAGCGAAGAACAGAGGCCTGCGTTTCAGTTTGGCAAATTCACAACGTAAAAGCTTAAGCAATTCCCTCACCTCCCGTGACCTGTTTGAAATAATCCTCCAGAGTGTCTTCATACAGATGTGCGTCGGACACGGACAGTCCCGCCTCCACAAACAGCCGGACCGCTTCTCCGGCATCCAGGCGGGGGCTGCGGACCGTCAGCCCGTTGGCGCTATCCACCTGTACGTCCTGAACGCCCAGCCTGCTCTCAAGCAGCCTGGCGGCCGTCGGCGCATTGGAAACAGTAAAATGGAAATACTTTCCATTCTTTGCTTCCAGTTCCTCAAGGCTTTCTTCTTCCAGCAAAACGCCGTGGTCAATGATCCCGATGTCGTCGGCAAGCAGGGCTATTTCCGACAGAATGTGGCTGGAGATCAGAATGGTTTTTCCGGTGGAATCGCACAGCTCCCGGATAAAGCCGCGCATCTCCGCGATGCCAATGGGGTCAAGGCCATTGATCGGCTCATCCAGAATCAAAAGTTCCGGGTTGTGCATCACGGCCAGAGCGATGGCAAGACGCTGCTTCATGCCCAGGGAGTATTGGGAAAACAGTTTTTTATCCCGGTACGGCAGATTGACGACTTCCAGAGCGTCTTTGATAAATCTGGGGCCTTTCAAGCCCCGCAGGTCGGCAAAAATCCGAAGGTTTTCCGTTCCTGTCAGATTCGGATAAAAACCCGGCGATTCGATCAGCGAGCCGACGCGGGGCAGGATTTTCTTTTCGCTGCCGCGAAGCGGCCTGCCCCAGATTTTTATTTCGCCGGAGGAAGGGGCCGTAAGGCCCAGCAGCATCCGCATGGTGGTGGTTTTTCCGGCGCCGTTGCGGCCCAGCAGTCCGTAGATGCGTCCTTTCTTCACATGGATGGACAGATTTGACACGCTGTTTACTTCTCCGTATGTTTTGGTAAGGCCGTGGGTTTCGATAACATAACTGTTCATAAGTGAATGCCTCCTTTCGTGATGGTGTAAGCATATCACCCCAGCCTTAAGATAACGTTGAGCCAACCTTGAATTATCTCTGAGATTTCAGACACGGAATAGGCAACCGGTTTCCTTTGAGATATAATAAAGGAAAAGGTGGTGAAAGGATTTGGCTATGACGAATCACAAAATACTGCTGGTCGATGACGACCGTGACTTACTGGAGATGCTGCTCTCCATTTTCCGGAGGGCAGGATATACGAAGCTTCTGACCGCTTCATCCGGCCCGGAGGCGCTGCGGGTGTGGAAGGAGAATCAGCCGGACCTGATCGTACTGGATGTCATGATGCCGGGCATGGATGGGTTTTCGGTTCTGAAGGAGATACGCCGGACAAGCCGTGTACCCGTTCTGATGCTGACGGCCCGTGGAGAAGCGGAGGACCGTATCGAGGGACTGGAAATCGGCGCAGACGACTATCTTCCCAAACCGTTCCTGCCCAGAGAATTGCTGCTGCGCGCCGGTGCGATCCTCAGCCGCGCTTACCCGGAACAGAACGAACTGGTAGAACTGGCCGGAGCCACTGTGAACATGGCCAATGCCGAGGTGTATAAAAACGGAGAAAAGCAGACGCTGACAGCAAAAGAGCTGCAGCTGTTTGAAAAACTGTATCAAAACGCAGGGCGGATCGTTACAACCGGCATTCTGTGTGAGACAATATGCGGAGAGTTCTGGCAGGGATATGAAAGCACCCTTTCCACGCACATCCGGCATCTTCGGGAAAAAATCGAAGAAAATCCTTCGAAGCCGGTTTCTCTTATTACCGTAAAGGGGCTTGGCTACCGCCTCAATCTTAAGGAGGTGCAGTCATGAATACGGTGCAGCGTTTCTTCCGGCGGTATATTTTTTCCATGGTCGGAATCATGGTTCTGTTTTTTGCCGTCAATGTTGCATTGCTCTCTGCCATTATGATCGCGGGAAGCATGAGCGGTTCGGACAGCTCTTTTTCCATAGGGGAGTTTTCTGATCATGTTATTTTGCAGGGTGGAAACTGGGTGGCAGACGATGCCGCCATATCCATGCTGCGGGAGGAATCCGCATGGGCGATGCTGTTGAATGAGGACGGCGATGTGGTATGGCAGCAGGATCTGCCGGAAAATCTGCCGCGCTCCTATACGAGTGCGGAGGTTGCCTCTTTCAGCCGCTGGTATCTGGAGGACTATCCGGTAAAAATATGGACGCGTGCGGACGGCTGTCTTATGGTCGTCGGCTTCCAGCCCAGAACGCTGGTGAAATATTATTTTTCTCTGGAATGGCCCTATATGGGAGTTATGTTTGCCGGGATTGGGGCGGTCTTTATCGGCAATCTGGTGTTCATTGTTTTCCTGGTCCTGCGCAACACCCGCCGGGTGGAACGGGCCATGACTCCGATCCTGGAGGGCATTCAGAATTTAAGCCACGGCAGGGCGCAGTATCTTAAGGAACAGGGAGAACTGGCTGAGATCAACGCCGGGCTGAACCGGGCTGCGGATTATATGAGGAAAAAGGATAACACAAGAGCGGAATGGATCCGCGGCGTTTCCCATGATATCCGCACGCCGCTTTCGATGGTTCTGGGGTATGCCAGCGAGCTGGAAAATGACCGAGCCCTTCCTCAGGAGGCCAGAAAACAGGCAGGAATTATCCGGCGGGAAGGCGAGAAGATGAGACGATTGATCGACGAGCTGAACCTGACTACCAAACTGGAATATGCGCTTCAGCCCATCCGTTTCAAAGACGTGGACTGGGTGGAGATCGGCCGGCAGGCAGTCAGCGAAGTCCTGAACGGCGGGCTGGAAAGCCGCTATGAGCTCATATTTACTGAAATGCATCCGGGTCGGCCCATTCACCTTTTGGGGGATGATGGGCTCCTGCGGCGTATGCTGGATAACCTGATCCGCAACAGCATCACCCATAATCCCCAGGGATGCAGGATCGTGCTGTCTGTCGGCGAAGGAAATGGCCGTTGTCTGTGTATGGTTTCCGATGATGGAATGGGGATCGCTCCGGAATTCCTGAAAGTGTTGAATCGGGGAAATGACATTGCAAGCACCCGGGAGGGCGATGAAAGTGCGGAGCATGGCCTGGGCCTGAAGCTGGTGATGCAGATCGTCAAAGCACATCGGGGAACCATCTGCTTTGACGACAGCGTTCCGCATGGACTGGAGATCAGAATTTCCCTTCCGGTCCTTCTAAACAAGGACCAGAGCCGCAATTCCCATGGCTATGATACCCGCGATGACGGGAATCAGGTTCTTACGGGCAAGCTCCGCAGGGGAGATGCCGCAGATGGCGGCGACGGGAACCACGCCCCAGGGGATGACGGTGCCGCCGCCTACCCAGACGGTCGTGATCTGACCCAGAGCGGCCAGAACAGCGGTATCGAAGCCTGTGGATGCGGAGAAGGTGCCAGCGATGGAGCCAACCAGAGGAAGGCCGGAAAAGCCGGAGCCGTCCAGTCCGGTGATGACGCCCACAAGGATTTCGATGATCACACAGAAAACATTGTTGACGGGCACATGGGCGGAGATAAAGTAGCTGATATCATTTAAAATGGCGGGAGCTCCTTCTCCAAGAATCCGCACGGCATAATCCTCGCTTCCCAGGAAGAAAAACGCGGCGATGACCAGAACAGGCGCAAAAATGCGGACGGAGAAGACAAAGCCTTCTTTGATATAGTCAACCGTATCGCTCAGAGCCGCCCGGAAGCCGGAGCCCGCGATGGTGATGATGCAGGTCAGGATGAGAGCTGCACCGGCGACCAGAGCCGTGGCGTCTCCGCCCTGGATATCCATCGTCACCATGGCTATGATAATGGCGGCAAAGGTGGCGGTGACCACAACGGCCAGAATCCGGGAGAGAACAGGACGTTTCATTTCAGAGACCGCGTAATCGGCAGTGATTTCCGGTTCGTTTTTTAAAAGGTTCTTCTTCATTTCCCGTTTCATCATGAAAAAGGAAACGGCGGCAGCCGTGATGGACATGACCAGCCAGAGCGGAACGGAGGCGGAGATGACGGAGGTCACCGGAAGTTCCGCGCTCGCCGCTGTGATGGCCGGCGCGCCCTGAATGAAGAAATCGGAAGAAAGCCCCATGCCGTGCCCGAAGATGTTCATCGCTACGGCAGCCCAGATGGCGGGAAGGCCTACGCGTCCGGCGACGGGCAGAAGAAGGGCGCCGATGAGCACCACTGCGGGAGAGGGCCAGATGAGCCAGGAGACGATGAGCATGCACAGGCCGATTCCCCAGAACGCGCCGGAAGGCTTTCGGATGATTTTCCTGACGGGACGGATCATGAGTTCGTCGATGCCCACGGTATGCATGGCCTTGGACAGGGCGGTGACCAGGGCGATGACCAGCATGATGCCGAACAGCTCACCGTTGGAAGCGATGATGGCGTTGTTCAGAATCTGAACAGACGACACCACGTTTCCCGTGTAGGCAAAACCGATCAGCAGGATACCGACCACGCAGGGAATGACGATTTCCTTTTTAAAAATGAGAAACACCAGAATGAGAATGGTCATAAAGATGAAAATATAGTGCGCAAGAGACAGAGTAACCATGAGAGAACCCCTTTTCTATGTAGGATATGGCGCAGAACACCCGGAAACAAACAGTGCCGCTGATACTCTGCTCCGTTAAAGTAAAAGGTAGCATAGGACAGAGGGAAAGTCAATAATCAGGGCGAAAAACAGAAAGATTTCCGCCAATGTTCCAGCAGGGTATTGACAAAAGAAGAGAAAAAAATTATGGTGGTCTTAAATGGGAATACGGTCGGTCTCCTGAAAAAGTAACAGAAGAGAGAAGAAGGACCGTATTTGAAAATGATTAGGTAATTGTTAAATGTAAATCATCCCGATTGTGGATAACTTCTCTCTATATAAGGAGAGAAAAGCCGGTCAATCTTCAGAATTGTTTCTGAATTGACATAGATCATCAGATTTTGGGCGT
>UQVK01000043.1 GCA_900544445.1 uncultured Lachnospiraceae bacterium
TCAAGAAGGCCTATCTGGGAGAATAAAGCACGAACCGGAGGTTCGTGCTGAATAAAGTGCTGCCTTCGGCAGCAGAAAAAAAGGCGGATGAAATCCGAAGGATTTCATCCTGGAAATTGGCCTGTCGGCCAATTTCTCTGAATAGAGTGCTGCCTTCGGCAGCAGAAAAGAGGTAGTATGTCAAAAGTAATTATTACCATCGCGCGTCAGTATGGAAGCGGCGGAAAGACCGTGGGAAAAATGCTGGCCAAGGAGCTGGACATTCCCTATTATGACCGGGAAATCATCGCAATGGCCGCGGAGGAAAGCGGTGTGAACCCCACCCTCTTTCAGGATGAGTTCAAACACCACGGCCTGCGCGCCCTGCTTTCCGGCGGGTATAAGGGCAGCCGCCTGCTTTCTCCGGAAAGCGCCGGCTTTACCAGCGACGACAACCTGTTCAACTATCAGGCTAAAATCATCCGCTCTCTGGCGGAGGAAGGCTCCTGCATCATCATCGGACGCTGCGCGGATCATATTCTGAAGGATATGCCCGGCGTGGTGCGGGTGTTCGTCCACGCGCCGGAGGACTTCTGCCTGCAGGAGGCCATGAAGGTGAACAGCCTTCCGGAAAATGAAGTGAAAAAGCTCATCGCAAAGACCGACGACTACCGGGCCAGATATTATAAGTATTATACCGGCCAGGAGTGGAAGAACGCCCTGAACTATGACCTGTCCCTGGACAGCTCCAGGCTGGGCTTCGACGGGACGGTGGAGGCCATCAAGGCTTACATCGAGGTGAGAAAGCGCTTTGATGCAAAGATGAAGGACGAGTAAACGGAATGGGCCGGGCAGAATGTCCGGCCCTGATTTTATTTGCAATAAACCCGACAGGCGGCCGTGGAACTCCGTATTTCGGTTCTGACTGCCCTCCAGATTTGGGCTCTGACTGCACTAAAAACCTTTTGTACGGTTCAAATTGCAGGAAATGCCATTCTGTGCCGTACAAAATCGTATGGTTCCAGATACGAGAAATCCTGTCCGTAACCGTATCGCCGGCAAAATAGTACGGTTATGAATCCCAAAATCTTATTTGTAACCGTATCAGAAGTTTTTTTGTACGGTTGCAGAAGGTAAATTAGCATTTTTGAACCGTACCGGATGACATGATACCCGGGAGCATTGTAGCAGATCCGATACGGCAGATCTGCTACTTCCATTTCCGGCATAAACACAACAGCTACCGCGTGTTATGCATTTTCCTGAATTTTTTCCAGGGTATCCAGCATCAGCCCTCTGGCTTTCTCAAAAGTATTGTAATTGTTCACGAAAATATCGGGGAGCACCTTTCGACCTTCCAAAACATATTTCCTCACATCCTGTTCATTCAAAAGAGTATCAAATACCTGCTGAACTATGTCCTCCCTGTCAGCCTCCCTCAACCGTTCCATGAGTTCATAATCTTCGATTCCGCGTTTAAGAGCCTTCCATCGCAAAGATTTCAAGATCCCACCGCTTTTTGACGGGTAAACCAAACATAGATCTCCTGCCTTCCAGTCTCCAAAACGAATATCCTCCAAGGGGCGCTCTGTCCAGCAGGTATAAGTCCAGCGGAGCAGTCCGTCAAACCCCAACAATGCGTTCATCGTGCCGAGAAAACGTGCTTCCAGAAGGCCACTTTCCAAGAAGGTGTTTGGATATTCCGGTCCACAGCAGATATACCACTGGAAGCGGGATCCCGGGCGTTCCTTCTGCTGCACCTTCAATTTATCATATCGGGAACAAAGGCAGTAAAAATTGGGAGCCACATCCGCAATTTCCCCTTTGCACTTGTCCAGAAATTCTACATGGTCTATAGCGGTTTTATATTGAAATGCAGGCGCGGTTTCCCGAACAATCGCAAGGCTTTTCTGATACCGGTCAAAATCTTTCGGTTCATCTGCCGCCACGCGTACCCTGTCAATCTGTCCCGTGCCGATGAAATACTGCTCCAGAGCGGCAATATAGGCACGGATATCCTCCGACTTGCGCAGATAACAATATTTTTCTTCTTTCTCGTCATAATACCGTATCAAAATATTTTCCGGATATTCAGGACACACATCTTTCTGATCAAAGTCTGCCCATCTCCAGATATTCACAAGCCCAAATACCTCAATTTCTCCGTCAATACCGCAGTCATGGCACAAGTCAATATAACGTTGCATGGCATTGTAATTGTAGCAGAAACTTCCATCCCTCTTTTTTATGGTACGAATCATATTATATTCATATAACTCTGCTGGGGCTCTGTGATTCTCCCAGCAGGCCCATCCTCTCCATGGGCTGTCAGAAGCTACTACAGTAATTGATTTTTGGCCGAGCTGAGCAAGCGATTCTGCCATCTTTCGCAAAATCAGAAAATGCTCTTCGCTGAACAGAGGGACAGCAAACTGTCTGGCAATATTGGAAACATGCTGCCACAAGTCCAGACGGAAACGATACTGTGTTGGTAACGGCATACGGAAAGGACGAACATTCAGACAGATATCTGACCGCCAGTACAGTATTTCATCACCATTCTGTTCAAATTTCCATAAACGGATTGTTATCGTACTTTCTTCCGCCGTACCATCCTCCGGAATATCCGTTTCTGCCCAAACAGCCACAGGCCTTCCCTTCTTCAGGCCTACCTTTCTCTCCGTATTCAAAATATCCGCGCGCCAAATCCCTTCATCATCACAGAGCATTCCTTCGGGGAAAAGTCGCACCGGATATTCCGCACATATCTCCAATCGAAAAGCTGGCCTTCCCGCTCCGCCATAAATTCTTGGTTCCCCATTCAGACACAGATCGCATTCTTCCTCCGGAAACAGGATCACCTGAAACGACGCCTCCTGTCCTCTTGCTGCCGTCAGCTTTTCCAATTGCTCCGGCTCCTGAAACGGAATCTGTTCTGTCAGTCTGTATGCCTCATTGGTAATGATTATCTTCATCTTGTTCTTCCCCTTTCTCTTTTGTCCGGGACAGCTCTGCATAAATGGATGGACGAATTCCCTCATATTTCTGAAACGCTCTGGAAAAGGACAGTTCGTTATTATATCCGACCATTCCAGCTACTACCTTTACTGTATATCTTCCTGCCCGCAAGTATTCCTTTGCCTTTTCCATTCTCAGCCTGCAGACATAATCTGCGAACATTTCCCGGAAATGATTTTTAAACAGTCTGGAAACAGATGATTCTGACATACTGAATTCTTCTCCAATCTGCTTCAGAGAAAGCTGTGGGTCAGAAAAATGGTTATCCACATATTCCCTGATCTGTTTCATAGTTTCTGACGTTTTCGCTCTTTCCGTTTTCTGCCATACTCCGGTACATATCATATTCGCCATCTCGTACAGTAATCTCCATTGTTCATCGTCGTCCTGCGAGCGTCGATAATGATGGTATTCCAGTATCAAATCGTTGTCCCGAATGTCCAGTTCTTCCATCACCCTCACAAACGTATCAAAAATTACTGCCGTAATTTTTCTACGTTCCTCTCTTCCCAGGTCTCTTGCATGATTTTCCTTATCCAATTCCGATAGTATTTCATTGACGACTCCGCTGTTTCCATATTTCAGTTGCGTGATTAACTGAATTTCCCAATCCGTTGGGTAATAAATTTTCTGCTTTACATCAGCAATCCGCGCCTTTCCATGTGCGCCGTCCTCTTTATCCGCCAGACAGATTTCATGGATATTGCTGTATGATTTGGATATGCCAATTGTCTTTTGCTCACATGTACCTCCGAGCAGATTAATTCTCCTATCTGTCAGAGCCTTCAGGTTATCCATGAATTCTGCAAGCTCCTTTTTTCCCATCTGTTCTTCCATTGAATTCAGGATCAAAATAATAAACATTTCCTGACGGAAGCTTTCTACAATTTCAAAGGCAAGCTTTTTCAGCTTCAGGTAATCCTCTGCAGCCTTTCTCAAAACCAGGGTCTCGCTCTCTTCCTGCATGTATACTCTGACAACTTGATACCATCTGTCATCTGACAGATCCAGCTGATATTTTTTCTGTTCCTTCATCAAGTCTCTTTTGTCAAAATAGCCATACAGGATCTTCTGAAGGAAAGCGTTCCTGGCGATCCGGTAATATTGCTGTGTCTCCTGTCTTGCCGTCTCTTTTTCCCGATTCAGAAGCTCCACATGACTTAAAATTATAGAATATTCATCCTCCTCCCCTATGCCTTGAAGGCGAAGCTTTTTCAGAAGCGCAAGCATGGGATGGTATAGTACCCAAGTCAACCAGAAGGACAGCAGTGCTCCTACCGCTGCGGCAAAGATCAGAATTCCTGAACAGGCTACCACTTCCCGAATTCCAAATCCTTCCTTGCCAAAGCCATTTACAACTATACTGTAGTTCCAGCCAAACCGGGACTGTGAAGAAAAGATATTCTCACCCTTCTCCGGTTTCTGCATCCATGCAGACAGAAGTTCTGCCTCTTCACCTGACATCTGAAAATAAGTAATGTCCGGATTCAATTCCAGCAGCCATAATTGAAAGTTTTTCTTATCAAACACAGCGAGGAAAAAACATTTTGAAGAAGGTGTCAGGCCAATCTCACGGCTGATAAAGCACAGTTCATTTCCAAATCTGTCCTCCCATCCCGGAGCCATAACCGTCAATAGCCCTTCCCCTCTCTCCATCATATCAAACAGTTCTTTCTGTTGGTCTTCCTCAGTGATTCCAAGTCCACGGCAAAAAGCAGCATATTCCTGCCATCCGTTCTTATCTACCACACTGTTTCGATTCATATCCAGAACAGCGATTGTTTTTGTATATTCCACCCAGGAATTATAAATGTTCATTTCCTGATAAATTTCTTTGTTTCGAGTATAATCAAAATATTCTCTCATAACCTCTGATGGAGAATACAATCTTTTCACCCATTCCCGGTTCATCAGTCCACTGGTTAATTCATAAATCTGAGAAAACTGATCATCCACCTGTAAAATGATCCTTCCCGCTTCTCTGTTATATTCATTTTCTTCAATCTGCTTTCTGTTTCTCATATTCTGCCAGCAGGCTATGAAAAGCGAGATTACCAGCAGACTTACAAGCACCGGCATGATACCCAGATATATCTTTTTAAAATAGGGCCGTTTTATCAGGATTTCCATCTGTTCTTCCCTTCTCGAATATGCCTGAGAAAGGGAGAATATCCCCGATTGGTGAATATCTCCCTTTTTTTATCTGACAGTTATATCATATCATGCCGCATCCCCGTCTTTTCATTCTTCTTATGCAGCATTGTATCTGTCACAGAGTGTCTGATTAATCTCAATGTATTCATCCAGTCCAAGCTCCTTCAGTTCCTCAATATAACTGTCCCAGTCATCCAGTGAAGAACGTCCCAAGATGATGTTTGCGATTAATTCCTTTGAATATGTCTCCAGATCCGTCTGTATTTCGCTCAGCCGTTCTGACTCCTCTGCATTCGGAAGAGCCTGACAGGTCTTTATCTCCATTGCAAGCGTGGAGCCATAACCAATGATACCCTTTTGGAAATCAGATTTTTCCGGAACCACTTTGTTGATCTCAGCTCCCAGATCGGCATACCTTATGGACGGAAGGATAGAATCCCGGCCGATCAGATCATACAGAAGAGCTTTCTTTTCTTCAACCATTTTCCCCATATTGTCGCTGGTATAGTTCCCAATCGTTTCATTGTATCCGTTTGTCTTCTGGAAGGACTCTCCCTCCACTCCATATACTGTAAACTCCGCACATTCATCTGTAAACAGATAATTGAGAAGATCTGCAACTGCTTCAGGGTCTTTACAGCTGCTGCTCACAGCAAATTTCCCCATCGTATAATTTGGATCTTCCAGAATAATGTATGGTTCTACCCCATCCAGAGCCTTCACAAGGCCAATTGGAACATATAGAGGATCCTCAGCGCTGCTGATCGTAGGCTCCAGCCAGGTTTCCATAATATATTCACATTTTCCTGCCAGGCGATCTTCGGCCACTCTCTGATCCACCTGTTCCGTCGTTGTTAGACCAATCAAACTGGTATCTACCAAGCCTTCATCGATCAGTTCTTTCGCATATGACAGATAATCCTTGATCCCTTCCTGATACCAGGGACAAAGCACTTCCTTTGTATTATAGTCATATGCAACCAGACCGTTTCCTAATCCGAACCACTGGGCCACGCCATCCTGAAACAGAATGTTGGTAGGATCCAGATACAGCACCTCATCCTGTACACCATTTCCATTAGCGTCCTGTTCCCGAAATGCCCGCAATACCTCTTTGAATTCTTCTGTCGTTTCAGGTATATCCAGTCCCAGCTTATCAAGCCAATCCTTCCTGATGTTCATGACAATTCCCGTTGCAGCGGATTCTCCTTCATATGACATGACCGAAGACGTAGGAATCCAATAGAAATTGCCATCTGTTGCAGTAAAACGTCTTATAATAAATGGGAGCTTTTCTTCCATATAAGCAAGCGCTTCCTCTCCACCATTTTCCTCCAGCAGTTGATTAAGTGGAAGAAACATTCCGCCTTCTGCAAGTTCCAACGCCGTAGTATCATCCAGACAGCTGATATTCACGATATCCGGAAGATCTCCGGATGCTGTCCTGGTCTGAACAACTGTAGAAAATTGATCCCGGGAAACCACTTCAATATCCAGCTGCAGATTCCGTTTTGCCAGTTCATCTTCAAATATTTGCCAGTATTCATAATCTTCTCTTTCTGAAGCAAGAAGTCCCTGTGAATAATACTGGTTCTCCTGCCCCAGGATCGTAATCGTACGCATCTCTCCATCCGATGCCGTCTCCGCGCTTTCCGCCGCTCCGGTTTCCTCCACTGTAGCTGATGCCGCGGGTTCGGATGATGCCTGGGTACCCTCCGTTCCCTGACAGCCTGCTGCCGACAGCAGCAGAACGCCCGCCAGGACTGCGCTCATCCATCTTTTCTTTCTCATTGCCAGATCCTCCTTTTTCTTTTTTTATTCCTTCAGGGAGCCTATCATCACTCCCTTGATGAAATACTTCTGTAAAAACGGATATACAAAGATGATCGGAAGCGTTGTAAAAATGATCATCGAATATCTTTTCTGCAGATTGGTCATCCGTTCCATTGCTGCCGCTTTTGCGGCTTCCGCCGTCAGAGCTGTCGTCTGAGTCTGTTCTACCAGGATCCTTCTCAGATACATCTGAAGCGGCTGGATCTCCAGATCGGGCTGATAAACCATCGACTGGAACCAGGAATTCCATACACCGACAATCGTATAAATAGCGATCACAGCCATGATTGGTTTCGCAAGCGGCATATAGATCCGGAACAGGATCTGAAAATGATTCGCTCCGTCCACCTTTGCCGCCTCCCTGATTCCCTCCTGGATGGAAGAGAGATAGGTCCTGGTAAGTATGATATTATAAATGCTGAACGACCCCGGAATGATCAGCGCCCAGATGTTGTTATACAGCCCAAGCCTGGAATAGATCAGATAGGTTGGGATCAGTCCGCCGCTGAAATACATGGGAACCAGCAGAAACCAGACCACATATTTCCTTCCGATCAGCTTTTTTGAAGTGAGCGGATAGGCCGCAAGCAGGCAGGTGATTTCCATCAGGAGCGTCTCTGATACCACATAGAGGATCGTATATCCATAAGCTCTCCACATGGTCGTATCCTGTATGATTGACGTATAGGCTCCAAGACTGAAGCCCTTAGGCCACCAGTAAATATTTCCTTTCACAACCTCCATGGGGTCGCTGACGGACATAACCAGCACAAAATACATGGGATACAAAGTGATAAAGCAGCAGAGCGCGATAATGATCCCGATACACCAGTCCGCCGCACGGCTTCCTTCCCGAATCGTACAGGAGGCCTGCCCCTCTGAGCGTCTGCGCCTTAGAATCGCCGCTGTTTTCTTTTCCTTCTGTTTCATTTCAGACGTCCTCCTTTTACCACATTCCATTTCCTGTACATTTTACGCTCAGCTTGTTTGCAAAAAAGATCAGCAGGAAATTGATGGTCGAAGATATAATGCCCACCGCCGAATTCAGGCTGAAATTTCCGTTGGTGATACCGTCTCTGTAAATGTATGTTCCGAACACATCGGATGCCTCATAGATGGTGGGGTTATACAACAGCAGGATCAGATCCGTATTGGAGGACATAATGCCTCCCACCCCCATGATGAACATAATGGCGATCGTCGGCAAAATCCCCGGAAGCGTAATGTAAAGAGCCCTCTGCAGGCGGTTGGCCCCGTCGATTCTCGCCGATTCATACAGTGCCGTATCAATGGCTGACATGCCGGACAAATAGAGAATGCTGTTCCACCCGAAGGATTTCCAGACATTTGTTACCGTATAAACAACCGGAAAGGCTGAAGTGCTCACATTATATGCCACCGGCTCCTTTCCGAACAGCCCTCTGATATCATTGATGATCCCATCCGTTCCGATAAAGGAAAGCACAATGCCGGCCACTACAACCATGGAAATGAAATACGGCAGATAGCTCGCCGTCTGTGCAAATTTCTTAAACTTTACATTCTTTACTTCATTTAAGAGAAGCGCGAACAAAATCGGCAGAGGGAAACCGAACACCAGATTCAGGAAGCTCAGGTACAGCGTATTTTTCAAAAGCCTTCCGAAATATCTGCCCTCTATAAACTGTCTGAAAAATTTCAGTCCAACCCACTCCGTCTTTGCTGACAGTATGGGCGCACCCGGGAAATAATCCTGAAATGCGATCAGCATACCGTACAGCGGCAGATAGGACAGGACAAAAATCAGGATCAGTACTGGAAGCATCAGAAGATACAGCTCCCTGCTTTCCTTTATGGCCGCGCTTCCGTATTTTTTTCTTATCGATTCGCGGAGTTTCCTCCCGACGGCCTTCTCTCCGTCTTTCTTCTCTGCCGCTCGCCCTTCTCCGCTGACTCCCTTTCCTTTTCTGAATCCCATAGCCCTTCTTCCTTTCCGTTCATTATCTATATCGAATCGATCCTTCCTTCTATCCGCATAGCTTCTGTATATCCGGCGTCATATCCGGTCTGCAGTTCTGATGCATTTATTATCGACGGTCTCTTTTCAGAAAACAACCCGCCAAAAATCCGGGCACATACAATATTTGCATTTTTCAGTCTGTAAGATCTGCAACGTCTCTCATTATAGTGCATACAGCCGATTATTATACTATATTTCATCTCATTTTTTTGCAAAACCTCCTGTTTTATTAAAAATTCTGTATGGCCTGCAAAAAATGTATGAACCTATATTGCCGTTTCCTTTTGCGAAAGCCCTAAAAAAGTTGTCAATCCCGCCGTGGAATGTTACCATGTTTGTAAGCGGCATCTGCCCGCAGTACGGAGGGAAGATTTATGATAAAAAATATCGCCATCGTCAGCCTGTCCAGCGGAATCCTCGGAGAGGTTTTTGCGAAGCATGAACTGGAGATCGGGTTAAAAAGACTGGAAGCTTTGGGGCTGAATGTCAGCTTCATGCCCCATGCGCTGAAGGGAATCGAGTACGTCAGAAACCATCCCGAAGAACGCGCTGCCGACCTGCTGCTGGCTTTGAAGGATCCCAGGATCGATATGATCCTCTGCGCCATCGGCGGGGACGACACCTACCGGCTGCTTCCTTATCTGTTTGAACATGGGGAACTGGCCGCGGCGGTTTCGGATCAGATATTCCTCGGCTTTTCCGACACGACGATCAACCATTTTATGTTTCACAAAGTGGGGATGAAAACCTTCTACGGCCAGTCCTTCCTTTCAGACATCTGCGAGTTGGATAACGCCATACTCCCCTATACCGGAAAATATTTTGAGGAGCTGATAAACACCGGAACCATAAAGGAAATCAGGCCCAGCGACATCTGGTATGAAGAGAGAACCGATTTTGGCACCGGACAGATCGGAATCCCGCGGAAATCTCATCCCGATCACGGCTTTGAGCTGCTGCAGGGAAAACCCGTTTTTTCAGGAGAGATCCTGGGCGGCTGCATCGATTCCATTTATGACATTTTCAACGGGGACCGTTATGCCGATATGCCGCTTCTCTGCGGGAAGTACGGATTATTTCCAAAGACGCCCGACTGGGCCGGGAAAATTCTTCTGCTGGAATCCAGCGAAGAGAAAATGTCTCCCGAAAAATACAGGAAAGCAGTGTCTGTCTTAAAAGAAACGGGAATTTTCAAGGTGATTTCAGGCATCCTGATCGGCAAGCCGATGGATGAAGCCTTTGTTGAAGAATATAAGCAGATCCTCACAGACATAATTGATGACCCAAACCTGCCTGTCGTATGCAACGTCAATATCGGACATGCGTTTCCGCACTGCATCATTCCTTTTGGCGTCGAGGCAGTGGTTGACGCAGATCACCAGGTGATCCGGTTTGCGGACTGATTTCATGGAGGAAGAATTATGAACTGTCCGCTGGCCGGTCGGGTTTCCGGCCAGCTGTCCGGCCGGCTTCTCAGCAGAGTTCTTTTGTCACTTTGCCGAACCGCTTCACGCCTTCTTCGATCTGTTCCATGCTGGGGGCGGAGAAATTCAGCCGGAAGGCATGACCCGGCTTTCCGGGATCCACGGCGAAAGCCGCGCTCTTGACCACGCCCACGCCCGCCTTCAGGGCGGCGTCGCTCACCGCGTCCACGTCAACCGTTTCCGGAACCGTTACCCACAAAAACATGCCGCCCTCCGGCACATGGATGCCAAGAGAAGGCGCGCAGGCTTCCTTCAGGCCTTCCGCCATCGCCCTGCATTTTTCTCCGTATATGGCGCTGATTTTTTTCAGATGGGCTTCGTAGTCCATTTTTTCCAGGCATTTTTCTATGATTTTCTGATTGAATAAAGGGTCCTGTCCGTCGGCTTCCTTTACGGAAGCGATCTTTCCCACCAGCTCCCCGGCCCCGTACAGAAAGCCCACCCGGAGCCCGGCGGAAAGGGTTTTGGAAAAAGAGCCCACATAAAGCACACGCCCGTCCTCATCCAGGCTCTTTATGGCAGGAACCGCTTCCCCGGAAAAGCGGATCTCGCCGTATGGATCAATTTCCTGATACGAAACTGAGGCTCACTCTGTTCCCCTGCCGCCTTCTACAGGCTCAGCAGGAATACACTCCAGACCGGGATGGTAACCGCTGACAGGGCCGTAGTGAAGACCACGCAACGGGCGGCGGCTTTTTCATCGGCGCCGTATTTCGCAGCAAGCAGGGATGTGGTGCTTCCCGCCGGCGTTGCGGAAAGCAGGGTGCTCACGCCCGTGATCAGCGCATCCATGCCGGTCAGACGGCAGATGCCGTAAACCAGCGCCGGAATCAGCGCAAGACGGATGGCCGCAAAAAAAATCTGATGCTTTCCGAAAAGCTCCCGGAAATCCACATCCGTCAGGATCGTGCCGATGTAGACCATCGTCATCGCCGTACAGCAGTTGCTGAATGCCAGGATGGTATCCCCCAGGACACCCGGAAGGGGGATCTGGAAGACCATGATCACCATGCCGATGTAGGTGGCAACCATGCAGGGATGGGTGAGTATCTTCCGGTATGCGGTCTTTCCGCTCTCCGTTTTCTGAAAACTGGAAACGCCCGCCGTCCACATGACGATCCGCTGCGGGATCAGAAAGATCGAGGCATACAGCAGTCCCGTTTCCCCAAATACTCCCTCTGCCAGAGGATTGCCCATGAAGCCGGAGTTGGAGCAGACCGTGGCGTACTGATATACGCATTTTTCTCCGTCATCAAAGCGCCTGTACAGAAGCCGGGAAAGCAGGAAAGATACCACCTGAGCCAGAACCGCCATCAGAAGCACCATAAAGAAGGTACTCCAGAACCCCGCCTCCATTTCCCTGGAAAATGCCTTGATGATGTTGCAGGGAAGGATGGCATACAGGATGATGTCCGTGAGACATTTTTTCCCTTCCAGGGTAATGATTCCTGTTTTTCTCATGAGAAATCCCGCTCCCATCAGAAGCACCATCATCCCCATGAGCCGGTAAAGTTCTGAAAACACTGACGCCACCTCACTCCTGATCCCGGACCAGCTCACGGTCACAGCTTCCGGTACGCGCATAGGACAGCAGGTTTTCCACCGTCCCCTCCGACAGGTTGCGGTCCGCCTCATCCGTATAGAAGGCGGAATGGGAGGTGAAAATCACGTTGTCATGCTCCAGGAGCTTTCCCAGTACCGGAATCGGACAGGTATCATATTCCGGCTTTTTCCTCAGCTGTCCTTCTCCTTCAATCACATCCAGACACACGCCGCCCAGCTTTCCGCTTTCGATCCCCTCCAGCACTGCCTCCGCATCGAACAGACCGCCTCTGGAGGTATTTACCAGAACCACGCCGTCCTTCATCGTCTGAATCGATTCCCGGTTGACCATGTGATGGCTGCTCTCATTGTAAATGGCGTGGTAGATGATCACATCGCACTGCGCATACAGTTCCTCGAGGGGTACGAACGAGGCGAATTCCTCCACTTTGGGATTTGGAAAAGGATCATAGGCGTAAATCTTCTTCGGCCCGAAACCGCTCAGACAGCGGATGGTCGTAAATCCGATCCGCCCCGCTCCCACCACGCCCACGTTCATGTTGCGCAGCTCCCTTCCCAGCAGGCCGTTCAGCCCGTAACAGCATTTTTCCACCTGCAGAAGCTGCTTCCGGAAATGCCGGAGCGCCGCGAGAACCAGCAGCACCGTATGCTCTGAAATGGCGTTCGGGGAATACACCGGAACGTTCGCGCCGCGGATTCCGTATTTTTTCATCGCCTCCAGATCAAAATGATCGTAGCCCGCGCAGCAACAGCAGATATAACGGATGCCGCACTCGGAAAGCTTTTTGAAAAACGCCTCCGGTTCCTTATGATCCGCCGTATAAATCATCGCTTCGCAGCCTTCCTCCGCAAGCTTCTCCAGATTCTCCATCGCGGGCGGGCAGTCAAACTCTACCAGCTCAAGTTCCTCATACCGGTCCGCATAGGGCGCGAACCTGGCTTTTCCACCGCGAACCGTATTGAATAATCCAACCTTCATCTCACCTTTCCTCCAGAAAACAGAATGATTCTTCAGCAAAAAAAGAAGAGGCGCCGGATCCGTAGATCCGATACCTCTTCGTATCTGTAATTTATGGCTTTATTTTTACCACATCCGGAATCAGGTGTAAAAAGAAAAACTGATTTTTCTAATCTGTTTCTTTTTTAAACCAATTTTCCCATTTCTGTTTTTAATCATATACATAATAGATGTTTTTCATGTAAAATTTCAGGTGGCTGGTCATGCTTTTCTCTGCAAGCTCCTCATCATGGGCGCAGATTGCGTCATATATGGCCCGGTGCTTATCCAGCACGAAGCGGATGGATTCCTCCTTCAGGGACAGCTGCAGATTCAGAAGCTCCCTGCTCCGGTATCTGCCCAGCGCCTCGCAGATGTAAAAATTGTCGGAGGCCTGCGCGATGATATCGTGAAATTCCTTGTCCAGAAGCAGAATGCTGCGAAGCTCCTTACCGTCCGCCGCTTCCCGGAACCGCTCCATATTTTCACGCAGCTGTTCCAGCTGCTTTCCGGTGATATTCCTCGCCGCAAGATAGGCGGCCTTCGCTTCCAGCATCAACCGGAATTCACAGAAGTCCACATAATCCTTCAGCCGGATCCTGCTCACCTGATATCCCGCTCTGCCGCTTTTCTCCAGGAACCGGTCCTCCTCCAGACGGATCAGGGCGTCCCTGACCGGCGTTCTGCTCATGCCGAAGAGAACCGCAAGCTGTTCCTGCGGAATCTTCTCGCCGGGAGAAAGCTGCCCGTTCAGGATTTCCCGGAGCACCAGCTCATAGGCAAGATCCGTCTGATTCAGAAAAGGCTGTTCCTTTAAAAGCGTATGGGTCAGACTGTCGTAATATTCTTTGTCCTTCAGCATTTTTCCCTCCGTCCCTGACGATATTTTCACTTTGATTGATTGTAAGTACGGCACGATTTTATCGTGCCGGATTGCGCTGCGCTCAATTATTCTATCAGGAATGTACCGCATCTACAAGGCTTGCGAGCGTTTTTTCCTTTTCTTTTTCCCGCTCCGCAGCAGTCGGCACGTATTCTGTCGCATTCTGTCAGAATCTGCATAAGTTAAACTAAAAGCATTCTGCCCAAACGGCAGAAAGGAGCAGATACATGACGACAACAGGAATCATTCTACTCTCTATCGCCGCTGTCCTTGTCATCGCACTTCTCGCGGCTTTCCTCGTTCTGAATATACGCGCGCGCCGTTTCCGCCCCACCGTGGATAAGGCGGCCCAACAGGCGGCTCTGAACCGGGATCTTGCGGAAGCGGGCTTTGCCTATGACAGAAAGGAAGACATTTTCTATTCCCTCATGGACTGCTGGCAGCGGGAAATGGGATACTGTCAGCTCTACGACGAAGGCTCCTCCCTGTTCAACATGGTGATGCACTGCGAACCCGTCCGTTTTTCCTACGCCGGAAAACGCTGGATGATCGAACTCTGGAAGGGCCAGTACGGAATCACCACCGGAGCGGAGGTCGGCATCTACAACACCGATCAGGACGATATCCGTACCGAGCGCTTCATCGGACCTTTCTACGACTGCGCACAGGATTCGGAACGTCTTCCCATGAGCTTTGTGCTTCGCAGGAACGGACGTGTCCTGTTTAAAAGAAAAGCGCTTCACTGGTGGCTCACCGGTTTCAGGCTGGGGGAATTCTCCACCCTGGATTCCCTCACCATGGATGTGCGCATCCGTTTCCCGAATTCCGAAATGCGGGACGCCTTCCTGGAAGGCCTTCTGGAACTGGGTTACGGCAGCAGGGAATACGCCGTCCGCGGAAATACTGTGACCGTTCACTATACGAAGCCGCACAGCGTTCAGCCCCTCTCCCGCGGCTCGCTTCAGGAGGCGGCCGTACAGCAGGTCAACAAAAGCAACTGCGCCTTATTCAGGCAGGCGACGGGAAAATACACGGATACGCTGGATAAACTGGAATATATCAAAGCGCTTGTTCCGGAGCTCTATGAATTTTTCATGCACTCCCTGTACGCGAAAGGCTTCTATGAAGGCTTCGGCTGGCTGCTGGATCTGATTCACGAACATAACCATGCACCGAAGCCTGTTCCGCCCACGCCGCATCCGCCCATGCCTCATCCGCCGAAGCCCTGCCCTCCGGAACCCTGCAGACCGGATCTGTGCTGTCATGCCCGCCGGGCCAACCGGCTCTGCTGCGGCAATTGTGAGGAATGTCCCTACCGCAGAAGCTCCGGCTGCACAGGCTGCTCCGTCACATACGTTTCTTCGTGCAGCTCTTCCTGCGGAAGCGGGATGCGCCGTACATGCGGCTCCTGTCAGCACATGAGCCTGAGCTGCCGCTGCTCAGGGTCTTCCGGGCAGTGCTCTTCCGGACGGACTTCATCTGATTCCTGCCGGAGGAACCGGGAAGGGAGGGCTTAACATGCCTTCCCTCACCGCAAAACTCGATAAGCTTTATTCCACCTCGGCCGTCCTGCCCTTTGACAACAGCTCCCGGATCATCCTCATGAGCGACTGCCACAGAGGACAGGGCAACGGAGCCGACAATTTTCTCCCCAACAGCATGATTTTTCAGGGGGCTCTGGAATACTATTATCAGAACGGATACACCTATATCGAGCTGGGAGACGGAGATGAGCTCTGGGAAAACCGCTGCATCGGCGTAATTTTGCGCACCTACAGCCGCCTCTTCCGGCTGCTGGGGCAGTTCCAGAAGGAAAACCGGCTTTTCCTGATTTACGGCAACCACGATATCATAAAGCGCAGAAAAAGCTTTGTCCGCGCCGCCTGCGACCTCTATGCCTGCGACGCACCGGAGGAGCCGGAAAATATTTTTCAGCAGACAAGGGCTTCGGAAAGCCTGATTCTGGAAAATCGTGACACCCTGCAGCGCCTGTTTCTGGTACACGGTCATCAGGGCAGCCTTCTGAACGACGAGCTGTGGCCTCTGGGCCGTTTTCTGGTGCGCTATCTCTGGCGGCCTTTGGAAATCATCGGCTTCACCGCTCCCACAGGCGCCGGCCGCTCCCGGAAGCTCATGGAAAAGATTGAACGGCAGCTCTGCTCCTACGCTTCCGCCACCGGCCGCATCCTCATCGCCGGCCACACCCACAGGCCCGTCTTCGCCCAGCCCGGTACCTGCCCCTATTTCAACGACGGAAGCTGCGTCCATCCGCAGTGCATCACCGGCATTGAGATCAGGGCCGGAGGCATCCAGCTTGTGCGCTGGGCCGTGGCGTCAGATCCCCAGCGCCGTCTGGTGATCCGCCGGGAAATCCTGAATGGGCCGGTGGAGCTGGGGGAATATGGATAACGGAAATATCTGAAAAAGGATCCTGCGGGGGGTACACTTCTGCAGGGTTCTTTTCTCTTCGGAGCTTTCAGAAGACAGCTATCGGCGGGGCCTTTTCTCTGCCCGCTTCTTCTTTTGCCCCAAAAAACAGCAGCAATTTTCATCCCATTCCGTATTCCCGGTACAGCTTCCTGCGAAACGCCTCGCTGCTCACTGCCCTTTCCAGATCCTCCGTTCTGGAGTCCTTCATCAGTCTTTCCGCCAACGCTGCAAACCTCCGCTCTCCATTTTTTTCACCCCTTTTTTCGCCTCTCTTTTCACCGATCCGTATCCCATCACGCCTGCTGTCCTCCATCATTTCATCCAAAGCCTTACACATATTGACCTTTCCTCCTTCAGATCCTTCTTTTTCCTGTGCCGGAGCCGCTTTTTCCGTAACTGCCCCGCATAGTCCAGAGCATCATATTCCATACATCTGGCCGGCATAGCATAATGCAGCTCATTCTGATGTTCCACTGTAAGCACGCAGCAGGTGCCATCTCTGTATCTTTTCTTTGCCACATCCCGGTATCTGCTCCGTCCTCCTCCGCTTCTGCCAGTACGCTTTTCCAAATGATATATGTCCAGGGCAGCTTCCAGCTCCTCCGGCGTCACCTCCTTTCTCCCGCCAAATACCGTGCCGTTTATGAAATCGGCAAAAATATCCGCCTTCTCCATATAGGCACAGAAAGCGTCATTTTTTTCTCCCATAATGCTTTCCTCCTTCTTTTCCTTTTTTTGAACCGTGAATCTCAGCGGGCGAAATATACCCCGGCGAACGCCGTATACGGATGCCTCATTTTCATGGCATCTTCTAAAGATGGGACGGTTACAGACTGCCGTCCGCTTCAGATCCGGTTTCTGCAGCAGAGATATGCTGCAGAAACCGGGAATGGATAAGATTAATATACCGCAGGGCGGACAAAGGCGCAAGAACGAATTGCAAATACCTCTGAAAAGTTTAAAACTGATCCTTTCGGCAGCAGCAATCCATTGTTCAAACATTTCACACAGTAAGCAGGTGCACGGCTGATTCAAAGGTGCAAATTATCCTGACCTTTCAAAAAATTCTGTAATTTTTACATAAAAATCCCGCCGAAAAATCATCATCCAAAAGCTCTGATTCCGGCGAGATTTTTTACTTCATGAAAGAGCTTAAAATGCTTTTTTCTGACTCACAAGTTTCTAAATAAACGGTCTGCGATCCAGTACATTTTTCAACGGTACTTCAGAATCAATTTCCCCAGGCAACGCAATTTGAAGCTCTGCCAAAGCGCACATGGCGCCAAACAGCAAATGCAGATCATTAAGGCCTTCATCCTTTTTCTCATCCAGAGAATCCAGCCATGGAATATATTTTTGTGTGAAATCCAATAAAAGCATTTTAATTTCATCAAAACGATACGCGGTCTGGCGGGAAGCCCGATTCATCGCAAATACCCAGTCGATTTCCATAAAACCGACACTTTTTCCAAATGCATCTGGCAAGCCTCCGTTTTGATACATATCAATACAGGAATCAATCAATCGTTCCGGGTTTGGAAATGCTTCTCTTGCATTCTCGTAGTTAAACAGATAATGAAACCATCCGAACAGCTGATGTGATAACGGAGCAGCACCAGGATGCCCGGATATTCCCAATCCTGTATCCCTGTCATTATTCTGATTCAGCCACTCAAAATATTTTTTTCTCCATTTCATGTCGGCGGTTCTGGTAATCATAAACGCAGCCGCCAGGCCCGCTCCCTGGTGTGAATTATTCCATGGATTATTTCCCCAGTCCAGGCCTGCTAAAAAGACAGCCATTTCTTCATAATTCAGATATTTCAGCAATTCTGTGAGAGGATATAGTGTGGAAGCGTCAAACAGCTCCAGAGCAGCAATGCAGTGTGCCGTTGTATGTATCGTGTGATGCGTCCCTTCAAAATATAATCCGGTTTGGGGATTCTGCATCTTCTGAAGCGTTATAATCCATTCCTCTCTTTTTTGTGGTTCCTTTGGAAAATGACCGATTGTATACAATATATTGGCAGCATCCGCACAGCCGTATTCATTTACTCCCATTTTTCGGCTTTCTTTCTTATCCTGCCACAGGTACCTCGCATATTGTCCTTCTTCGATCCGATGCCTTTCTACAATTTCTTCCACCTTCTCAATGAATCCGCTTATATCCATCCTTTTTTCCTCCAAACAGCTAATTTTCTTCTGTATTCCTTTTTCTTTTTAATCGGAATCCGCTTGGCGTCATTCCCGTACTTTTTGTAAAAAAAGCGCTGAAATTGGCTACTTCGTCAAATCCCACTGCCCCGGCTATCTCATTGATACTGTTCTCCGTGCTCCGTAATAAGACTTTTGCCTTGTTGATTCTCTTCTGCGCATAAAGCGCCATTGCGCTCATTCCGAAATAGCGATGGCACAATCTTTGCAGCTGAGACGGAGAAATACTGAAATATCTGGCAATGGTATCCACATGCAGTTTTTCTGAAATATGCGTTTCCATATATTCCGTTATCTGTCTGTCAATCCTCCCCTTTTCTCCATATTCCAGACGCTCTATAATTTCTGCAAGACCTTCACACACCAGCAGCGATGCTTTGATACCATCGACCGCACTTCCATTTGCGAGCAGCCCCTCCATTTTCTGTGCGCGTTCCTGAAAAGCAAGCCTTTCAAATACCATCGCTCTTCTCAAATCCATCAGTTTCCCGACAATGCCCATTAAGTCTTGTTCTTTTTTCAGGAAAAAATTAGCTCCGCTCTGCGTATATCCGCTTTCCGTATACAGCATATGCGAAATTCCGGGCGGTACCAGGTAACCGCTCCCCTCTACTAGCAGATGCTCTTTTCCTTCCATCTCCACAATCAGACTCCCTTCCAGCACAATCAGAAACTGCATATAGTCATGATCATGAAAATTGATTCCCCACGACTGAGGCCTGACATGAAAATTCAGATCAAGGAATGGCTCAATTCCTTTCACTTTATATCCCTTAATATCCCGCAGTTCCGTAATCCGCATGATCCGCCTTCTCCATCCTTGTCTTTTTCAGAGGTTTATCATACATTTTACCCTTTAATCGCTCCAATCATAACACCCTTAACAAAGAATTTCTGTACAAAGGGGAAAATAACGAGTAAGGGAAGAATTGCCACTAAAATTACAGCATAGTTTAACGTAATCGTATAAAAAACCTCTGAAGACTGTCCCGCTTCGGTCGCCATAACCCCCATTGTTTCTTCGTTAATCAGCATGGACCGCAGAATCAACTGAAGCGGATACTTATTGTTATCCTTTAAATAAATCATCGCTTCATACCAACCGTTCCAATGTCCAGCCGCATAAAATAAAGTAATAACTGCCAGAATAGGTTTGGAAAGCGGCGTAATAATCAGCAAAAAAATGCCAATTGGTCCCGCGCCATCAACTTCAGCCGCTTCAGCCAGATCCTCCGGAATCTGCTGAGACAGATAGGTTCTGGTAATCATCAGATTATAGGTTCCGATTGCTCCGGGCAGAACCAGCGCCCATATGGAATCCAGTAATCCATAAGATCTGACAATCAGATACGTTGGGATCATACCGCCCGAGAAAAATAAAGTAAGCGTCACCAGAAAGCCAATTACCCTCTTACACGGCAATTCCTTTTTCGAAAGTCCATATGCCATGACAAAGGTCATCACTACATTTATCGTTGTTCCCACAATTACATACAATATGGTATTAGCGTACCCTCTCCATATCGTCTCCGATGTAAACAGCATGTTGAAATTGTAGAGTGAAATCTTCGCAGGAAATAACGCCAGCGGATTTTTCACATATTCCAAAGGCTCTGAAAATGCCGCCACAATCACCGTCCAGATTGGATAAATAAAAACCAGCGCCAATAACAGCAACAGCAGAGAGGTTACACAGTCAAATATTCCCACTTTTTTTCTTTTCATAAGCTTTTCCTCCCGTTACCACAGTGATGTGTCCGCCACTTTTCTTGATAACCTGTTAAAGAAAACGAGAATAATCAGGCCAACCACGTTGTTGAACAGCCCTACCGCACTGGCGAAGGAATATCTCATATTCTCAATGCCCATGCGATAGACATAGGTGCTCAGGATATCTGAAGTAGGATAATTGGAACTCGTCTGCAAAAGAAGTACTTTTTCAAAGCCGACATTCAACACATTACCAAGCTGCATAAGAAGAAGCGTCGCCATCGTAGGAAGCAGACATGGCAGGCTGATATGCCAAATTTTCTGCAAACGGTTTGCTCCATCCAACTCTGCCGCCTCGAATAAAGTCGTATCAATGGAGGTCAGCGTTGCATAGTATATAATGGAATTCCACCCAACGCTCTGCCAGATGCCGCTTGCTATATAAACCGTCCGAAACCATTTGGGATCCTGAAGAAAATTTTGTCTGGTTCCTCCAAAGATGTCAATTATCTCATTCACAATTCCATCTGTTATCGCCAGATACTGTTTTAACAGACCGCAGATCACGACAATGGAAATAAAATGCGGAAAGTAACTGATACATTGAATTACTGAGCGGAATTTCCCAAATTTTACTTCATACAGTAAAAGGGCAAACAGAATCGGTATTGGAAAGCCAAAAATAATACTGTATATGCTGAGCGCAAAAGTATTTTTCAATAACCGTACAAAATAATTTCCCGTAAAAAAAGTGATAAAATTTTCCAGTCCAACCCATTCACTGTTCAGAAAACCTTTGAATGGATTATAATCCTGAAATGCAATCAAATTTCCCCACATCGGAACATACCGAAACAGGACGTAATAAATCAGTCCCGGGGTCACGAACGCCAGCGCCACAAGTCCCTTATATCGGGATCTGCTGGTCTGATACCATCGTTTTTTCCTCACTGTGTTGGATTTTTCCATCTTTTTCCTTCCTTTTATTTGCAGGCTGAACATTCAGTCGTTTAAAGGCGCTGCCGCATGGGATTATATCCATGCGGCAGAACATTTGCTCAGGCGTTTACATCTCTTAGTCTCCTGCGATTGCAAGCCACCGCTCATAAGCCGCCTGATGATAGGAAAGTAATTCATCCAGTCTCAATGCATCAAAGCCATCCAGATAAGTCTGCCACGCCCCGTCATCCTCAATATCAATCACACCATTTACAAAATTTGCAAAATTCTCATCCACATATGCATTCAAATCCGTCGAAATCGTATTTACTTCTGTGATCTCATCTTCCGAATACCGCAATGCAGGCATCCGGATATCTGTTGCCTCTCCGATTTCCGTTATACTTTCATTTCCTTCTTTTGCCAGATCGCTCAGGGTAGCATGATAAAAATCCTTAGGCTGCGCGCTGGGATACATACTGGTGTTCGCGGAAAATGAATTCAAATAATTCAGTACACCCAGCGGACTGGAGGTGACTTCTTCCGTAAATTCATAGCTGTCACCATTTTTCACATAGGTTTCTCCCTCTACTCCCCAATAAACCAGCGTCCGTCCTTCTTCACTATACAGGTAGTCTACCATTTCAATTACAGCGTCAACATTGCTGCAGGTAGAAGAAATAGCTCCTCCATATCCCACATCAAGAACGGTATGATGTCCCTGCCGCGTCCTGGTACCATCCGGGCCATACAAAGGATCCATATAGGTCAGCGCTTCTCCCTGTCCATCTTCCATAAGAAGACTGTTATATGTTGATAACACACCGGAGAAAGATCCTTCCGCAATCGCTGTAGATTGATTTAAAACATCTGTGCGAATATCATTACTCGTCAGAGAATTCCAGTCCGGATTTAACAGTCCATCTTCATACAGCCTGTTCAGATAAATCAACGCCTCTCTGTAAGCATCCTCTGTAGGGCCATACGCTATTTCGCCATCCTTCAGATACGCATCATCCGTCGTACTGGTTCCGGTCCCTCTTGCCCCCACATTCCAGGACCACACCAGCGTTTTCAGGGACTCCATATTCATATCAACAGGATAATTCACTGTTTCAACATTATCCCTGATAGCGACCATTGCATCATAAAATTCATCGGTTGTCGTTGGAACGGAAAGCCCCGCCTCCTCCAGAAAATCTTCTCTGATAAACCATCCCGACCAATAACGTGTTGCCACTTCCATAATTCTCGGGAAGAAATAAATATTTCCATCTGCGGAAGTAATGGAAGCTCTTGCATCAGGATATTCTTCCAAAAGCCCATACAGATTCGGCATTTTTTCCGGAGTAATGTAATCATTTAAAGCAATTAACGCTCCGGCACGCCCGAACTCCTCATATATAAGCGGCGACATATCCACTATAAAATCAGGAAGATTCCCACTGTCTGACATGGCAAGCGAAAACAATGTGGATTTATCTGCAGCCGGAACCGTGGTCCAGTCCACTTTGATATTCAGTCTGTTTTCCACTTCCTTCCAGATCAGCTGTTCATTGTAGCTGGTAATTCCGGACTGCTCATCAAATGTAAAAGCTCCCCAGCCTTTAATGGTAATCGGTTCCGAGCCAGATTCCTCAGATGAATTCTCCGTTTCAGACTGCGTATTATTCTGTACAACATTTTCTTCCTTTACGTTTCCCGAATTTCCACATCCTGTCATTGAAAAAATCATACTAATCCCGACCAATATTGCTAACAATTTTCCCTTCATATTTTCCCTCCGCATTACATATACCCACAATAACAGACAATTTTTTTAGTTTTTGCGCAAAAATCTTATTAACATTCTACAATGTGCATCTTATAACGTACATATAAAATGCAACCAGAAATTTATGAAATACAATCATTCCATAGTAAAACACGTTCACGGCAGAATTCTTTTTTTGTATTTTTCTCCTCCGAGACATAAAAATAATGGATATCCGCCAGTCCGCAGATATCCACCATTCACCCCTGTTTCAGGGAACGCCCGGAATATTTCAGCTTTTCACTCCGTTGCAAAAAATTACAGGGATTTCTATTTTTCATATCACGAGCGTAAAATTATATTCAGCCACAAAAAATATACAGGTACAAAGAACCCATATAAAACCTTCCATCTCCTCTCTGCTGCATGTATTCTGTATCTCCAGAATTCTGACAGGATCAAGCTGTTCAAAGCACTCTCTATATTGGGCATCATCAACCGCATACTGATTATTTTGGATTCGATTTGCTTTACATATATTATGATGAATTATCTGTTTAAAAATTCCACGCATATACTGCCAATAGGTCTGACCAGTATGGGCATACCCGGTTCCTGCTACCATGGCCTTAATCTGATATTTTGCCGTCTGCACATTTCTTTCTTCCACTGCATCCTGCAGAATCTGCTGTATATTCTCCTCCAGACCACTTTCATTGCAAATATTCAGAATTCTGGCACAGCACTGTTTTCCCTTCTGCTCATCCTCTATTCCGAAATGCCGGCATAACAAATCCTCCATTTTACCTGGAAATTCAAACAGGGCTTCGATTCCGGTTTCCTTTCTCACCAGAGCCTTATATTTTTTCCCAGGCTGTAGAGATACCGGAATCTTTCTTTCCGCATATTGATCATCCGGCACGGTGCACAAATGCTGATATGCTTCTATCATCGGATAGTTAATATACAGCTTTCCCACGTCCGCCGCATCGCTAAAGTATCTCTGCATTTTCAAAATCTTTTCTTCCGAGAAATTTTTATCATGCCGTTCATAATCAAATACAAGCATGATATTCACAAAATCTTCCTTATAACGAAGTGGATGAAATTCCAGCTTTCTACTTATGACAAAGGGAAGATCAATATCGTCCTCTTCCCATGCTTCTCCATATTCCTTTACGATATCCTCATAAAGCATATAAATGTTGGTACCATAGATCCAGATATCATCCATGGAAATATGGATGGAGGGAAAACACCGGAATAATATGCCAAACAGCTCATTTTTTTCATGCTTTCCTTCCACAATCAACAGGTTCTGCCCCCTTATCCTTGTTTCGTCAGAATAATCATTCATACCTTTCAAATTCTCCGCTTATGTACATCTTCTCCAGATTATGCCCTTCCCGTAGTTCCCTCTCCGTCGCGTCGCACAGGGCCGTCAAAGTCCCTTCTCCCGACAGGATGAACAGGCAGTCCGGCCTCATCAGACGATTGTTCATCAGATTGGTATTGTGCGAGGTCATAATAATCTGACTTCGGGGGAATTTTTTCTTAAAAAATTTAACTAAATTCTCTGCCATTTCATAATGATAAAAGGCATCGAATTCGTCCAGATAAACGAAGGCAGATTTCTCTATTGCTGTGACAATCCTTCTGTATATATCCAGCAATGCCAAAGTTCCACTGGAAGCATTTTTAAAAAATGGAACCAGCTTTTTATGAGAAAAATACAGCTCCCTTCGTCCATCCGGAAGTTTTTTCAAAACAAGTCTGCAATTTATGTCCATCATATTAAAAAAATATTCCAGGTCTTTCAGGTTATTCTCCTGTTCCAGCCTTTCAGAAAAGATATAAGTCGAGATTCCCACTCGAACTTGTGTCAGCGCATTTCCAGCCGTAATCATAGTCATGCTTCTGACATAATTTAACAGCTTTATAAGTAAAGAATCATCCTTTAAAGCCATATTGCTGATCAGCCATCTCAAAAAGGGCAATAAAGCCTGTTCCCCATCTCCCGGTCCAAGTATCTGTCTGTATCTTTCCACATTTGCCGTTTCCGCTTCAACTTCTTCCAGATGTGGAAAAACAAGCTTTCTCTCCGAAAAATCACATTCAAAAATGAGCGTTCCATTTATTTCCAATTTTTCCCATTTCAACCTGTACTCTGCAAATTTTGCATATCTGTAAACCATTTCCCGACCGTCGAAATCAAAAACATAGGAAAAAGTGGCAGCATCTTCCTCAGAGTCAGCATTCAGAAATGTCTTTGTTTCATCATTTGGCAAAGCGTCGTAGAGCATTGCCCTTATATCCATGACAGCTCTGCCCAGATTCGTTTTTCCGGTTGCATTTTTCCCATAAATCATCATTTTACTGATCAGTCCGTCAGTGATACAGTCTGTACTGAACTGGTATCCCGCTGTCTTCTCAAAATCCAGACATACTTCTTTTTGAAAATTCTTATAATTTTTTACCGTAAATCTTTTCAGCATACTGTCTGCCCTCTCCTGTCATTTTCATTGATTAACTAATTCCTCTAATTAACAGTATAACGAAATTGCTTTTTTCACGCAACAGGCTTCCGTAAAAAAATTACGGCATATCTCAACAAAAACCGGAGCATTCCCAAATCGGCAATATGACCGTTTCCTTTCTTGTCAAAAAAGGATACCCTGCCGGTCCTGAACCGGCTTTTTCGGATATCCTTTTTCTCATGTCCCGTTTTCAGTTTTTCTTCTCTATTCCGCCACCAGCGAAGCCACCGTTTCCACGTCCAGTTCCTGCTCCGGCGCAAATTCTTCGCCTGCCAGATACCGATAAATGGAAGAAAGCAGCGCCCTCGCTTCCGGATACTGCTGCAGATCCTGCAGGCCCAGGGAGGAAAACAGCAGCCTTCCGCCGCCGCAGCGGCATTCAAACAGCTGTGCCATGGGCCGCAGATACGCGTAGCTGTCCATCTCCGTAATGATGGCCTGTATCCTCTTCGGCAGGATCACCGCGCGCCGGGAAGCCATCGGCCACCACTGCCAGTCGGTGTGGCTGTCCGTGGGGAAATCCGCGAACAGGGGATGGGCACTGTCGATGAGCTGTCCCATGCCGCCCGCCTGCTGGGCAAAGGTGCCCACCGACCAGAAATCGGTGGTAAACTGGGCCCGGATGGATCCCGGCAGCGCCTCCTTCGTGGAGGGCGGGGTCAGGTACACGCATCCGCCTGCCGCAAGGACACGCTTCGCCGCTTCATCAAAGCGCTGTGTCTCATACACGTTTTCCGGGCATACCAGATTTTCCGGAGAAACCGGAGGATAAACCCAGACGGGATAACGGTTCACCGCGCCGTCTACCGATACCTCCAGGGTCAGACGGGCAGCTTTTTCCACCGCTCTCAGGGAAAGCTTCACACAGCCTGCTTCCGTCAGAGTTCCGGCCGGGTAGCTTCCTTCTTTGGTTTCCGCCTGTGCGATGAGCGTATCGTCCTGTGTTTTCAAGGCACAGCGAACCTTTCCGGAAAGGTTCGTTTTCCCATAGTTGGCAATCTTCACGGGCACCGTCAGCTCTTCCGTGTTTTCCCAGGTGTAACGGGGCAGAAGTGCCAGCGGCAGCTGATCCCGGAAAAAGGCCTGAAACTTCGCGGGTTCCGCGAAGGGATAGGGTTTCGGCTCCAGATGGGAGTTCAGCATGCCCACCAGCGCGGTTCCCTGTCCGGGGAAATCCTGCAGGCCCAGCAGAGAGATACCGGACAGCTCCTTTGTGCGCATCGCCGCCTCGATCTCCTCCCGATAGGCCAGGCGGGAAATCTCTCCCGTCGCCTCCACCTGTTTTTCCCACTCTTCATCGGAAATTCCGGCCGCCTTCACCCGCTCCTGCACCAGCCGCAGGTTGGCCGGATCAGAAATCCCCTGAAAAGCCTCCAGCTCATGGAAGTCCGGAAGCACCTCGAACTGTCCCACCTCAAAGCTGAATACGGGTTTGGCGTAGACCTTCCGAATTTCAGCCATGGATTCGTCGTAGTTCTGTGCAGCATCCGGATAGCGGTTGTTGATATACCCCTGAAGCGCGCCGTCCTCTCCGCCGCCTGCATGGGTTCCCCGCAGATCCCAGGAAAGGGGATTCCCGGAAGAATCCTTTCCCGAGACGTATTTCTGAGAGGCAAAAAAGTCGCTCTCCGGATCCACGCCCACATCCCCGTAGTGGGCGTTGGAACTGTTGGCATACAGACGGGTCGGATCCAGTTCATGGGCAAGCGCCAGCATGCTGTCCATCCGGGAGTGTCCCACCGGTCCGGCCGCCAGCTCATTTCCAAAGGTCAGCATCACGAAGGAAGGATGATTTGCCAAAGCCAGAATCACCTGCTTCAGTTCCGTCAGATAATAGGCGTAGCTTTCCGGCGCTTCAAAGGCGTGCACCGGATCCCAGTGGGACAGCTCCGGCTGCATCAGCATGCCCATCCGGTCCGCCGCAATGAACGCCGCCTCCGGCGGGCAGTGGGAATGGAAACGCATGCAGTTGATTCCATAGGAACGGTACCGCGCAAGCACATCTATCCATTCCTCCACCGTCATGGGCGGATGGCCGGTCTCCGGAAATTCACAGCAGTTGGCCTCGCTGCGCAGGAAGATCACCCGGCCGTTTAAAGCCAGTCTTCCCTTTCCGTTGTCTCCAAAGGTACGCACACCGAAGGTTTCCGTGCGGCTGGCCAGTTCCTGCCTCTCTTTTGCCGACAGACGGGCGGTCAGTTCATACAGATTTCCCTCCTCCTCATCCCATCTGCGCACATCCCCGGCCAGAGGAAGCTTTTCCAGCACAAACCGGGTCAGGCCGGGCTGTACGCAGATCTTCTTTTGATATCCGGCATATTCGCTCGCCACGGATTTCTCCTTTTTCAGGGCGTCGCTTTCCACCAGGAGGGTGCCGCTCCAGAACCGGTCAGCGGAAACCTCCGCCTGCACGGTCAGAGTCTCTCCATCCCTGTCCGGGTAGATCCGCAGGGCGGACAGGAATACCGGCTCCTCCACGCGAAGCCGCAGATATCCCAGCACGCCGTTCCAGTTGGTCTGCGTTTCGTCCGTGGCCGCCGAAGAATACACGATGGCATCATGGGGCAGCCCCGGATAGCTGTTGTCGGACAGCAGCGTGATTTCATTGTCCCCGTTCAGAAGTCCGGTCACCTCGAACACATGCGGAGTGGAAAGGGACCCTTCCGAAAAATGAGGTACCTCCTTTCCATCTACCAGAAGCCGCAGGTACCGGACCCGCTCCGCTTCCAGAAAGACGCGCTTTCCTTCTTCCGGCGTAAAGGAAATCCGCCGGGTCAGCCGCGCTTCTCCCTCAAAGGTATATTTTCTGGTAAACCGGGTAGCGATGGGCGCGTTCTCGTTAAAGCCTTCTTCCGCGTTTCCAAGCGCCGCGTCCGGGTGCCACTGGTTCTGCCCCAGATCCTTATGCCCGATCCGGTTTTCATCGAGCGTTCCGGGCAGCTGCATGGGATAAACCTTCCCGTCTCCAATATCGGCCTGCCAGAGGCCGGACAGATCAAAGTACATCTGAATTTCCTCCATATGATTTTGCGTAAAAACATTACTCTGATTGTTCAGTATATCACAGAAGGAGTTGTCCGCCATTGCTGTGACTTGCTCTTTTGTTTAGAAAATTTGCTGTGGATCGGAGCGGAAGAGAATAGGGGCTGTCGGGAAATAGATAGTTCCAAATAGGGGCCGTAGAGACTCATGCGAG
>UQVK01000044.1 GCA_900544445.1 uncultured Lachnospiraceae bacterium
GTATTTGTATAATAACATGATTCATTATGCTTATCCTGTCATTCTGAAAGGGAATTTGTCCGGTTTATGGAAAGCGGCATACAGAGAAAATTTAAGAAAGCCTGATGAATATAGATGATGATAATCATGAATACAGATGTGCTGTAAAATGAAAATAAACAGTTAATAAAAGTGAGTGATTTTTTTGAGAGATTATCCGGGCAGATTTGCATAGTCTTCCAGAACCTGATTCACATAATCCGCTTCCAGGCCAAGCAGGTCTGCAATTGTCTGTGCTTCTTTTCCATCCATATGAAGCCGGATGATGTCAAGCGCCATTTTGACTCCAACCTGACGTCCTTTTTGAAAACCCTCCTGACGTCCCTCTTCCCGCCCCAGCTCAATATTTTCTCTATCTCTCTGCATCAACGTCATATATTCCACCTCCATTTTGGGGTTCTGTTTCACTTCGGTTACTTTTCGGTGGATCCATCGGATCAACGGGCTTTTTGCCTGTGCAGCAAAGCGGTCTGTGGTGTCCTCCACATAAGCGAGAAATTCCTTCATTTCCGCGTCCACGTCGTCCAGCGTCCCTCTGGTATTGAGAAAGATTTTTATGCTTTCATCTCCCAGAGAAAGGGAAAGATTTTCCCGGCAGCGGTTTTCAAAGGTATAGATGTGTCTGCCGTCGCGGAAGGGATCAAAGGTACAGATGAAGATCACATAGGCCTTTTTCAGGTTTATGTAGTCTTCTCCCGCCGCGATCAGATCTAGGTCGATGCTGCCGGCGTAATATCTCGTCCGTTTTGGAAGGTTGCGCTTTTTGTTGCACTGCATCTCGATGTTATAAACGGTGCCCTCATCGTCGTTCACATATACGTCCAGACGGACGCCCTTTCCCTCAAAGAGAAGATCAATCGTTCGCTGCGTTGCGGGGGCTTCCACCTTCCGGATGGGGACCTTCAGGATTTTCTCCAGTACCCTGCGGCAGATTTCGCTGTCAGCCATGACTTTGGCAAACAGAAAATCATCGCTCAGGTTCAGCTGTTGGATGGTTTTTTCCATATGTTTTCTCCTTTCAGTATAGCATTATTTGAGTGGGATGTCAGCAGAAGCGCGACTTTGAAAAGCGAATTTATGAAATAAGAAAAGTGACAGAAAAGGGAACAGGAAACTGTTCAGAAAGTATAGTTACAGAAATTGTTGACATGGAATGAAAATGAATGTAAAAACGAAGATATTTCATATCATAGCATTTATCTGAAGAGTTGTAAATCATATCATAAAATTTCAGATAATTCGGATTTTTCGGAAAATTCAGAATAATATATGCGGCGATGCCTGTAAACGACTCTGTTAAACGAAAAATAAAATAAATATGGAACATTCTTCCAACCTGTCTTATAATGACATCTATAAGCTTTTCATGATAACAGTGAAGAAAAAGAAACAGGAAATCGGATATCCAGATTGACAAAAAGGAATTCAACATGCAGCGACTCGATGCCATCAATGAAACGTCCTATCTTTCCGTTCCCAATGCTCCCATTTACAGAAAAATCATGCGCCTGTTTTACAGAGAATATGAGAAAATGCACTTCCAGCTCTATAAGGAGGATGTCTATGAGCTTGTGAAGGGGGAAGAAGAATTTGCCGGCCAGTCATACGGCATGGCACAGCTGGAGCAGGATCTGGATGCGCTGGTAAAGTGGAAGAATCTGACGCCGATTCAGGATCCGGGGAGGGTGTATACGATTGCGGATTACAAGAACAGGCAGTATCGCTATACCATGTCAGAATACGCGGTGGAAATTGAGAGAATGACGGTGCGGCTGGAAAATCTGTTTCTGGAATCCGGAAACCTGTCGACCAACTTCTTCATACGGCTGGAAAGAAGCCTGGAAGAAGCGGAGGGTATGGAACAGGCTCCGCTGAAAGAGGTGAATGAGTGGTGGAATCTTCTGCAGGAGGATTTCAAGCGGCTGAATCAGAATTATCAGGACTATCTGCGGGATTTTTATTCCGGTAAGGCGGACCGGCTGATGAAGTCGGTGGAATTTGTGCTTCATAAGGATAAGTTCATCAAATATCTGAATGAGTTCATTCAGGAGCTGCAGCGGCATTCCAGAAGAATCAGCCAGCTGCTTGAGAAGCATATGGAGCGGATGGAAGGAACGATTCTGGAGCGGGTGGTACAGAGCGAGCTGGATATTCCGCACGCGGTTTCAGAATACCGCGGAAATGCGGAACCGTCCATCCGGGAGAATGTGACCGGAAAATGGGAATCGCTGAAAAACTGGTTTCTGGATACGCCGGAGCATGAGTGCGAAGCCAGAAAAGTGCTGCAGATCACAAATGATGTGATCCGGAGCATCATCCAGAATGCAGCGCTTATCGTGCAGATGCAGAACTGGGGAATCAGCAGGAAGGAGGATTACCGGAAATTTCTGGAGCTTTTTCTGAAATGTGAGGATCTGGAGGAAGCGCACCGATTGTCTGCTCATGTGTTTGGAATTCAGAAAATGGAGCATTTCCGGACGAATGAACCGCGGGAATCGGATGCGGTGGGAAAAAGCGTCTATGAGGAAGCGCCGGCAGAATTTCTGCTGAAGCCGCATACCAGGGCATACAGGGAGAAAAAGGACCGGCATGGTTTTGCGGACAAATCTCTGGAAAAGCTGATGCAGAGACAGCAGTACCTGCAGCTTGCCGAGCGGCAGAGGGAAGTTGTTTTCCGCTATATCAGGGATAACCGCATTGCCTTTGCGGAGATTGAGGAAACGGTTTCCGAGGCGACGAAGAACATGTTTCTGCAGTGGATTAGTCTTGCGAATATGAACACGGAAGGAAAAGGAAGAACGGAATACGGGCAGGAATACAGACTGATCCGGCAGGAGGGGAGCTGTGTTTTAAAGTGTGAGGATGGAAACCTTACCATGCCGGCCTATATCATGGAGTTTCAATAAAGATGAATGAGTTGAGAACATTGCTGGAAGAATTCTGGATCTGCAGGGATGCGGATAAGGAAGAATATTACAGGGTCAGACGGGATGTGCCGAATTTTCAGAAATTCGTCAGAGAACAGATGGGCTGGAAGCTGATCCACACGGAGAATCTGATTAAGCTGGAAAAGGTTCCCGCCCACGCGGAAGGCTTTATGGGGATTCAGGAATTTACGGAGATCCGGGATTACTGCATCCTGTGCGTGGTCCTCATGTTTCTGGAGGACCGGGAGGAAGAGGAGCAGTTTCTGCTGTCGGAGCTGATCGATTACGTGGAGACGCAGCTGAAAGGTTTCATGCAGATTGACTGGACGTCCTTTACCCAGAGAAAATCGCTGGTAAGGGTGCTTCAGTATCTGGAAAAGCTGCACGTGCTGCGGGTATATGAAGGCAGCAGCGAGGCCTTCGGCCAGGAAGCGGGACGGGAGGTCCTGTATGAAAATACGGGATATTCCAAATATTTTGCCACAAGCTTCCCGCGCGATATTTCCGGATACGAATCCTGGCAGGACTTTGAGAAGGCGGACTTTGAGGAGCTTTCCACAGAACGGGGGCAGGGACGGGTGCATCGCGTTTACAGACAGCTTGTGGCCTGTCCGGCCTTTTACTGGGAAGAAAATGACGATGCGGACGCGCTCTATCTGAAAAACCAGAGACAGTGGATCACCAGATATCTGGGAGAAAATCTGGGCGGAAGACTGGATATCCATAAAAACGCGGCTTTCTGGATGCTGGAGGAGGATGCGTTCGGAGCGGTTCATCCGCGGGACGCCATGCTTCCTGAAGCGGTTCTTCTGTTCTGTGCGTATATACAGGAGCTTCTGGAGGCGGGAAGGCTGGAAAGACAGGAGAACGAGACGGTCATCCTGGAGCGCGACACCTTTGAGGCCTTCTGGATCGAACTGCGGGACGGATGGAAGACGGCCTGGAGTAAGGAATACCGGGAGATGGATGACGGAAGGCTCCTGGAAAATGTGAGGCGGTACATGAAGGACTGGATGCTGCTTCGGGAAGAGGGGGAATTGTGCATCCTTCTTCCGGCAGTCGGAAAGCTGAAGGGCTATTATCCGGATGATTTTCAGAAAGGAACAGAGGCATGAACAACCGATGGAAGATGAACCGGATCGGGTTCGTTAATTTCTGGCTTTATGATGAGGAAGATTTTCAGTTCGAGGATGGCAGGCTTCTCCTGCGCGGGCAGAACGGCTCCGGCAAATCGATCACAACCCAGAGCTTCATTCCGTTTATCCTGGACGGCGACCGGACGCCGAGCCGGCTGGATCCCTTCGGCTCCAGCGACCGGAGAATGGAGTACTATTTTTTGGGAGAGGAGGGAAAGGATGAATCCACCGGATATCTTTTTCTGGAGTTTCAGAAGACGGAAGAAGCAAACGGAGGGAAAAGCGTCCAGTACCGCACGATCGGCATCGGACAGCGCGCCAGACGGGGAAGACCGATGGACTTCTGGGGCTTCCTCATTCTGGATGGGCGCAGGATCGGACAGGATCTGTGGCTGTATAAGCAGACAGGCAGCGTGAAGATTCCCTATGACAGACGGGATTTAAGGCAGGTACTTGGAGAGGAGAATCCGCTCACGGACAGTCCGAGCGAATACAAGAAGCTGGTGAATCAGCATATTTTCGGCTTTCGGAAGCTGGAACAGTATGAACAGTTTATCCGGCTCCTGGTGAAGGTGCGCGCGCCGAAGCTTTCCAAGGAGTTCAAGCCAACGAAGGTGTATGAGATTCTGAACGATTCCCTGCAGACGTTGACAGATGAGGATCTGCGTCCCATGGTGGACGCCATGGAAAAGATGGATGAGATTCAGGAAAGCCTGGACAGACTGAAAAGAGCCTTTGGGGATGTGCGAATCATACGGACAGAGTACACGCGCTATAATCAGTTCATGCTGGCCCAAAAAGCAAAGGCCTATCTCTCCAGAAAAGCGGATGTGGAAAAGGCGCAGGCTCAGCTGGAGGAACAGCTTGCTGCAACGCAAAAGATCCAGGAGCAACAGCGGGAAAACGGAGAGAAGCTGAATGCGCGCAGGGAGAGGGAACGGATGGCCCGCGCGGAACGGGACAGCCTGCTGGATGATAAGCTGAAGGATATGGATGTCAGGCTGGAGACGGCGAAAAGGGAGCGGCAGGAGGCCGAAGAGCGGGAGCGCCAGTGGGAGAAAAAGGCGGAGGATTACAACGGGAAAATTTTTACCGCCGAGAGGAAGGAAAAGGAGCTTCAGGATGAGCTTTCCGGAAGACGGGAAGAGCTGCAGGAGGAAAGGGCGCAGCTTCAGGAGCAGCAGGAGGTGCTGCAGTGGGAAGGACATCCGGATGCGGTCATCATGCTTGAGGAAGGGCGGCTGTCCGATATGCCGGAAATCACGGAGCGCCTTGGAGAGTATGAAAAAAATCTTGCTGAGGGGAAAAAGAGAATCCATGATTTCGAGGAAGCATCCGGACAATATGAAGAGGCGGCTCTTGCGCTGGAGCAGCTGAAAAAGGAGAAGGCGGAGCAGGAAAAGAAGCAGCAGCTTGCAGAAAAAAGGCTGCAGGAGGGACAGGACGACTGGATCAGCCTGCTGTATGAGAAGGCTGACAGAGCCGTGGAGTGGAAACCGGAAAGGGGCATTCTCAGAGAAGCGGAAGAACTGGCCAGGGCATACGAATCCGTTTCCGATGCGGGAGAGATTCAGGAGCTTCTGCGCCGCGACTATGAGAAACAGCGGCTGGAGCTTCTGAGCCTGCGGGAGGAAAAGGAGAGAAGCCGTCAGGACGGAGAGCTTGCCCTGAAACAGGCGCGGGAGGAGCTGCATGCGGTTCAGAGCGCGCCGGAGCTGGAGCCGGAGAGGGGAGAGCTGGTTGATCGGTCCAGAAAGGTGATGGAGGAGGCGGGAATCCGGGCAGTACCCTTTTATAAGGCTGTGGAATTCGCGGATGGACTGGATCCGGCCGCCTGCGCGGTAATGGAAGCGCAGTTAAAGGGCATGGGACTGCTGGACGCGCTGGTGGTGCAGCCGGAGGATCTTCTCCGGATTGAAAGGGAATGCCCCGAGTTTCTGGACAGCGTGATCTGTGTGGAAGGGGCGGAGCCTGCCGGGGAGCAGGACGCCGGAGATACTGCTGCCTCCTTTTTGGGCCTGACGGTGAATACGGAGCTGGAGGATGGACTGCGGAAGGAAACGGCCCGCATCCTGCGCCATATCCGAAACGGCCGGGCGTCCGGAAAAGGGCTGCGGGGAGGATCCCGTGAAGGAGTTTGGGACGGTTTTCCTGAAGGCCGTCTTGCCATCGGAGAAAACGGCATGTTCCGCCAGGGAGCCCTGCTGGGAAAGGCCTGGCAGGAGGGCGAAGCGGAATATGTGGGCCAGCTTGCGCGGAAAAGGAAGAAGGAACAGAAGATCAGACAGCTGACGGAGCAGATTTCGGAACTGGAAGCGCTTATGGAGGGGCTGTCCGGAGAGCTGTCTGCGCTGTCCGGACGTCTGGACACGCTGGAGAAGGAGTACAGAGAGCTTCCCGGTTTTTCGGAAATCAACGACGCGCTGGAGAAAATGCGGGAATGCGCGCTGCAGGTGGATTGGCTGAACGGACAGTTCTCGGAGCGGGAGCGGAAGGCGCAGGAGGCGGAGCAGAGGAAGAACCGGCGCTATCAGGAGATGCTGCAATGCTGCAAGGCGCTGCCCTATGGGAGAACGGAAGCAGAGTACGAGGAAGCGCAGGATGCGCTGAGGGAATATGAAGGAATCTGGAGGGAATGCAGGGAAACGATTCTGCGGCTTCAGCAGGCGCAGGAATGGATCAGGGAGCAGCAGAGTCGTCTGGAGGAGGACCGGCAGGCGCTGGACGACGCTCTGGCAGAAAAGCAGCGCTGCAGCGGCAGAGTCCGGGAATGTGAGATCCGCATCCGCCAGTATGAGGAATATCTGAACCGTCCGGAGATCCGGGAAAAGGCGGAGCGGCTGAAGGCCCTGAATGAGGAACTGGATCAGATTGGTAAGGATTGCCTGAAGCTTGAAACGGGTCTCGCAACGCTGGCGGAGCGCCTCCGCCTTCTGACGGAATCGGAACCGGAGAAAAGGGCAGAATTGCAGCGCGCGATCGGAGAGGAAACCTGGCTCCGTAAATATTTTGAAGAGGAGCTTTCCCTGAAGCTGGTCTTTGACAGAGAGGCAGCTTCCCTACCGGACTGCGCGCAGAAAGCGATGGGCTTTCTGAGAGAGAGCGATAAAAACCGGGAGCCTGCGGATATGCTCCAGGCCCTGTATCAGGTATTCCAGAAATACAACGGCAGCCTGGCTGCCTACGGGACAACGCTGGAGGACTGCTTCGGTATGGAAGAGGCGGCGGAGCAGGTTCCAGGCGCGATTCGGAAACGGGTGCGCGTCGCCTCCGTATGGAATGGGAAAAAGGTGTATCTGGAGGAGTTTTATCAGATCCTGAAAAATGCCATCGATGAAACGCAGCTTCTGATTCAGGAGAAGGACAGGGAGCTGTTCGAAGACATCCTTTCCCAGACCATCAGCCAGCAGCTTACGGACAGGATTGCGGAGAGCCGCAGATGGGTGGCGGACATGTCGAAGCTGATGAGGGATATGGATACCTCCATGGGCCTGAGCTTTTCTCTGGACTGGAAGCCCAGGTCGGCGGAAAACGAGGCTGAGCTGGATGTGACGGAGCTGGAGCAGATTCTGCTGAGGGACAGAAGCCTTCTGACCATGGAGGATATCGAGAAGGTGGCCTCCCATTTCAGAAGCAAAATCAGAACACAAAAGCGTCTGCTGGAGGAAAGCGGAGGCATGATCAATTACATGGAGCTGGTGCGGGAGGCCATGGACTACCGGGGCTGGTTTACGTTTCAGATGTTCTACAGGCGCGGCGAGGAGCCGAGAAAGCCTCTGACCAACGCAGCCTTCAACCGCTTCAGCGGCGGTGAAAAGGCCCTGGCCATGTATGTACCCCTGTTCGCAGCGGTCAACGCCCAGTACCAGAAGGCAGACCGAAGGGACCATCCCCGTATCATCGCGCTGGACGAGGCCTTTGCGGGCGTGGATGATAAAAATATCAGCAGCATGTTCGAGCTGGTGGAAAAGCTGGATTTTGACTATATCATGAATTCCCAGTCCCTGTGGGGCTGCTTTGATACGGTAAAGGGCCTTCGAATCGCAGAACTGCTTCGGCCCATGAACTCTCAGATCGTGACCATCATCCGTTACACCTGGAACGGACATGAAAGGATACTGGATGAACAATAATGAAGAATGCGCGGCATATTTCCGTTCCCGGCCGGAATCCCGCAGATGCCTACAGGCGCTTCGCGCAAAATGGGAATCCTATGGAAGGGCAGCGGGATATATCACTCTTTCCGATGCTTCTGAAGCGGAACGGCGTCTGCTGGGAGGAATTCTCGGGAAGAACTTTATTGAGAAAAAAATCCGGTTTTCCTGCGCAGAATTTGAACAGAGCCTTCAGAAAACCAGATTCGCGCCCATTGACCTGAAGCGTGTGCTGGAAGCCTATTTCGGAGAAATGATTACCGTGCGGAAGGAGAAGAAGCAGAAGGCTGAGCAGGAGCGGGAGCGCTTTCTGGATGAGCTTTGCGTGCGGTTTGAGAAAAAGCAGGGGACAGGAGGAACTGCTTCAGTCTGGCTTTGGCGCATGCGAAGGGAAAAGGCTTTCGGTTATCAGCTTTTGATCCGGGAATACGGAAAAGACAGGGAAAAAGCGGCACAGCTTGTCGAAAATGTGGGAGAAGCGCTGGCCCGGATGAAGCAGCGGGAAGAAACAGTCCTTGCGGTTCTGGCCGCTGATATCTCCGGTAATCCCCACTATTTTGACCGGGGAACGGCGGCAGGGCAGCTTCTGGTCAATGCGATCTGCTGCCAGGAAGACCGGGAGCTGCCGAAGGGCGCGCACGAATGGCGTGACCTCCTTCTTCAGACAGGCATTGCGCCGGATCCCATCTCCAGCAGCGTCCATGTATACGGTCTCCATCTGCTGACTGCGCAGGGGGAGCATCCGGCATATGAAGCATTCTGTCGGCGAAAAGAAGCCAGCGTGATTACGCTGGAAAACCTGAAAGGGGTGATAGGGGCGAGAGCGGGCGGAGATACCGTTTTTGTAGTGGAAAATGAGATGGTTTTCTGCTTTCTTGTGAATGCGCTTTCCGAAAAGGACGAAGGCGAACTGACTCTTCTATGTATCTCGGGCCAGCCAAGAACAGCAGCGCTTAAAGTGCTTTCTCTGCTGACGGAAGGCGGATATCGGATCCTCTACAATGGGGATATGGATCCGGAAGGAGTTGATATTGCGGACCGGTTGTGGAAGCGTTTCGGACAGATGCTGGAGATATGGCGGATGTCTCCGGAGGACTACAGGAACGGGATTTCCGGAGAACAGGTTGGGGCGAAGCGCCTGTCCAGACTGTGCCATATGGAAAATTCAATTCTACGGGAGACCGCTGTGCAGATGAGAAAAACGGGCCGCGCCGCTTATCAGGAAAATATTCTGAAGGACCTGCTGGAGGATCTGGCTGTCTACATCAAATCTAAATAAATCTTTATCTTTTCCTGTGGAGAATCTTCAGCTTTTCCGGTTAGCATGAGTATATCGCCGCCCGCTGCGAGGCGCCTTTGGATCAGATACATGCGGGGCGGAAAATAATGCAATATGGAATGCCGGCAACGTGCCTGTGATCCGCATGGACGCGCACAAACGGCAGGAAGGAGAGTTGAATGAAAAAGAAAATCGCAGGACTTATCTGTATTACCGCTGTGGTATCCGGGCTGCTGGTCGGCTGCGCGGGAGGACTGAGCGGCGCATCAGGGTCTGGTGCATTTGGAGAAGACGCACAAAATTATGAAGAAGAGAGCGCGGTAGAGGCAAGTGCGGGTGAGCTGGGAGCAGAACAGGTAGAAGAACAGGCAACTGCGGACGTCGGCTCAGACGGAGGAAATTTTGCGGATGGAGCATGGCTTCCGGAAGGAGCGGTACAGATGGCCTCGGAGACAGAACCGAATGAAGCAGTCCGTACCGCCATCATCGACGAATATGTGATTCCTGAGGAGGAGTGGGAAGAAACCAGGTATTATTATAATTATGTGGATCTTGACGACGACGGAGAAAATGAGATCTTCGCGCTCGCTGTCGGCCCTTCGTTAAGCGGATCCGGCGGATCCTCTGCGCTGCTTATGAAGGAGAGCGGAGAAGTGATTCAGACGTTTACTCTGATAAATCCTCCGGTTCTGGTAACGGATGAGATTATGAACGGATACCGGGAGCTGGCGCTGGTGCGTTCCGGCGGCGGTGCAGAGACGGAAGTGGTTCTGCTTTCTTATGGAAACGGAGCTTATGAGACGGTATCTGAAACGGAAACCGTGATCGACCCTGATCTTTTGTCAGGAACCGCCATTCTCTGCAATGATCTTGCAGCTGATATGGAAAGTGGAAATTACCTGACTCTGTCAGAATAAAAATACCGGCCGCTGGGCAAAACAGAAAAAAGGCTGCCACGTGAGAAATAAAATCCTCATAAGGCAGCCTTCAATGCTATTTATGGTTGTGTTTTCCGCCGGAACATTATTCCGCAGCCGTGGTGGTCTCCTCAACAGCAGTCTCCGTTTCAGCAGCGGCAGTTGTCTCTTCCGCAGCCGTGCTTTCCGCAGCGTCGGACGCCTCTGCAGGCGTTACGGAAGTGATGTGGGGATTCACGCCCTCATACCAGTACAGGAAGCCCTGCATGTCGATCACATCGCCGATCTGGAGATTCTTCACTGCGGCATAAACATCCGTGGTGTTATCGCACAGATAGGACTCAATGGTGAAGGTGTAGGTTTCGCCGTTATAGGAGGCGTTGAAGTACAGATCATCGCCGTCCGTACCGGAACCGTCCCAGTTGTACAGAAAAGCGACATCGTTTCCGCTCTCATCCTGACCGGCAGCTTCCACAGTCAGTCCCTTGAATTCAACGAACTCATTCTGATGATTGATCAGCTCGTCAGTGCCAAGCATGGAGGTTACATCCAGAGGCTCTGCGATGAAGGTATCAGCGCCTTCCACGAATTCAAAGGTGCCGTCCATGATTTCCACTTCTCCGGACCATTCGGATTTGTATCCGGTGACGCGGATTTTGGTTCCGGGAACGAGATTGGCTGCATCCTCTTCAGAGCAGGCCAGATTATAGAAGAAATATCCGCCGTTTTCATCCTGTGCATAAACGGTGATGGTGTCCTCCCACCAGGACTGGGTTGCCTGTACATAGGCTTCTACGGTAACCTCGGTGTCAAGCTCTGCAGCCATATACTCATCATAGCTCAGAACTGTTCCGGCAGCAGCCGTTCCTTCTTCGGAAGCGGTTTCGGTTTCCGCAGCTTCCGTGCTTTCGGTGGTCTCAACAGCCGTACTTTCAACGGCTGCGGTGCTTTCCGCAGCGGTCTCTGCGGTGGTTTCTCCGGAAGTGCTGCCGCCTGCGCAGCCAACCAGGGCAAAAGCCATGATGAAGGTCATGGATAATGCCAGAACCGTGGTCAAAGTCTTTTTCATAACGTTTCTCCTTCTCTCCATGAGATTGTTTGCAGTAAACAGTTTTATTATAGCCTAAAAAGTCAGGAAATCAACGGTTTTTACAACCTTTTTTCATTTATGCGCTTCATCCGGCCCACAAACAGCCAGACAAGGATCAGCACCCAGGCTGCTGCCAGACATCCGAGGAGAACCTTTGCAGTTACGGGGAGCGGGCCAAGGTCGGTTTTTCCGCTTCCGGAAGCGCTGGTTTCGTTCAGGTGATGCAGGCTGGTCTGTTCCTCATAGAGCTGCTCGATATAGGCGTCGTCCACCGTTTCATGCCGCCTTGTGGACTTTGTCACCTCTTCAATGAGCTCGCCCGCCGCATCGCGCAGGGATGTGGAACCGTTGAAAACAGGCGTGACAAAGGTATTCTCCGTATTATCCAGAAGAAGTCTGGCCGCCTCGATTTTTACATCATAATACGTGTCGCTGTCTTCTCCGGCACGGGAGAGGTAATCCTGATACTCCGCCGATTTCTGCGCTGTTGAGGTGACGGGTACATAGCCCTCCGTCTGGGAATAGGCGATCTGCACCTCATTGGTCAGCAGGAACTGGGTGAAGAGCCAGGAGGCGAGAACCTCCTGAGGATCCTCCTTATTGAAAATACAGATGGACGGCCCCTGGGAAATCATCTGCGGATGCTCCGGATCAAACTGCGGAATGGGCATGACCACGGTTTCAAAATCCACGATGGATTCCTCCGCAATGTCCACCAGAGGCGCGTCGCTGCCCATCCAGGTGGCTCCCGCCGTGGAGTCGATGGCGAAAACGCACTGGCCCGCATTCAGGAAATTGGCAGGGTAGCCGGAAATCTTGAAGGTGGAAAATGCGCCGCTTTCCGTGTGCTCCGCAATCGTGTAAAGCAGTTCCGTGGTGGTATCATTGAAAATCCGGATTTCTCCGCTGTCCGTAGAATATCCGGCGTCAAGCTGCTTCAGCATCTGGATCATCATGTTGTCCGTGGACTTGTAGATGAACGGAATCAGCACCTCTTCCCCATTCAGAACGAAGGTGCCGTCCGCGTTTTTCGCCGTAGCCGCTTCCGAAACCTCCCAGATGAAATCCCAGGTCAGGGTTTCCGGAAGGGTGTAGCCCAGGGCTTCCACATAGTCCTTATTGATGTAGCAGGCCTCCGTGGAACGCATGTAGGGAACCGCATAATAATGGCCGCCGATGGAGCATTCCTCCAGAAACTGGGGAATGATTTCAGACTGTGACGGAGAGGTAAAAAGCAGCCCGCTTCCGCCAAGGCCGTATTTTTCATCGGAAAAAAGATCGTCCAGCGGAACCACCACGTTGTCGCCCGTCAGGTAGGTGGCGATATGGTCCGGATAGGTGATGCAGACATTGGGCGTGGTTCCCGTGGAAATGTTGGTGATCACGTCGTTGTATATTTTTCCGTAGTCCGTATACAGACGCAGGTTAACGGTGATGTTGGGATACAGCTCCTGAAAATCCGCGATGGCCTGCTTGTAGATGTCGGTCTGCCGGACGTTGGTATCATTTTTGGCCCAGAAGGTGATTTCATAATTTCTGGAGGTGTCGAATTCCTCCGGGACCGTAAAAGCTGCCTGTTCCCGCTGTCCGTGACAGCCGGACAGGAGCGACGCGGATAGAAGTGCCGGAATCAGAAACAGAGTGGAGGCGGCAGTGCGCCTCCTGCCCGTCCGGACTGCCGGACGCTTCAGGTTCAGCAATTTGTTTTTCAGGCTCCCAAGCCGGTTCATAAACGTTCTCATCCCTTCATGCCTCCTCTCGATACGCCTTCCATGATTTTTCTGCGGAAAATCAGAAACAGGACGATGAGCGGAACGGAAATCACAACCACGGCAGCCATCATCGCCGGAATATTTTCCCGGCCGAAGCCGTTCTCCCGGATCTCCTGAATGCCGTTGGACACCAGGAAGTAAGCCGGATCATCGGTGATCAGCCGCGGCCACACGTAGGAATTCCAGCATTCGATGACCTTTAAAATGGTGATTGTGACGATGGTGGGACGGCAGATGGGAACCATCACCTTCAGAAGATATTTCAGGTCGGAGGTCCCGTCCACCTTGGCGGCTTTGTACAGCTCGTCCGGAACCTGTTCAAAATTTTCCTTCAGAAGATAAATGTAGAAAACGGAGGTGACGGACGGCAGGATCAGTCCCGTAAAGGTATTGCGCAGATCCATGTTGGTGATGGTGACAAAATTGGTAATGACCACCAGTTCATTGGGAATCATCATCAGGGAAAGAAAGAGCGTGAACAGCAGATCCTTTCCCTTAAAACGCAGACGCGCGAAGGCGTAGGCCGCAAGGGTGCTGACCACCACCATCAGCACCGTGGTCGCCAGGGTGAAAATCACCGTGTTGATCAGATACCCCAGAAGAGGCACCGTGGTGAAGGCGTCCTTATAATTCTGGAGCGTGGGCGACAGGGTAAAAAAGGCGGGCACATGCTCCGCGTTATAGGCGCCGTAGCTTTTTACCGAGGTCAGAAGCATCCAGTAAAAGGGAAACAGAACGATCAGGGCCCAGACGCTCAGGAAAAAGTAGGTGAAAAACTTTCCGATCCTCCCGCGCCTCGCCGCGGCCTTCTGCTTTTTTTCAAAATCCATGTGTTGTTCCATTTTGGTCTCCAATCCGCCGCCCGCAGGCGGCATTCAGGCTGCCAGCCGGGATTCCGGTTAATATTGTACGCGCTTTCTGCTCACCAGCAGGTTGATGCAGGTGATGGTCAGCACGATGGCAAACAGGATAATTGCGGCTGCCGAAGCGTAGGACGGATAGCCGCCGCTGGCGCCGTAGAGCATATCGTACACGTAGCCCACGATGGTGTTCATCCCCGCCGCGTTCAGATCCGTTCCGAACAGCGCCACCACATCGCTATACGCCTTGAAAGCGCCGATGAAGCCGGTGATCACCAGATAAAAAATCATGGGGGAGATCATCGGAAGGGTGATTTTCGTAAAGGTCCGAAGCTTCGACGTGCCGTCCACTCTGGCCGCCTTGTAGTAGTCCGGATTTACGGAGGCCAGCGCGCTGGTCAGGACGAGGATCTTAAACGGAAGCACCACCCAGACGGTGTAAAAGCAGAGAACGAACATTTTCGCCCAATAAGGCCCGTCGATGAAATCCACAGCGGTTCCGCCGACGGCTTCGATCAGAAGGTTAATCAGGCCGTCCGTATATTCCGTTTTCTGAAACAGAACCATGAAAACCAGGCCGACGGCCAGAGTATTGGTCACATAGGGCAGGAAATAAATGGTCTGATAAAGCTCCCGCAGTGGTTTGATAGAGCTCAGGCCCACAGAAACAAGGAGGGCAAGTCCCGTGGAAACGGGAACCGTGATGATGACCAGCAGAAAAGTGTTCTTTACAGCCTGCAGGAAATAGGGATCGTGCAGGACGTAGGAATAGTTGTAGGAACCGACGCCATAATAGGTCTGGGAAGCAAAATTGTAGCCCTCCTCCAGCGAATAGATGAAAACGTCGATCAGTGGGTATACCATGAAAAGAATCAGGAAAATGAGCGCCGGCAGCAGATACAGCCAGGCTTTTTTATTTTGGTCGTTCATTTGAAATCCTCCATTATCTGGAAGCAAAGCGGATTCTCTCTTCGCTCTGCTTATGGAACAGAAAGACCTTTCCGGGCTTCAGAGAAAAACGCACGGTACGGGCGGACGTATCGATCTGTGTATCCGCGTTGATGATGGAGCGGATGGTCTGGTTCGTGCAGGCCTTATGAGTGGAAACGATGCTGATATCCCGGCCCATAACCTCCACTCTGGACAGCTCGCAGCCAAGTTCGCCGTCCGGACGGGGGATGAAGCCCTCCGGGCGGATACCGATCCATACCTCCTGATCCGGCACGCCGTTTACGGAAAGCACAGCTTCTTCTCCAATCAGGAGCTTTCCGCCCTTCACCCGCCCCTCAAACACATTGATGGGCGGAGTTCCCAGGAAACGCGCCACAAACAGGCTCGCCGGATCGTCGTAAACCTCCTGCGGCCTGCCGTTCTGCATCAGGACGCCCTCCCTCATCACCGCGATATGATCGGAAATGCTCATGGCCTCCTCCTGGTCATGGGTGACAAAAACCGTGGTGATCCCGGTTTCCTTCTGGATTTTCCGGATTTCCTCCCTCGTCTGAAGCCGAAGCCTCGCGTCCAGGTTGGACAGGGGCTCGTCCAGCAGAAGAACCCTGGGCATCTTGACAAGCGCCCGCGCGATGGCCACGCGCTGCTGCTGGCCGCCGGAAAGCTCTCTGGGCTTTCGGTCCATCAGCTCTTCGATCTGAACCAGCTTTGCGGTCTCTGTCACTCTCCGGTTCATTTCCTCTTTGGAAGGACGTTCCTTTCCCTTCAGATTTTCCAGCGGGAACAGGATATTCTGCCGCACGGTCAGGTGCGGATAAAGGGCATAATTCTGAAATACCATGCCCACGCCCCTCAGCTCTGGCGGAAGCGCCGTCACATCCTCATTTCCAAAAAAAATTCTGCCCCCGGTGGGCTTCTCCAGGCCGCAGATCATGTTCAGCGTGGTACTCTTCCCACAGCCGGACGGCCCGAGCAGGGCGATCAGCTCTCCGTCCGGGATTTCAAAGGAAAAATCATTGACGGCAGTGACCTCGCCGCCCTTTCTGCCCCGGGCCGGAAATTTTTTCGTGAGATTCTGCAGTTCGATTTTCATAGCTACCTCTGTTTTCTGCCGCCGTCGGGCGGCATTTCATTCGGGAGAAATTGGACTTGAGTCCAATTTCCAGGGAAAAATCTCTGATTTTTCCCGCTTCTCCATGTTTTCTGCCGCCGCAGGGCGGCATTCAGTCTTATTGAAACTCAACACTTCCGATTATAGCGGATTTCCCGGGGGTTCACAAGATTTGAGGGAGATTTTATTTGGAAGGTGAAATGAAAAGGGTTACTTTTCAGGTGACGGAAAAAACAGAATGAACGGTCAGTTAATACGGTGCAAAATGGAATTCATTCTTTTTTGTCTGTAGAAAAAATATTGTTATACGGATAAAATCATGTTTTTCTCCTTATGCACCGTAGAAACAATCGAATTTGTACGGATAAAAATGCACTTTTTGTTTTCAGCACCGTAGCGAGGTATCTATACTGTACGGATAGAATAAAGGATTCTGATCATCGAACCGTATTTCGCGATAATTTTGTACGGTTAAAATAGGAAAATCCTTATTTTCACCGTATTCCTATAGTTCAGGATCACATTGCAGGCAATATCGCCATTTTTTCGGTGTTTTCAGGTGGTTTATCCCATGCATATGTACAGGCGGTCATGTGAGCAGGTGATTGAGAAAATACATATGCAAAAATCAGAAACATGAAATTTTTTTGCAAGACAAAGGAAGGGTAAAACGAATGAAAATGGAAGAGCTGTTTGAGAAATACGGCTGTGACACACAGCATAAAGAACAGGCAGTTTTTGCAAGTATTTTTATTCTGCAAAACCGCCTGCAGACCGCCGGTGAAAAACTGCAGACGGAGATTTCCATGAAGCAGTGGCTGCTTCTCGCAATGGCGGAATGCTGTCCCGAGCCGCGAACCTTAACCAATATCGGAGAGCTGATGGGCTGTTCAAGGCAGAATATTAAAAAGCTGGCGGCAGCTTCTGGGACTGTTGTTTGCAGATTTTGACGTGAAAGAAACGGATGAACTGTTTCGCCTGTATGCCAGACTGTATACAGGAATGGAACGGGCGGAAAAATATGTGGAGGAATTTGAATGATGAGAGGAAGCGGAAATATGTGGATAACTATGACGGGAGTGCTCGTGGCCTTCGCCGGCGGGATCATGATCTGGTTCCGCATTCCGTTTTCTCCGGTCAAAAGGAGGTTCCGGAAAGACATTTCCATGCTTCTGTCGGAGAATCAGGGATTGACAGAAAGCGGGATTTTTACGAAAGAGGATTTTTCCCACCTTCCCGCAGCCATTCGCAGATACGTGGAGCATTGCGGTTATATCGGAACGCCGAAAATGTCCTGTCTGAAAATGAAATATCATGATGTTGCGTTTTGGCAGACACGAAATGGACCGGTGTTGTCCATTGATTATCTGCAGTACAATTTTGTGAAAAAGCCATGCAGAGTGGCGCTGATTGACAGCAGTCTGTTTGGAATTCCGTTTGAAGGATATGGTCCGCAGTCTGCAGTGATTATCGGCTTTCTGAAAACGGAATCAGACAGCCGTCAATATTTCAGGCCGTCTGGAAATATTCCGACGGGGACTTCGTCTATTTTGATGGGAGAATCAGTGAAATATCCTATGGCTGAAAAGACAGTCTTCCAGAATTTTTATTTTCAGGAGAATATGATTTGGCGAGCTCCGTTTCTTGTATTTTTCCGTCAATTGTGCTATTCTGAATAAGAACATATGTTCCTGCATGATCTCCCGGAAAACCGGCATACTGTATCTGGAAAAGGATTCTGATGGAAGAATGTAAGAAAGATTAAAAAATGGAAAACAGAAGCTATCTCTGCATTGATTTAAAATCCTTCTACGCATCGGTGGAGTGCGTGGAGCGCTGTCTGGACGCGCTGACCACGAATCTTGTGGTGGCTGACCCGGAACGGGGAGACAAGACGATCTGCCTGGCAGTCTCGCCTTCTCTGAAGGCTTTGGGGGTGAAGAACCGCTGCCGGGTATTTGAGATCCCGAAGCAGATTCCATATATCATGGCGCCGCCGCGGATGAAGCTCTATATTGAATATTCGGCCAATATCTATGCCATTTATTTAAGATATGTGGCGAAGGAGGACATCCATGTCTATTCCATTGACGAAGCCTTTCTGGATGTGACGGATTACCTGGGCATGTATGGAATGACCGCCAGGCAGCTTGCTGTGACGATCATGGAGGATGTGAAGCGGGAGACCGGAATAACGGCGACGGCGGGGATCGGGACGAACCTGTATCTGGCAAAGGTGGCGCTGGACATTACGGCAAAGCATGCGGAGGATCATATCGGCTTTCTGACCGAGGAGCTGTACCGTAAGACCCTGTGGGAGCACAGGCCGCTGACGGATTTCTGGCGGATCGGGCGGGGTACGGTGAACCGTCTGGGAAGCCTGGGGCTTTTGACCATGAAGGATGTGGCGCAGGCGGACGAGGACGCGCTCTATAAGATGTTCGGTGTGGACGCGGAGCTTCTGATCGATCATGCCTGGGGACGGGAGAGCGTGACCATGGCGGATATCAAGGCGTACCGCCCGGAAAACAGCTCCATCTCCAGCGGGCAGGTGCTGGCGCGGGACTATAGCCACGAGGAATGCCGTCTGGTGGTGAAGGAGATGACGGATGCTCTTTGTCTGGAGCTTGCGGACCGGGGGCTGGTTACGGAGTCCGTGACCCTTTCCCTGGGCTATTCCAACGCCCTGAAGCTGGGACATGTGCATGGGACGGCATCGCTCCCCGAGGCTGCCAATACCTATCGGGCCATAGTTCCCTACGTCTGTGAGGTTTATGACCGGATTACAGATCCGGCGCTTCCCATCCGCCGCCTGAGCCTGACGGCCAACAACGTAACGCAGGAAGCCTATGTACAGTACAGCCTGTTTTCAGACAGGGAAGAGACGGAACGGGACAGAAAGGCACAGAAGGCGGCGCTGGAAATCAAGAAAAAATTCGGGAAAAATGCCATTCTCCGGGGAATGGATCTGCAGAAACCGGGAACCACGATAGAGCGTAACCGTCAGATTGGAGGACATAAGAGCGGAGAATTCGGCGAAGAGCTGACCGGCGGTATGACAGAAGAGCAGCCGGAAGCGGACGGAAAAACAAAAGGGAGAGAGAACAGATGGAAAGAGCAGGAAAACGGGACAGAGTAAGACCGAAAATGGACCGGGCGGACCGGGCAAAGCAGTTCATGCCCTTCGACGCGCTGAAGGGGTTTCAGGAGGCGCTCCGGGAAAAGGAGCGGGTGCGTGTCCCGAAGCGGATTCTGTCGGAAGAGGAACGGGAGGAGCTGAACAGGGAGCTGTCCCGGATCGGAAAAATGGACATGGTTGAGGCGGAATATTTCCAGGATGGGGAGTATGTCAGCGTAAAGGGCATGGTTTCCGGGATCAACCGACAGGAAGGCTGGCTGCGGATCGTGAACATGCAGATCCGGTTTGAGGATATCGCACGGATTACACCACTTCCGATCCAAACGGCATCAGCGCCAGCTTCGCAATTTTAAAATGTTGCAGCCCGAAGGGAATGCCGATGATGGTGACGCACAGAAGACAGCCGAGAACAGCCGATTCGATGGCCAGCGGCAGCCCGGAAACCAGAATCCATATGATATTCAGAAGCAGGGAGCCCGCCCCGCCGCCGTAACGGATTTCCTTTCCAAAAGGGAAAAAGCAGAGGGAAGCGAACTTGAAGCACTGCAGTCCCACCGGAATGCCGACAATGGTAATACACCAGAGCACACCGGCCAGACACCAGCTCAGCCCGCTGATGCACCCGCCCAGAAGAAACCACAAAAGATTACCAAGACAGCCCATAGAAACCTCCCTTTCAGAGCAACGCTTCGTTTTGTCATAATCATGTCATGCTGCCAGAGCCGTTTTGACGCTCCGGCACAAACAGCGGGACGAACCTGTCCGGCTGTGAAATGAAAAATGTTATGGCAGGGCGCGGAGTCCGTCCAGGATGTCCTCCACTTGCCGGATGGCGTTCTCCACCGCGTCACAGGCCTGATTAATCTGTGACTGAACGTAAAAATCCAGAAACATATTGTCGAAAAAGGAATCTGCAAACCGCAGAAAAGAGCTGATGTCCATGGATGAGTTCCGGGAAAAAGCGTCCGAAAGGGAGACATCCTGCAGTTCCTTTTCAAAACGGCGGAGATTCTGCCCTGCCTCTTCCATATATTCCTGCGCATCATCCATACGGGAATGCTTGATGAGACTGCTCATGAAGCCTCCGCCTACGATATCCCAGATACCCCAGTTCTTTGCGCTGTTCAGCTTTTCCTGCGCATTCCGCAGGCTGGACAGCGCGGCTTCTCCGGCCTGAATGGCCTCACGGATTTCTTTGCTTTCTGATTTCTCTGCCATCTTTCCCTCCATGCCTCAGCGTATCGCTGATTGAAAAATAAGCCATCGGGCTTATTTTTCAATCTTCCCCTCCATCTGTTCCGCCAGAATATGCCCTGCCCGTTCTTTATCCTCTTCCTTCACAAGAATTTTGTAAAAGTCCCGGACTGAACCATCCCTGCTCAGGGCCGCGCGGGAGCCATCCGCATTATTGAAGGAAAGGCGCAGCTGATTGTTCATCAGTTCCGTTTTGAAAGGAATTCCCTGTTCGTCCAGGATATATTTTGCCCGAAAAAAGGCTTCCTGATCTGATGTACAGTAAACTTCTTCCCATTTTTTTGAAAACAGCATAGGAATCCCCCCTTTTTTCTCAGTCTACTATATTTCAGGCAGGCAGTCCAGAAAAAGCTGACATATTTGCAAAACCACCGTCTGTCCCTTATAATGGGGATAACTGCAGGGGGAGAAGGAGGAAGCTGTCTGAGCCCGTTTTTCGGGAAGGGAAGCGCATCCTCAGACAGGTTCGGAAATTCGAAAAAATTTTTCAGGGAAAAAAGAAAGGAAGGAAAACTATGGGATTGATCAAAGCGGCTCTTGGTGCGGCGTCATCGGTACTCGGAGATCAGTGGGAGGAATATTTTTACTGCGACAGCCTGTCTCAGGAGGTTCTGGCAGTGAAGGGCCAGAAACGGACGTCCAGAAGAGGCTCCAACCGGAAAGGATCGGAAAACATCATTTCCAATGGCTCCGTCATTGCGGTCAATGAAGGCCAGTGTATGATGATCGTGGATCAGGGGAAGGTGATGGAGGTCTGCGCCGAACCGGGAGAGTATGTTTATGATATGTCGTCGGAGCCTTCCATTTTCTATGGAGACCTGGGAGAAAATATCCGGAAATCCTTTGAACTGTTTGGCATCCGCTTCGCCTTTGGCGGGGAAGCGCCCAGGGATCAGCGGGTGTATTATTTTAATACGAAGGAAATCGTGGGAAATAAATACGGCACGGCCAATCCGGTGCCTTTCCGCGTGGTGGATACAAACATCGGTCTGGATGTGGATATTTCGATCCGGTGCCATGGGGAATATTCCTATCGCATTGTGGATCCGCTCTGCTTTTACGCGAATGTGTGCGGCAACGTGGAGCGCGCCTATACCAGAGATAACCTGGACAGCATGCTGAAAAGCGAGCTGATGACCGCGCTGCAGCCCGCCTTCGCAAAGATTTCAGAAATGGGAATCCGTTACAGCGCCCTGCCCGGTCACACAGCAGAAATTTCTGATGCGCTGAATCAGGTACTGAGCGAAAAATGGCTCCATCTGCGCGGAATTGCCGTCGCTTCCTTTGGCGTCAGCAGCGTGACCGCTTCGGAAGAGGATGAAAAGATGATCCGCGACATGCAGAAATCCGCCGTCCTGCGGAATCCCAACATGGCGGCGGCCACACTGGTGGGCGCGCAGGCGGATGCCATGCGCGCAGCCGCCGGGAACACTGCCACCGGCCCCATGATGGCTTTTGCCGGGATGAACATGGCCGGACAGGCGGGCGGCTTTAATGCGGCGCAGCTCTATCAGATGGGCGGCATGCAGAATGCGCAGAGCGGAAATACCCAGGGAGCTCAGATGGGGAATGCTCCGGCATCCGGCGCGTCCGGAGCCGCTCAGTCCGCCGGAAGCTGGACCTGCAGCTGCGGCGCGGTGAACACCGGAAAATTCTGTGCGGAATGCGGAAAGCCCCGTCCCGCAGCAGGCTGGACCTGTTCCTGCGGAACCGTGAACCAGGGAAAATTCTGTACGGAATGCGGAAATCCCAGACCTGCCGGAGCGCCCCTTTACCGTTGTGATAAATGCGGATGGGAGCCGGAGGATCCTGCTCACCCGCCGAAATTCTGTCCCCAGTGCGGAGATCCCTTTGACGGGGAGATGTGCGGTAAGGAAGACTGATGGCCGGGATAGCGAAGACGTCCGGCAGGAGCGGTGGATGCAGGTGGACAAAGGGAGAGGGAATGACGCTGCAGCGAGGGAAATGATAAGAGTTTCAATCTGCTGTATATAGGAAGAAAGTACGCAAGATAATACGTAAGTAAATGGAGGCGTCGTCATGGGAGATTATAAACCACCTTTTACAATAACAAATGAGATATTATCGTATGTGTCCTCTGTTTCAGAAAAGATTGGACGAATTACGGCGACCAGCAGTCTGGAATCAAAACCACATCTGAGAAGAAACAACCGTATCAGGTCCATTCATGCTTCATTGAAGATTGAAGCCAATTCCCTTTCTTTGGGACAGGTCAGAGATGTAATCAATGGAAAGACTGTTCTCGGCGAACGGAAGGAAATTCAGGAAGTAAAAAATGCTTATGCCGCATATGAGAAACTTTCCGAGATAAATCCATACAGCATAAGTGACTTGAAAAAATTCCATGGCATCATGACCAGATATGTTGTGGAAGAATCCGGTGACTTCCGTCGAAGTGAAGAAGGCGTCTTTAACGGCGATCAATGTATTTTTATGGCGCCGCCTGCACGACTCGTTCCTCAGTTAATGGATGACCTTTTTGACTGGATGAAAGAAGCACAAAACAGCGTTCATCCTCTGATTTTAAGCAGCGTATTTCATTATGAATTTGTTTTTATCCATCCGTTCTCTGATGGTAATGGCAGAATGGCAAGATTATGGCATACAGCTATCCTTTCCAGATGGAAGCCGATCTTTGAATACATTCCAATTGAGAGTCAGATTGAGAAGTTTCAAAGCGAATATTATGATGCGATTGCCAAATGCCATGCAGATGGCGCATCTACAATTTTTATTGAATTTATGCTGTCACAGATTGATAAGATTCTGGATGATATTTCCGCTCAGATCGGTGAGGATAATGAACAGCTTTCGGAATACGTCAGGAAACTGCTTGATGTGATGGAATATGATATTCCTTATACAGGCAGGGCGCTGATGGAAAAACTGGGGCTGAAATCAAAGGAAGGTTTCCGCAGAAATTATTTGCAGCCGGCAAGAGACAGGAATCTTATCCGCATGACAATTCCAGATAAGCCTAACAGCAGGAATCAGAGGTATGTAAGGATATGAGAATTGGTCTTTATCAATTCCTACGGCTGTTTTCGACTGTAACGGAAGGATCGTGAATAACGGTTATTTTGTGGGAAGATAGTGGGATAAGGGGGAATCTTATGCAACCGAATTTCCTGATTTTCATGACGGATCAGCAGAGGGGAGATATGCAGCCCACATTCGGTAAAGCCAAAATGCCGAATCTGGAAAGGCTGGCGGAAAATGGAGTGGTGTTTCGAAGGGCGTACTGTCCGTCGCCCCACTGCTGTCCAAGCAGAGCGACTTTTTTCTCCGGGCTGTATCCGTCCCAGCACGGGGTGTGGAACAATGTGAATCTGGCGGACGCGCTGTCAAAGGGACTGTATGATAATGTAAGGCTGTTTTCTGAGGACCTGAAGGAAAATGGATATCATCTGTATCACAGCGGAAAATGGCATATCAGCGCGTTGGAAGGCCCTCAGAACAGGGGATTTGAACAGCTTAACAGGAAAAATGGACAGACCGGAGAACCTCAAAAACAGGAACGGGTTCCGGATATGCGGGACTGGAGCTGGTTTGAGAAAAGGGATTATCTTAAGGAAGGAGCGGTCAGAGGGGATGGGGAAATTGTGCGTATCGGTTTCCCTGAATACCGTCAGTATGGAGAAACGGAAAATCCCTTTGGAGATGAGGACGTGGTCCGGGCAGCCCGAGAGAAAATCAGAGAGCTTCCTGAGGACGAGCCCTTCTGTATGTATGTGGGAACGCTGGGACCGCATGACCCATACATCGTGCCTGAAAAATATCTGGAGCTGTATCCGCTGGAGGAAATCGAACTTCCGGAAAGCTTTGAGGATGACCTTATGGATAAGCCCAATCTGTACCGGAGGACACAGAAAAGGTTCCGCCAGCTGACACGGGAGGAACAGAAACGGTGCCTGCAGCATTATCTCGCATTCTGCAGCTATGAGGATGCTCTTTTTGGAGAAATTCTGAAAGAGCTGGAGGACAGAAAGCTGCTGGATCGTACGATTGTGATATATCTGTCGGATCATGGAGACTATGCGGCTGCACACGGATTGTGGACGAAAGGTCTGCCCTGCTTTGAGGAAGCATATCATATCTGCTCGGTGGTGGGCTATGGTGGAATTCAGGCGAAGGGAAAAGCCGTGGAAGCGTTCGTTTCACTGGCAGACTATGCGCCCACATTTCTGGAATTGGCTGGAATATCCGTCAGCAGAAGATTTGCCGGCAGGTCGTTGGTTCCGTTTCTGAAGGGAGAGAATCCGGAAGGCTGGAGAACAGAACTTTTTACACAGAGCAATGGAAACGAGCTGTATGGGATACAGAGGGCTGTATTTGATGACAAATATAAATTCGTTTATAACGGCTTTGATTTCGACGAGCTCTACGATTTAACCAGTGATCCGGGCGAATGCCATAATCTGGCCGAAAAAGAGGAATACGATTCGGTTAAGAAAATGTATTATAAAAAGCTGTGGCAGTTCGCGTATGAGAATCAGGATATGCTTGGAGATACCTATATCACCACAGCGCTGACGGACTATGGACCCGGGATTATCTGATGCTAAAGGAGGGGAAATATGAGAATTTTAATGTTCGACATTGATACGCTGCGGGCGGATCATATGGGATGCTATGGATATGGACGTAATACCACGCCGAATATGGACAGGGTGGCGGAAGAGGGAGTCCGTTTTGACCGCTATTATTGCCCGAATGCGCCGTGCCTGCCGTCAAGGGCGTCGCTGGTCAGCGGCCAGTATGGAATCCATAACGGCATCGTAGGACATGGGGGAACGGCTGCGGATATGCGTCTGCAGGGCGCGACGAGGGGATTTACCGATGATATGTCGGAAAACGGCCTGTTTATGCAGTTCAGGCGGGCCGGGTTCCACACGGTCTCTTTTTCCACCTTTGCAGAAAGACACTCGGCATGGTGGTTTAATTCCGGATTCAACGAGTGTATCAATGTGGGAGGCAGAGGGGTAGAATCTGCGGAAATGATCACTCCGCATGTTTTGGACTGGATCGAGAGAAACGGCGAAAAGGATAACTGGATGCTGCATGTTCATTACTGGGATCCGCATACGCCTTACCGGACTCCGGAAAATTATGAAAATTCCTTCGATGGAACGCCGCTTTGTGACGACTGGATTACAGAGGAGGTATTTCAGGAACATCTGCTTCATATCGGACCCCATGGGGCGAATGAAATCGGTATGTGGACGGATGTTCCCAATCCGGAATACCCCAAACATCCTGGAAGCATCCGGACAAAAGCGGAAGCAGATCATTTCATCAATCTGTATGACGATGGTGTCCGCTATACAGACGATCAGATTGGCATGATTCTGAAGGCACTGGAAAAGAAAGGAGTTTATGACGATGATCTCGCCATCATAATCACAGCGGATCACGGAGAGGACCTGGGAGAACTGGGAGTTTATGCGGAGCATGGAGTCGCCGATGAACCGGTGTGCCGGATACCCATGATCATCCGGTGGCCCGGTATGCGCAAGGGAGCAGTGGCGGAAGGTTTTCATGATAATGTGGATTTGCTGCCTACCGTCCAGGAACTGCTGCAAACGTCCAATGTTTCAAAAAGGTATCATTATGACGGCGTATCCTTTGCGGAAACCCTCAGAAATGGAAAGGACTGTTCCAAACCCTGCGTGGTTCTGACACAGTGCGCACATGTATGTCAGAGAAGCGTGAGATTTGGCGACTATATCTATATTCGCACGGTGCACGGGGGATATCATCTCTTTCCGGAGGAAATGCTCTTCCAGATCAAGGAGGATCCTCATGAACAGCATAATCTGGCGGAGGAAAGGCCGGATTTGTGTGCGCAGGGAGCGAAAATGATTCTGGACTGGGATGACGCCATGATGAAAACATCCCGTTACGATGTGGACCCCATGTGGACCGTGATGAGGGAAGGCGGCCCGGAGCACTGCCGGGGACAGTTAAAGGATTACATGAAGCGCCTGGAAGGAACCCCAAGAGAATATGGGATTGAGCTTCTCAAAGAAAAGTACCAGGCGGATCTGGAATAACGTTCAGAAAATGTATATGAAACGGACTTTTATTGCGGCATATTTTTATATGCCGCAATGATTCTTTCTGCATTTTTTTCCAGATCCTCTCCCCCATCCAGCCGGAGAATCGGGCATGTAAGCTGGCTGATCCATAATTCATGCTGCTCGCTGCTACAGGAGGCCGCGCCGTGGTCATAGCCTGCGGAATCCCTTAAAAAGGCCTGATGCGCTTCAAACATATCGCCGCCCGGCAGAATACGCTCCCCGAATTCTGCCAGTTCACGGTCATGGACACGATTGACGCGGAGATTTTCTTCAGCGGTCAGATAAACCGCAAGCAGAAAAAAGGGATCAAAGTGTTCGTGAAAGCTGTTCATGGAACCGGCCATGACAAATTCTCCCGATTTTTCCACCGCGTCCATGAGCCGTTTGATTTTCTCTGCCCTGGAGTACATGACGGTGTACGGGATTGCCGTATCCTTTCTCCAGATATAATCGTCAATGTCCAGAAAAGCGGCTCCAAGCCTTCCGGCGACAAGCTTTCCAAGCGTGGTTTTTCCGGACCCGGAGGGGCCCAACAGAATGATTCCTTTTGGCATGGCTGAATCCTCCTAATATCTGTAAAAATTACTATCATTGATTTTTTATCTCGTCAGCAGCGGGATTCTTTTTGGAAAAGCGGTATTTCCCTTTTCCATACCCGCTGACCGGTTCAATGGTTCCGGAGTCTTTTAGTTTATTTAACATTTTCCCAGCGGATGAAGATGCCATATTAAACTTTTTCATAATGTCGGCACGGCTGAAAATAGTTTCAAACATATATTCATTAAAAAGAGTGGCAGCTTTTTCTTTTGTAGGTGCGTTTGCTTTTATAGAGGAGAGATAACATTCAAACGCCGCTTTTTCTGCTTCAAACGCCACTTTCTTCATATGAAACGCTGCTTTTTCTGCCTCAAACGTTACTTTTTCTGTCTCGGCGGACATGTTTTCCGCACTTTTCACCGGCACACAATAATTCAGATTATAAAGTGTCACGAAAAAGGATGTCGGAGTGGAACTGAATCCGGGTTCCAGCTCCGGAATAAAATTGATCGCATTATGATAATCTGTCTTGATTTTCCGGAAACCGCTTCCTCTGCGCTCCATATAGTGCATGCGGCTGAAAATGTCGGCTATTATGGGATTGCGGCGCCTGGAGGCTACCTTGTCCGTATCCAGGTTCTGCACCAGAGAGCCGTCGAACATTCCG
>UQVK01000045.1 GCA_900544445.1 uncultured Lachnospiraceae bacterium
GATTGCCGGGAGAATCCCGCAAGCGGGATTCTTTTTTATATGATATGAAATTTTATTTCTTATCGTATGAAAAAAGACGCTCCGCTGTGGATGCGCACTTAGCGCGCAGGCAATCGCCTGGCGAAAGACGGCTGCCTGTCAGAAGTGCAGGCGCCGTCTGACCGCGTTCCGCAGACGCTTTCTGGAAATGATCGTGATCAGTGCTGCGGCGATGATGGCGCAGGCGGTGAGAACGACGGCAGACCAGGTGAGCAGCAGAGGCATGGTGAGGAAATTCCGGACAAGCAGTTCGATCGCCACACAGAGGATGGCGATTTCCACGAAAACATACAGCGCCATAGCCAGGAAGGAAGAGGAAACATGACGGTTTAAAAAGGCGGTGAGAATGGCGAGTGCTGTAGCGATGGCCGTGATCGGCAGCGCGAGCGAGAGAAACCATTCCGTTGAGGGTGTGTTGAAGGTAATCAGATACTCATAGAGACTGACCGCAAGGCCGTCCAGCAGCAGAGAAAAATAGATGGACAGTCTGGTGTACATGAAAACGGGGATGGCGGCAACCCAGAGGATGACGCAGGCTCCGATGATGTACAGAGACCAGAGGGTGGAGTTAAAAACAAAAAAATTCAGCAGGCCGCAGGAAACGGAGGCGGCGATCAGAACCAGGGAGTAGAGAAGGATCACATCCCTGTTTTTGACAGGCTCTACCTGTCCGCGTTCCTTCGGAAACGGAGGAACCGCTGCCTGATGAGTAACCTCATTGGGATTGATGACCGGCGTGTTGCATAAGGGGCAGCGGTCAAGGGAATCGTCCAGCTTAACGCCGCAATTGACACAATATGACATATTTGCTCCATTCCGCCGGCAGCGCACAGGGCCGGCTTTTTTAAAGGCTGTTCTTACTCTTCGTGAAAAGTTCGGTTGCTTTCTATTTTTACCTGGATACCGTCCTCCACCAGCTTTCTGAAAAACAGTCGTTCCACATCCGCTTCAATGATGCAGCTTGCAAAATTGACGGTGAGGGTATCTTCAAAGCTCACGATAGCGCAGTTTGTGCGGGAGGAAAAGGGCTGGCCCATGTAGATATCAAAACGTTCGATATAAGGCTTCATGTCCTCCGGCACCTTCAGGGCTCCCATGTTGGTCAGGCCCGCGGAGGAATTTCTGTCCTGTACCCGGCGGTAAAAAGTGCGCACCACGATGTCCTTGATGAAAAGAGGAACGATGCGGATGAAGGGATTACGCTTCGTGGCCGCGTTTGTGGTGATGTCGCCGCGTAAGAATTTTTCATTGATGTAATAGCGCATGAAATTCCGCACTTCCGTGACGATTTCTTCAAAGGTATAGTTCCCAAGCCGGGGATCGATGGAAGGGTACACCATGGTGATGAAATTGCGCAGCGTCCGGGAAGGGAAAAAGCGCCTCAGATTCACAGGCAGGGCGATCCGGACGGGGTACAGACGGATATGCGGGTCCTGAAGCTGTTTGTTCAGAAGGGCATAGAGCAGCACGGAGTTAAGATATTCCGTGATGGTGGCCCCATACTTTTTCGCTGCCGCATTCACCTCTTTGACCGACATGATTCCATCGATGATATTGAAGGTGTGGAAGGGTTCCGGCGTACCGCGCACCCGGTAGGTTTTTTCTGCCGGTCTGGGGGGACATACCTGTGCGTTTGCATAGCGCATGTAGGCGTCCTCCAGCTCTTCCGGATCAGGCTCCTCATTGACATCGAGCACAAAATATCCATTGGAAATCTCTGCCCCGAGCAGGCGCAGGTATACTGCCGTGATGGTCTGCAGCACGCACATTCCGCCGGTGCCGTCCCCGAGGCTGTGATGGCACTCCAGGGAAATCCTGCGGTCGTAATAGTAGATACGCAGCAGGTAACGGCTGCCGGCTTTGAAATACATGGGCATGCAGGGATTGGCAATATCCGGCCTGACAAAGGGGCCGGGCCGTGTATTTGGTTCCAGATAACGCCAGAAGAGTCCCTTATGAATGGCTACCTTATAGGTGGGAAAGCGCTTCATCGCGATATCCACGGCTTCCTGAAGGACCTCGGGACGTATGGGTTCTTTCAGTAAGACGGAAAGACGGTAGACGGAAGAAAAATTTTTCCTCTGCAGGGTAGGATAGACGGTAGCGGACAGATCCAGCCGGTACCAGTCTCTCTGCGTGCCGGGAGCAGAGATATTTTTTTTCTGTTTTTTTATGGAGTCTGTCTGAAAAGGCATGCTTCTTCCTTTCAAATCCTGCCGACAGCGGTACATCGCTGTTATTGGTACTCTGATCAGAAAAAATGCTGCGGCAGGGATATATTCTTTCATACAATTATAGGCTGTTTTAAAAAATGGCGCAAGTGACAGGTGGATGAGCCGGCAAATATGGCTGCAAATGGTTTTGCCCGGATATTCCGCCGGGAGACGGGAAAAGGATTGCTCAGGAATGCCTCTGTATTCATAAGTATATGGGGAATTTCTCCGCTTTACGCATAAAGGCTTCTGTGATAGGATTGGAAAAGATGCAGAATGGGAAAATGCAGAACAGAAAAAAGAGAGGAGAAAGCTGCAGACCACAGGAAAGTACCTGTTTGAGAAGCGGCGGAATGAGAGAAAAATGGCAATTTTTCGGAAAGCAAAGGTTGACGTAAAGGCAGGCCGTTCGCAGGAGCAGAATCAGAATCTGATGAAGCTGATCAAAAGGGTTCACAGTGTTGTGGAGCATGAGGATATCCAGAAGCACAGGCAGTCTCAGGATTCTTTCGGAGCGCTTCTGGGAAACAGCCGGGAAATGGATATTGAATCCGTGGAAGTGGAGGGAATGCACTGCGAATGGGTGCGGGTGCGCCGTCCGCATACGAAGAGGCGGGTGATTCTTTACTGTCACGGCGGCGGATATTCCACGGGAAGCTGCATCTATGCGAGAACGCTGACCACAAAACTTGCCGCCGCAGCTTCCATGGACGTGTTCTGCTTTGATTACAGGCTTGCGCCGGAGAACCCTTATCCTGCGGCGCCCCAGGATGCCATGAAAGCATGGGATTATCTGATGCTACAGGGCTTCGGTGCGGCGGATGTGATCGTTGCGGGGGATTCCGCAGGGGGCAATCTGGCCCTTTCTCTGGTGCTGATGCTGAAGGAGCAGGGACGTTTCCTTCCCCGGGGACTGGTGCTGCTTTCTCCCTGGACGGACCTGACGGCTTCGGGAAAGAGCCATGAGAGCAGGGCGGAAGTGGACCCGGTTCTGGATGCGGAATATCTGCATGAAATGACGGAAAACTATGCGCATGGCGCGGACTGCCAGGATCCCCATATTTCTCCGCTTTTTGCGGATTTTACAGGCTTCCCGGCCGCCTATATCCAGGTGGGAGACAACGAAGTGCTGCTGAGCGATTCGTCCCGGCTGCAGAAGAATATGCACCGTGCGGGCGTACCGGTGAGACTGGATGTATTTGAAGGAATGTGGCATGTTTTTCAGATGTCTCCATTTAAGACGGCGATGGAGGCAATGGACCGGTGTGCGGAATTTATCCTGGAGATCTGCGGATAAAAAAGATTTGACCGGCCGGCTCCGATATGTTACACTTCAATACATACCAGAAGAATGTATTGAGAATTTTCAGGAAAGGAGAGGCTGATAATGGCGCGGAACAAATATCCGGAGATCACGGTGGAGCGGATTCTGGACGCCGCCCAGCGGCTGTTTCTGGAAAAGGGCTATGAGAACACCACGATCCAGGATATCGTGGACGAGCTGGACGGGCTGACCAAGGGAGCGGTTTACCACCATTTCAAATCCAAGGAGGAAATCATGGATGCGGTGGGGGACCGGATGTTTGAGGAAAACAACCCCTTTGAGGCCGTCATGGGCCGGAATGATCTGAACGGCCTGGAAAAGATCAGGGAGATGATACGGCTGAATCAGTCCGATCGGGACAGACAGGATATGAATATCCAGTCCATTCCCATCCTGAAGAACCCCAGGGTGCTGGCGGGCATGATCGACGCCAACCGCCGGGTGCTGACGCCGTATTTTTACCGGCTGATCGAGGAGGGGAACCGGGACGGCTCGATCCATACGGAGTATGCAAGGGAGTTGTCCGAGCTGATCCCGATCCTCACCAGCCTGTGGCTTGCTCCTTCCGTTTTCCCCGCTCCTGCGGAGCAGATGCTTCATAAGTTCCGGTTCATCGGGGAGATGCTGGACCGGATGGGCCTTCCCGTCATCGACGAGGAGATTCTGGGCCTGGCGGAAAGCTATTTCAGGGAATTTGAGGCCGCTGAGGAGAAGAGAGCGGAGGAATAAGTATTCCGGGAATGAAAAAAGGTGCCGTTACCGTTCATCGGTGTATCGGTGAATGGTAACGGAACATGGAAGAAAAGCCCGATTGATGGAGAGGGCATTTTTTTAGAGAAAAAACATACCTTTCAAAGGTATGTAAACGGGCGAAGCCCTATATTTTTTGGAATAATACATACATTCAAAAGGTATTAAAAAGAAAGCGAGGAGGTCATGATGAGCGACACAGTGATAACCAGACAACTGACACGGGCCTTTGGAGGAAGGGAGGTGGTGAAGGAGGTGAACCTGCGGGTGGAGCAGGGAAGCATCTACGGACTGATCGGCCGGAATGATGAAAAGAAATGGCGGAAACGTCTGCGGCCTGAAAACGCTCATCGCCTTGAGGCCGCAAAAGGGAATCTGCGTCCCTTCCATCTGGCTTCGGGCATCATCGCTCTCTGCCTGCTGGGAATGCTCTACCTGCTTGCAGCCATTCCCCATTTTGATCCGGCAGATGCCGAAGAGGCGCTTTTTGTCACCTATGAGGGACTTGGCGTCATGAACGGGGTGCTCGCCATGGTGGCCTTTGCCATTCTGGCAGCTGTTCTGGGAAGCAGGATGGTGGTGGAGGAATATCGGGGAAGGAGAGCGGTGCTGCTTCTTTCCTGGCCGGTTCCGGGACGGCGGCTGATGGGAGTGAAGCTGCTTGCGGTTTCCGGTTACGCGGCGGGCGCCATGCTTTTGTGCGGCTGCGGGGTACTTGGAATTTTCTTTCTGACGGAAGGAATGTTTCCTCTGTGTGCGGACCGGCTGGACGGCGAAGCGGTGTTAAAAGCGGTTTTCTTTCTTGCCGTCTGTACGGTGATGGCGGCGGATCTGGGGCTGGTCTCCATTTGGATCGGGTTTGTGAAAAAATCGGTTCCTGCTGCGGTGGTGGCGTCCGTCCTGCTGGTTTCCGCTGCCTGTCAGCTTGCCTTCGCAGCAATGATGATACCGGCGGCACTTCCGGCAGGGGCGGCGCTTACAACGGCTGCGGCGGCGCCGGCTGTGTTGATCTGCTCAGACGGGCGGAAGAAATGGAGGGATAGATGAAAGAAAAGCTTTTCAACAGAAATTTTACCCTGCTTCTGCTGGGGCAGGTCTTTTCCCTGATCGGGAACTATACGCTGAAGTTCGCCCTTTCCATGTATGTGCTGGAACGAACGGGCTCGGCGGCCATTTTTGCCGGGCTTCTGGCAGTGGCCACGGTGCCGCAGGTGCTCCTTGCGCCCATCGGGGGGCTGCTCGCGGACCGGCTGAACCGGAGAAACATGATGGTGGCGCTGGATGCGCTTTCGGGAACGGCGGTTTTTCTCACATTCCTTGGAAGCGGAGGACTTCATGAAACCGGAGGCTTTCATGTGATGAGTCAGGAGGGACCGTCTCTGCTTCTCATCAGCATCCTGCAGGTGGTTCTGGGAATTCTCGGAGCCTTTGAATCTCCTACGGTGCAGGCATGTGTGCCGCAGATGCAGACGGGAGAAAATCTGTTGAAGGGAAATGCGGCGGTCAGCCAGATCCAGGCAGTCGCCGGACTGGTCACGCCCTTTCTGGGAAGCCTCTTTTATACGGCATTCGGCATCCGGCCCGTGCTTGCCGTGTGTGCGGCCTGCTTTTTTCTGACGGCCCTGCTGGAATGCTTCATCCGCCTTTCCCATCAGAAGCGGCCCGGCGGACAGAAGATCAGGCAGATACTGCGGCAGGATCTGGGGGAAAGCATGGATTTTCTGCTGAAAAAACGTCCGGAGGTGTTCCGGCTGCTCCTTTTGGCAGCGCTGGCCAGTTTCTTCGTCGTGGGGACGGCGGTGGTGGGCCTGCCCTTTCTGGTGAGAAATGTGCTGGGTCTGTCCGCCAATCATTACGGAGCGGCGGAGAGCCTGATGGGGGGAGCTTCCGTCGCCGGAGCGCTGGCGGTGGGGATGCTGGCCGGAAGGCTTCGGGAAAAAGGCCTGCAGAGCCTGTTAATTGCGGTGGGAGCGGTTCTGATTCCGGCGGGGGCGGCATTCCTCCTGCCTCTTTCCACCGGCGTCAGATATCTGATCCTGCTTGTCTGCTTCTGTATCGCACAGGCGGTCTGCAGCATGTTTTCCATCCTGGCGCTGTCCATGATACAGGAGAGCACGCCGGAACATCTGACCGGAAAGATCATGGCCTGTGTGATCGCTCTATCCACCTGCGCCCAGCCCGTCGGGCAGGTGGTTTACGGCCTGCTGTTCGATCTGTCAGCCGGCAGCACCTGGCTGGTCCTTCTTCCCACCGCTGCAGTTCTGATTGCTCTGGGCGGCCTGTCCGCCGGATTCCTGCAGCGCTTCGCAAAGGAATAGGAAAAGCCGGCAATTTGAGCCGACTCAAGGAAGGTATCAGGCTGGCCGGAGTTTTCTGCGGCCAGCGCCTATTCCGAAAGGGTGTTTTCTGCTGATTCATTTTTTACAAACTGATACCCGTTCTCCGTTTCCCTGAGCGTGACCGTGAGAGCGGAATCACTGGCGCCATCCCCGAAACCGGGGATATGACAGGAAAGAGTGACCATGCCGTCCGCGCTTCGGAGGCCGCTGTCACAGACGACACCCGACATGTTCGTGTCTCCGTGCTGGGTCATCCAGATGTCATATTCTTCCAGATACGTCCACCAGGAAGGCGGCTGAAAGTCAGAAAACCCAAAGCCTGTTTTTTCCAGAAGAAACCCGTCGATCTGGGCGGTGGTCAGACGGATGGTATCGGTGAAAATCTCTCCTGCCTGCGCTTCATAAGCCTGTCTGAGCTCGTCTGTCAGCGGCTGCTGCTCAAGGCCGGCGCCGTTATACAGAATTTCATTCAGATCGGCCTGCCGTACATCCTCATAGGTACAGCAGAGAAAACCGTTATTCGCCACGTCGTTGAGAAAGCTTTCGAAAACGGCGAGCTCTTCCGGTAAGAGCGTGCCTTCCGTTTCGGGTACAGTTTCCGCAGGGAGAGTATCGTCCGCAGGAATCGTGCCTTCCGTTATCGAATCAGCAGAGGGCATTTCCTGCCATGTTTCTGTCTCTGCCTGGGAAAAGGCTTCGGAAGCCGCCATTTCCCAGTTTTCTTTCATCCGTGCCACCCAGTCTCCGCAGCCGGCACAAACGGACAGAGCGAGGCAGACGGTACCCAGGATCAGCCATTTCTTTTTCATTCCAGCCTCCATTTTCTCAGTTGAACTCCCGGAGAGGTGTGAATCTCACGCCGTCCGGTTCGGCGGTTCCGCAGTAGACGTCCTGGTCCTTTTGCCCCGTTTCCAGATAATGTTTCAGGACGTATTTGGCGGTGAAGGGCATTTCCAGTTCAGAAAGCCCGTCCAGATGAAACCATCTGGGAATGCCCTCATCGCTGGAAAGGCAGACGGACGCGCCCGGCTTCAGGTCTGCAAAAAAATAATAAAACTGCCGGATCTGTCCCTTACGCAGCCGCAGTGTCACATATTTCAGGCGGAGATGAAGAAGATCGCTTTCCGGAACGCCCAGTTCCTCGTAGAGTTCCCGAAGCACGCAGGCTTTTGCGTCGTTCAGCTCTTCCTTTTCGAAATGCCCGCCGATTCCGCACCAGCAGGGTGCAACCTCGGAAGAACCGATGCGGTAGAGAAGCAGGATTCGGTCATCCTGCTGAATGTAAATGGTTGTCATATGATTCAGTGTTCCGTCCATTGTAATCCAGGCCCCTTTCCGGAGCGTAGCAAAGCAAAGCTTTGCGGCTCCCTTGATGAAGAAAGCGGCAGGGCCGCCTTCCTCTGAAACGGTTAGTCTTAAGAAGCGGCAGGACTGCCGCCCAGTTCCACCAGCGCCCTTTCCATAAAAATCTCCGGGATGTCCGGCCAGCGGCAGGCTCCGGTTTCCTTCTCGCAAAGCTGCATGGCCCGTCCCAGCACAGCCCCGTGGGACAGAGGGAACCCCTGCAGAAGAAGCTCCGTGATCCGGCACCAGATGGGAGCGTTGTCATACAGGCCGGTGGCATGAAGCTCCCGGATTGCCTGACCGGCATCGTATTCCAGCGTCACCATCTCTTCCTCCCATCTTCCCGCATATGCCGGATCTGAGGAGTCCGGAACTGCATGCAGGATCAGATACTGCGTCCGGCCGCCGGAACAGGCTGAATCCTCTGGGAAAAGCGGCACGCCAACGGACCCCGGATTGAGGATGGTCACGCCCCGGTGCTTGATTTTTCGCTGCACATGCGTATGCGCGCAGAGAATGAGAGAGCAGGGACTTTCCTCCATGAGAGAAAGCGTATCCGGGTCGTCGGGAAGCATTTTCTGATTGATCCGTTTCGGGGAGCCATGGCAGGCAACAAAAGGCGGAAGACCCGGGATGACGATCTGCCGCATCGGCTCCAGGCGGGAGAAAAAATGCAGATCCTCTTCCGTAAGGCGTCGGTAGCTGTACAGCATGCAGCCGGTGATGGAGTCCTTTTCCTTCCAGCCCTTTTCTCCGTCTTTTCGGTAATTCAGCCAGTAGTTTTCTTTGTTTCCGCGGATGAAAAGGCAGGAGTACCGGTCGGAAAGCCCGTACAGAAGCCGCATCACCCGTTCGGGATGGGCGAGTTCCCCGGCGTAGTCACCGAGAAACAGATAATTGCGGATGCCCTTCTTTTCCGCATCAGTAAGGCAGCGCTCCAGCGCCGCATCATTCCCGTGGATGTCCGCCATCACGGCGATGGACAGGGGAAAAACGCCGCTGCCATTCGCATCTGCTGCAGAGAAAAAAACAGTTTCGTGCCCCATAAGTGCTCCTTTCATTCGTGAAGCTCCAGAGGCAGGCCGTCCGGATCCTTGAAAAAGGTCATTCTTTTCTGCGTGAATTCATCGATCCGCACCGGTTCCGTTTCAATGCCAAGTCCATGGAGCCAGGAGACGGCCTCATCCATATCGGAAACACGGAAGGCCAGGTGGCGCAGACCGCAGGCTTCCGGATAGCTGGGTCTTTTGGGGCTTCCCGGAATGCCGAAAATCTCCAGTTCACAGTCCCCCAGCTTCAGGTCCAGCTTATAATCGCCCCGTTCCTTCCGGTAGTTTTCCCGGATGACCTCAAAGCCAAGCAGACCGACATAAAAATTTCTGGAACGTTCATAATCGGATACGATGATCGCAACGTGGTGGATGGAATCCAGTTTCATTTCCTCTCCTTCCGCCGCCGAAAGGCGGCATAAAAATCATGGAAGAACGGAGCAGACCGTTCTTCAGCACGAACACAGTTCGTGTGCCTCTCCTACTATAAGGGAAATATGTATCATTATAGCATTTTACAGGAGCAATCACAATTCCGGGCGGATGTGTGGGGAAACTAATTAAGAAAATCTTTCGTTTTTCATCAGAGTTTTTTCGCCGAATCTTCCGGGCTTCTTCCTTGCAGTTTTGCGGACTCTGCTCTATAGTAAAGCTACAAAACAATATTATAGCAAATATAATATGAAGTTTCAGAAGGGAGTATGGAACATGGTTTTTAATACGGGAGCGGCGCTGCTGGATGCGATCGTGCTTGCCGTGGTTTCCAGAGAGCCGGATGGGGCCTATGGCTACCGGATCACGCAGGAGGTGCGGCAGGCGGTGGAGCTGTCGGAGTCCACACTCTATCCGGTCCTGAGAAGACTTCAGGCGGATGGATGCCTGGAGGCCTACGATATGGAATACGGCGGGCGGAACCGAAGGTACTATCAGGTGACGGAGCGGGGACGCGCGCAGCTTGGGCTGTATATGGAGGAATGGAAAAAATATTCCGGCAGAATCACAGATCTGCTTGAGGGCCGGACGGGAGGTAAAAGGGAATGAACAGAGCGGAATTTATGGAACGGCTTCAGGAGCTTCTGGAGGATATTCCTCAGGCGGAGCGGGAGGATGCGCTTCAATATTATAATGATTATCTGGACGACGCCGGAACGGAAAATGAGAACGCGGCGCTTGCTGCGCTCGGCTCTCCGGAACGCATCGCAGACAGCATCCGGGTCGGCCTTCAGGACGGAGAGGATTTCGGAGAATTCACAGAAGAGGGTTTCCGGATGGATGAAGGAGAGAAAAGAGAACCGGTTCCCGTCAGCGGATGGACGGAGAAAACGGAAGCAGATAAAAACGGGGCCGAATCCGATGAAAAAAACGGTTTTGGAAACGGGGCCTGTTCCGGAACGCAGGAAAACGGTACTGCAGGGCCTGGAATGGGCAGGCACGGAGGTCCCGGCCCCGGAACGAACGGGTATGGAAGTCCCGGCCCCGGAATGAGCGGCTGCGGCGCATATGGTTCTGGACCTTCCGGCTTCGGGCCAGGGAACTCCGGTGGCTTTGGATCCCAGGGCCCCGGATCACAAGGCCGCTGGAATGGTCCGGACATGTCCGCTGCCGGCCCACAAAGGCCGCAAAAGAGAAGCGCAGGAGAGATAATTCTGCTGATCCTGGCCTGCCTCTTTCTGGTGCCTGTCCTGGTGCCGCTGGGACTGGGAGCCGTCATTATCGCTTTTGTGTTCCTGGTATGTGTGCTTGTTTTCTTTGCCTGTATTGTGATTACAGGGATTGTTGTGCTGGTAGTGGGCGGCGCGCTGGTTGTTTTCGCCATTGCCAATCTGGCGGCATTTCCCACTTCGGCGGTCTGTATCCTGGGCGGCGGTATGGTATGTGTCGGAATTGGGCTTCTGCTGACTCTGCTGATGTGCTGGCTCGCGGTAAATACGGTTCCGGCCCTGTTCCGGGGATTCGTCAGACTATGCAGTCTGCCATTTCACAGAAAAGGATAAACAGGTGAAGACGGTACGGCCGAAAGCCGTGCAGAAAGGGGAAGATATGAATAAATGGTTTAAGAGGATACTGATTGCTTCGCTGGTTCTGATCGCGGCCGGCGGGATGCTGGCGGTTGGTGGAAGAATGCTCGGAGGACAGAAAGGCATGGAGGGGATGCTTGCACAGGGACTGCTGGAGGTATCTGCGGCGGAACAGTCGGATTCGGGCATTGAATTTGACAACAGCCATGAGATCCTGTCAGGAGATTTTACGCAGGAGCTGGAAACGCTGCCGGAGTCCGGAGCCGGAAAGCTGACGCTGGAGGTTGGCAATGTCGATGTGAACGTTCTGGAAGCGGAAGGAGAAACGGCCAGCATTGAAGGCGCTGATATTGAAAGAGCCCAGGCCTATGTGGAGGATGGAACGCTTTATGTGCGGGCTGACAGTGAAGTGAAATGGGTGAAATGGATGTTCGGCGGCGGCAGAAGGAGTACGGAAACGGTGGGAGAGCTGACGCTGTATCTGCCGAAGGGATTTTCCTTCGAAACATCCAATCTTACCGTGGGAGCCGGACAGCTTGCGGTGGAGGAACTGAATGCGGATCACCTGTACTGCAACGCGGGTATGGGAAGTGTGGACATCAGGAAACTTAGCGCGCGGGATGCGGAGGTTTATCTGGGAATGGGAGAAATCAATCTGTATGATGCGAGGGTTTCCGATATGACTGCGGACATCGGTATGGGGTCCCTGTATATGAACGGGGAGATTACAGGAAATCTGAGCGGGACCTGCGGCATGGGAAGTGTGACCATGGAGCTTGCCGGAAAGGAAGAGGATTATAATTTTGATGTTTCCGCATCAATGGGCAGCGTCCGGATTGGGGACAGGGAAGTTTCCGGGATGAGTTCACAGTGGGGCGCAGATAATGACGCGGCTGGAACCTTTGATCTGGACGTATCCATGGGCAGTATGGAAATTTACTTTACAAATCCGTAAGGATAAGGGATAATAAAAACGTAAGGAGCGGCATCAACAGCTTTGTTTCGCTCCGGAAGAGAGGTAATTATGACAGAATATCAGGATAGAAATCAGAACAATGCGCAGCAGGGCTGGCAGGCAGACAGCACAGGCCAGAACAACGGACAGGGCTGGGAGAACGGGAATGGCTGGAACGGCGGTCAGAGCAGTCAGGGCTGGGAGAACGGAAACGGTTATGGCGCGAATGGTTATGACAGAAACTATGGAAACGGTTCCGGCAGACGGCTGACCAGATCTTATTCCAACCGGATGGTCTGCGGCGTGTGCGCGGGGATCGCGGAGTATTTCAACTGGGACCCCACCATCGTCCGGCTGATCTGGGTGGGAGCAAGCCTCCTGTTCGGAGCGGGCTTTATGGGGCTGATCGCCTATTTCATCGTTGCGGTCATCATGCCTGAGAAATAATGGATGATTGGGGAACACAGATCCTGAGGAAAGGGTCTGTGTTCTCTTGCGTAAAACGTTATGGAACTGATTTCAATGCCGCCTGTCGGCGGCAGGAAAGGGAGGACAGGAAAATGTGGGGAAAAATCAAACCGGAAGAGCTTCATGAGAACCCGTTTTCTCTGATCGGAGAGGACTGGATGCTGGTGGCGGCGTCGGACGGCTCAAGGGTGAACGCCATGACGGCGAGCTGGGGCGGCATGGGGATCCTCTGGAACAAGAAGGTCGCCTTTGTTTTTATCCGGCCGCAGCGCTATACGAAGGAGCTGATCGATCAGAGCGGGAAGCTTTCCCTAAGCTTTTTCGATGAGGGAAGCAGGAAGATGCTAAATTATATGGGGACGGTTTCCGGAAGGGATGAGGACAAGATCGCGGCCTGCGGCCTGCATGTGGAAATGGTAAACAGCGCTCCCGTTTTCCAGGAAAGCCGCATGGCGATCATCTGCCGCAAGCTTTACGCGCAGCCCATGGAGGAGGCCTGCTTTCTGGATCAGGAGCTGATTGCGAAGAATTATCCGGACCGGGATTATCATACGGTTTACGTGGTGGAGATCGAGAAAATTCTCGTACAGAAGCAATGATGAGAACCAGAGAGAAAATGCCTCCGGCGGACGGGCCGGCCGCCCGGAATGAAAAACGGCGGCCGGAAGCCTCCGGGCGGATGAAAAAATATCCGGCGTGGTGCCAGGTCACCTGGAAGGATGTCGGGATTACCCTTGGCATCCTTTTTGTTGCGACCATCGCCGCCTATATCTATGATCGGCTTACGGCCCAGACCATGAACGTGATCATGTTCTATACCCTGGCAATCCTTCTGGTTTCCCGGACGACACAGGGATACATTCCGGGAATTGCAGCGGCTTTTCTCAGTGTTTTTGCGGTGAATTACCTGTTCACCTATCCATACTGGAAACTGAATTTCATGCTGGATGGGTATCCGGTTACCTTCTTCTGCATGATGGTGGTAGCCGTGCTGACCAGCATGGCCACCTCGCACATGAAGAAGCAGGCAAAGGAGCTTTCGGAGCGGGAAAAGCTGCTGGCGGAGGCGGAAAAGGAGAAGATGCGGGCAAACCTCCTGCGGGCGGTGTCCCATGACCTGCGCACGCCTCTGACAGGAATTATCGGGGCGAGCAGCTCCTATCTGGAAAATGAAGAACGGCTTACGGATCAGGAAAAAAGGGAGATGGTGCGGCATATCGGAGAGGATGCCGACTGGCTTCTGAACATGGTGGAAAATCTGCTCACTGTGACCAGAATCAGCGAGGGCCGCGCCAGCGTGAACAAATCCCTGGAGCCTGTGGAGGAAGTGATGAGCGAAGCCGTATTCCGGCTGAAAAAAAGAATTCCGGACGCGAACATACGGGTGCTGCTTCCGGAGGAATTCATCATGATTCCCATGGACGCCATGCTGATCGAGCAGGTTCTGATCAATCTGATGGAGAATGCGGTCTTTCATGCGGGAAGCAGCGAGCCTGTGGAATGCAGCGTGCAGATCGAAAAAAGGGATGTGACCTTCCTGGTGACGGATCAGGGCGTGGGAATTCCGGAGGATAAGCTCACCGCCATTTTTGACGGGACCGGACAGACGGAAAACAGCGTGGCGGACGGACATAAGGGTATGGGAATCGGCCTGTCTATCTGCAAAACCATCGTCACGGCGCATGGGGGAACCATCGGCGCAAGAAATCACGGACATGGCGCGCAGTTTTATTTTACGCTGCCGCGCAGCGCCGAAGGCATACAACAGTAAGCCGCGCCTGAGCACGCCTCAGCGCCCCTCGTCCTCGGCCATCCGGTAACCCACGCCGATCTCCGTCAGGATGAAATGTGGCTCCGCCGGATTTTTTTCCAGTTTTCTGCGGATGTTCGCCATGTTGACCCGGAGAATCCGGTTGTTGTCGTCCGCGTAGGGCCCCCACACATGAGAAATGATGGCGTCATAGGTCATGACCCTGCCGGAATTGACGGCGAGGAAGGAGACGATTTTAAATTCCACCTGGGTCAGATGCACGGGCTTTTCTTCCACGGTTACAAGCCGTCTGTCAAAATCGATGGTAAGCCCGCCGGAACGGTAGGGATGTCCGGCGGTCATGCCGCCCGCCATCTGCGCCCCGTGGCGGAGCGCTGTGCGGATGCGTGCCATCAGCTCCGATGAGCCGAAGGGCTTGGTGATATAATCATCCGCCCCCAGATCCAGAGCCGTCACCTTTTCCTTTTCCTGGGTGCGGGCGGAAATGACGAGGATGGGAATCGCGGTATAGGCGCGGATCTGCCGAATCACGTCCATGCCGTCCAGATCCGGCAGACCCAGATCCAGAAGAATGATATCCGGACACTGGGAGGCGGTCAGGGAAACCCCTTCCCTGCCAAGCCCTGTGGTGATCGTTTTATAGCCCTGTGCCTTCAGTGTGGTTGCAATGAAATCACAGATGTTCTTTTCGTCCTCAATAATCAGTACCATTACTTTATTCTGCATATCAGGTTATTCCTCGAATCAGCTTATTCCATCAAATCTTCCTCTTCCCCGTTTCGCGGCAGCGCCATGGTTCGCACATTGACCCCGTTCACCTCGATGCGGTCGTTGACGGTAATCACAAGGCACTCCTTCCCGTCGATGATTCTGGTTTCGATCAGATCGGTGCGTTCCGGATTTACCTTAATCACCACATCCGGCGTCTCGATGCTGAAGCTGCGCCCGCTTGCGATGTTGGAGGCGAGAAGAGCCGTATCCTCCCCGGCGGCCGCATCATAGGCCCGGTCGAAGGTTTCCATTTTTTCCTCCGGCACGCCGCTTAATTCAAACAGCCGTTTCACATCGGGGCGGGTGAGCACGAGGGGATCCGGGGAGTCCTTGGTTTCCTCCACCATTTCCGTGAGATGCTCGTGGATGTTTTTCACCATTTCATAATCCGCGTCCTCGCCCAGGGTGTCCGCGATCAGCGTGTTGAAGGATTCCTTCTGGCTCTTCGCGGTGAGGGGAAGCTGACAGCCGAACATGCTTTCCATGAAATCGGGCTGCAGCTCCTCCGCCTGCCTGGAAAAATAGAGCATGCCGTGGATGTCGCTGCTTCGGTCATTGAAGGCAGGGAAGAGGAAGCCCTTTACCGGAGGCTCCACCACCCAGTCCCGGATGCGGTTCTCAATCTGGTTATGTTCCGTGTTGTAGAAAAGGCCGGGCTTGGAAAGCTTCACCGGACACAAACTGCACATCAGGTATTCATACACCTCGTCGGAGGCGTCGAACATTTCGGAGCCGTCCGAGGACTTTCCGGGGATGTCGTAGGCTACATGGATCAGGATGATGTAATAATTTTCCGGGAAATACCAGGTTTCAATGATTTTGTTGTAAAATTCCTCCAACAGCGCGTCGTCCTGCAGGCGGCTGTCACGAAGCTTTAAGAGAAACTCCTGCGGGCCGCCCGGATTTTCCGCATCCAGGGGAAATTCCAGATTCAGCAGGTTCTTCCCCAGCGTACCGGAAAGGGTCTGTTTGAAAATGTTGAAATATTTGAACGTCTCTTCCTCCGGGAGAGAAAGGAAAGCCTCCTTCATGGTGGTTTTGATGTTTTTCTCTCCGTCCACATAGCAGGTGCAGATGCGTGAAATGCTGCATCTTTCGTGGGTATACTGTTTCCTGATTTCCAGGATTTCCTTTTTATTCATGCAATCTCCATTCCGCCGCAGAGCTGCGGCATAAATCACAGGTTCTTCTATATTCAAATGTTATTCCGCGTCCGTTTTACCGGAAGGAAAGCTGCCGTCTGCCAGCAGGGCGAGAAAATTTTCAAAGCAGACGCCCTCCTGCTCCGGAATGCCCAGCCGGATGGAGGCGCTGATGCAGGTGCGCACAAAGGAAGCTGCCTTTTCCACCGATTCCCCGAAAGGCACGCCGTTTACCGCGTCCGCCGCGATGATGGAGGCGAAGATATCCCCGGTGCCGTGCCAGGAATGGCCCGCGGAATGGGTCCGGTTGACCTCCGTGGTCAGCCCGTCCGTCCGCTCGGAGATGAAGTTGATGTAATCCTCATTTTCCCGAAGCCCCGTGATCACCACCTTATCCGGCCCCATGGCGTGAAGCTGTCTGGCGAGCAGGCAGAGCTCGTCCCGCTTCCAGCCGCTTTCCCGGTAGGGGGTGTCCGTCAGCAGGCAGGCCTCCGTGATGTTCGGCGTGATGATGGCCGCGCGGGACAGGAGGAATTTCAATCCTTCGCAGTGCTCCGGCGTGACCGTCCGATAGGCCTTTCCGTGATCGCCCATCACCGGGTCCAGGATGAAGGGAACGTCCGGCCATCCGGCGAGAAATTCCTGCACGATCCCGATCTGTTCGGCGCTTCCCAGAAAGCCGCAGTAAATCCCGTCAAACCGGAAGCCCAGCTCCTTCCATTTCGCCAGATAATCCCGCATGTAGGGCGTGCAGTCGTGCATGAAATGAACCGGAAATCCGGTGTGGTTGGAAAAAAGGGAGGTGGGTACCGGACAGACCTGCACCTTCATGGCGCTGATGATGGGAATCGCCTCGGTGGCGGAGCAGCGCCCATACCCGGCGATGTCGTTGATCATGGCTATTTTCTTCGGAATCCGGCAGGGCATGTCCGCTCCCTGCGGTGTGCTTTCGGCGTCATTTCTATATTTTGTGCATTCATGTTGCTGTTTCATCTGCAGGATCCTCCCTATGTGATACTTCAGAATTATACCACATGCGAACAAGCTGTGGCCTGGAGGGTATAATCCCCGCACAGCGGGGCGGCCCGATTGCATCGGGCCGGATTGCGCTGGGCGCAATCATTATACCAGACCGGACGGATTTCTTCCACAGGATTTTGCGGAGATACGCATTGACAGGCTGCAGCGGAAAGCTTAAGATAAAAGCAGAGTGACGCAGGAGTCCAATGAGTGGATTTCCTGCGTCTTTTTTCGTGGAAAGGAACAGGAATGAAATGCCGCTTTCGGCGGCGGAAAGAGAGGTTTAAGTGGCGGCATTTGACAAGGTAAAGAGCGGAACCGGGCTTTGAGGCCTTCACGGTGGCGATCCATGAGAGAATTACGGAGGAAGGGAAGGACGCCTTTTATGTGTTCGACTGTCTTTCCGAGTTGCAGTCCGCCTGGTATACGGATCTGATGATGGGAAATTTCTTCCGGGTGACCTGCCCCTATCTGTTTCAGCTGGATACGGTGGCCTTTTTTCCGCTGATCAGAGGGCGGCATTCCTTTGACGCCACGGCGCGGATTCGGGAAACCACCCAGCTTTTCCTGGACGTGTACGGGGATGGAGGACAGCTGTATCTGCATCCTTTAAAGGTGTGGAACAGGTATCTTCCCGACATGTTCCTGCCCCACGTATGGGTGGAAGGAACGGAGGGAAAGGGGCGGTTTGAGGTGGTGAAGGACGGGCTTGGCATCGGCCGCTATTATGCGCTCCGGCAGGAGAAGGAGGCCACGTTGCAGGATCTGAACACGGACAGCTATGACCGCTTTTTCGCCCTTGCCAGGCTGCAGTATGCGGCGGGAAGCTTCCCGGAGGAGACCCAGGCGCAGATCATCGAGAGCACGATGACAAAGGACGGGCGCATGCAGCAGCTGATCCGGAAGTATTTTGGCCCGGCGGATTATTTTGCCCTTCGGGACAGGATGATCGGAAGCGGCGCCATCGGTGGAAAGGCCTGCGGCATGCTGCTCGCCAGAAAAATCGCGGAGAAGGAGCTTTCGGAGGAAAAGCATCGCTGCGAGCCCCACGATTCCTTCTATATCGGCTCAGACGTGTTCTATACCTATATCGTGGCAAACGATCTGTGGGGACTTCGCATCGCGCAGCGGACGAAGGAGGGATATTTTTCCAGAGCGGGGAGCTCCGGGAAGGGCTGCTTTCCGGCGCCTTCCCCTCCAATATCCGGGAGCAGTTTGTCTCCATGCCGGAGTATTGCGGCCAGACGCCCATCATCGTCCGTTCCTCCAGCTTTCTCGAGGACGGTTTCGGGAACGCCTTCGCGGGCAAATATGAATCGGTGTTCTGCGCCAACCGGGGAACCCCGGAGGAACGGCTTGCGGCCTTTGAAAACGCGGTGCGTCAGGTCTATGCCAGCACCATGGACCCGTCGGCTCTGGAATACCGCAGGCAGAGAGGGCTGGAGAAGAAGGATGAGCAGATGGCCATTCTGGTGCAGCGGGTCTCCGGCTCCTATTACGGAAAGCTCTACATGCCCTGCGCCGCCGGTGTGGGCTACAGCTACAGCACCTACCAGTGGCGGCGGGACATCGATCCGGACGCGGGCATGCTGCGCCTTGTGATGGGGCTTGGAACGAAGGCGGTGGACCGGACCCAGAACGATTATCCCAGGCTGGTGAACCTGGACCGTCCCGCCGTCACCATGACGAAAAACGTGGCGGAGAAGCACCGTTTTTCCCAGCATAAGCTGGATGTGCTGGATCTGGAAGAAAACGCGCTCTGTGAAAAGGATCTGGACGCGGTGCTGCCCGTCCTGCCCCGGTGGCTGAAAAACCTTCTTCTGGAGCATGATTACGAGGCGGAGCAGCGGCTTTACGACATGGGAAGGCCGAGACAGATCTGGTTTATCAGCTGTCAGCGCCTGCTGGAAAACGAAGCGTTCACCGGACTGATGAAAAAGCTTCTTGCCACCCTGCAGCGGGTCTATGAAAATCCGGTGGACATCGAATATACCGTAAACTGCGGTGAAAACGGGGATTTTCTGGTGAATCTTCTCCAGTGCAGGCCGCTCTATGTGGGACAGAACCGGGAGGCGGTACGGATTCCGGCGCTGAAGGCGGAGCGGACCTTTTTTGACATTTACGACACCTGCATGGGCAGATCCTCCTGCAGAAAGCTGGACGCTCTGGTTCTGGTGGACCCGAAGGAATATTATGAATATCCTTATGCGAGAAAATCCGAGGTGGCGGGCGTGATCGGCCGGATCAACCGGTATTTCCTCTCACAGCCGGAAAAGAAGAACGTCCTCCTTGCGGTTCCCGGCCGGATCGGCACCTCCTCTCCGGAGCTGGGCATTCCCGCGGCGTTCGCCGAGCTTTCCGGCTACTGCGGCATCTGCGAGGTATCCGACGACCGGGCCGGATACATGCCCGAGCTGAGTTTCGGAAGCCACATGTTCCAGGATCTGGTGGAAGCGGATATTTTCTATGCGGCCATCTATGCGGACCGGGAGGAAATCTGCTATCACCGGGACTGCTTTGCGGACTGTCCGGATCTGTTTGCCAAAATCTGTCCCCAGGAGGAAGGGCTGTCCTCCATGATTTCCGTGTATGACCTTGCCGGGATGGAGGTATGTCTGTGGATGGACGCGCCGGGCTCCCATGCGGCCTGCGGGGTGAAGGACAGGGAGGGGTGAGGCGGCAGGGCTGCTCACTGTTTATTCTCTTCCTTCCCAATCCGCCAGAACAGCCCGGCCTTCTGCAGTGCGGGACGCAGAGCCATGTAAACGGCCACGGATACGATGGCGGAGAGAACGGCGTTGATGGAGGTGGACGCGATGTTCCAGGCCAGGGTAATGTCGGCGGCGGGCTTGCCCAGGATCAGCAGCTTGTAGAAATATCCCACCAGCGGATCGGCGATCATATTGAAAACCAGCCCTCCCACAGCGGCAAGAGTGGTCCACAGCAGGATTTTCCGCTTATCGGACGTAAGGGTGATATGGCCGAGCCGATGGGCGATGAAGCCGGTGATCAGGCCGATGCAGAGCTTTAAAAGAAAGGTCTTTGGTGCATAAACCACATAGACGGGATCAAACAGATCGCCGATGGTCATGCCGATGGCGCCGCCAACGCCGCCATACAGACCGCCCAGAATCAGCGCGCCCAGCACACAGACCGCGTTCCCCAGATGAATCGAGGTGGCGTCTCCGCCGGGCAGGCTGATCTTGATCTGCAGGAAGGTGAACACCACATAGGAAAGGGCAGCGAATACGCCTGTCATGACCAGCTTCTGAACTTTTTCATTTCTCATAACATCCTCTTCTTTCCGCCGCCGCAGGCGGCATAAAAATTTATGAGAAGAATGGCGGAGCCATTCTTCAGCGCGAACCGAAGGTTCGAGCCATCCTCTTCTTTCCGCCGCCGTAGGCGGCATAAAAATTTATGAGAAGAATGGCACCGCCATCCTCCGTTCCGAAGCGTTTTTGCTTCAGAATCTGTATGCACTTTATTATATGCAAAACTGGCATGACGAAAAGTGCCATTTTATATATTTTTAACCATACCAGTCTTGACGAAGCTGTACGTGGAAATTGACAGTGTCCATACAGGCTGATAAAATAGTTAACCAGATAAGTATTTTTTATCCGGGCATGTTTTCGGAAGAAACGCCTGAAAACGGGAGGAAAAATGGACAGAAGAAAAAGGATGCAGGATACGATCGCCCTTCTTTTGAGAACGGAGGGTACGTTTCGGCGTTTTCTGGAAAAGAAGCTGGTTCCTACAAGGGTTTTCCCGACGCAGCACAGGACACTGATGGAGCTGAACCTGAATCCGGCCTGTTCCCAGATGGAGCTGGCGGATAGATTCGGGGTATCTGCGGCGGCGGTTACGGTTTCGTTAAAAAAGCTGGAAAAGGGCGGCTACATTACCAGACAGACGGACCGGCAGGACAATCGGGTGAACCATGTAATGATCACGGAAAAGGGAAAGGAAGTGGTTCAGCAGAGCCTGCAGCTTTTTGCGGAAACGGATGAGATTTTCTTCAAAGGTTTCAGCGACGGGGAAATGGAACAGCTTTACAGTCTGCTGAACCGGGCAAAGGAAAATCTGGAGAGGGCGGAGTCCGACATTGATTCCGGGCGGAAAGCGGAGAATTGACTGTAGAAAGCTTCTGGACGAAAAAGGGAGGCAGGAATGAAACGGTACTGGAAATATGTGAAGCCCTATCTTTATGCGTTCATACTCGGACCGATCCTGATGATCACCGAGGTGGTGGGAGAAGTGGTCCTTCCGGCACTGATGGCGCAGATCATCAACGTGGGCGCGGCAAACCATGATATTGCCTATATCATTGAAATGGGAGGCGTCATGATTCTCACCGCGTTCGTCATGATGGGCGGCGGAATCGGAGGCGCCTGGTTTGCGGCCAAAGCTTCCATCAGCTTTGGCGCGGATCTGCGAAACGACTGTTTTCAGAAGGTACAGAAATTCTCCTTCCAGAACATCGACAGCTTTTCCACCGGCTCTCTGGTAACCCGGCTCACCAACGACATCACTCAGGTGCAGAACCTGATCATGATGGGACTGCGCATGATGCTGCGGGCGCCGGGCATGCTGATCGGCGCCATCATCATGGCGGTGGCGATGAATCCGGGGCTGGCGCGGATCTTTCTGGTGATCCTTCCTGTGATGGTGGTCACCATCGCCGTTATCATGATGACTGCCTTTCCCCGATTTACGGTCATGCAGAAGAAGCTGGACCGGGTCAATTCCAATATCCAGGAGTGCCTGCAGAACGTCCGCGTGATCAAATCCTTTGTGCGCGGGGACTATGAGGAAAAGCGGTTTTTCAAATCCAACGGGGATCTGAAGGAGTCGAGCCTGCGGGCGTTCAAAATCGTCATTCTGCAGATGCCGCTGGTTGCTTTTTTCATGAATGTGACGACCCTTGCCGTGGTCTGGCTGGGCGGGCAGGAGGTGCTTGCCGGGGATATGCAGGTGGGTAATCTGACCGCGTTTACCACCTATATCGTACAGGTGCTCATGTCCCTGATGATGCTCGCCATGGTCTTCCTTCAGAGCTCCCGCGCCATTGCCAGCGCGAAGCGGATCAATGAGATTCTGGATACGGAAATCGATCTGACGGATGAAAACGCGTCACAGAAGGAAAAGAAGGTGGAACAGGGGAGCATCGAATTCCGGCACGTATCCTTCCGGTATTATAAGGACAGCCGGGAAAAGGTGCTGGATGACATCAGCCTGGCCATAGAGCCCGGGCAGACGGTGGGAATCATCGGTTCCACGGGCTGCGGAAAAACCACGCTTGTCTCCATGATCCCGAGGCTGTATGATGTGGATGAGGGACAGGTGCTGGTGGACGGCGTGGATGTGAGGGAGTATTCCCTGAATCACCTCCGGGAAGGGGTTGGCATGGTGCTTCAGAAAAATGTCCTGTTTTCCGGCACGGTGGAGGAAAACCTGCGCTGGGGAGATGAAAACGCCTCCCCGGAGCAGGTGCGGGAGGCGGCTCAGGCGGCCCAGGCCGACGCCTTCTTGAGCACATTCCCGGAGGGGTATGAGACCTTCCTCGGACAGGGCGGCGTAAACGTTTCCGGCGGCCAGAAGCAGAGGCTCTGCATTGCCAGGGCCCTGCTGAAAAAGCCGCGGATCCTGATTCTGGACGATTCCACCAGCGCTGTGGATACGGCGACAGAGGCGAAGATAAGGGAGAGCTTTTCCACCACGCTGAAAGGTACCACCAAGCTGATCATCGCACAGAGGATCACCTCCGTCATGGAGGCGGATCTGATCGTGGTCATGGACGAGGGAAAAATCGTGGGACAGGGCAGCCATGAAGAGCTTCTTAAGAGCTGTGAGGCCTACCGGGAAATCTGCTATTCCCAGATGGACAGGGAGGTGAGCGCGTCATGAATGAGGAGAGAAAAGAAGCCCTGATCCGGAAATATACCTATGCGGCAAAGCAGGCCGAGGCCCAGGGGCGCGGCCCCGGGAGGGGAGGCCCCGGCGGAGGCCCAGGGCCGAGGGGAGGCCGCGGCCGGGGCGGAAGGCCGAAGGATGCGTCGAAAACGGTCCACAGGCTCCTTTCCTATATTGAAAAGGACCGTCTGGGACTGGCAGTGGTGTTTTTCTGCGTCATCCTCAACACCCTTTCTTCCCTGGCCGGTTCCTATATGCTGCGCCCCATCATCAACAGCCTGACCTCTGCGGAGGGAAGCGTACAGATTCTGCTTTCCTCTCTTCTGCGGATGGCGGCCATCTACGCGGTGGGAATTGCGGCCCAGTATTTTCAGTCCCGGATCATGATCGGCATCTCGCAGGGAGCCATCTTCCGGCTGAGAAACGATCTGTTTTCCCGGATCCAGAAGCTGCCGGTGCGGTTCTACGATACGAATAACCACGGAGACATCATGAGCCGTTTCACCAACGATGTGGATGCAGTGGGAGAAATGCTGAATAATACGGTGGTGCAGATCATCTCCAGCACCATCAATGTGATCGGCACCTTCTGCCTGATGATGTATACCAATGTGTGGCTGACGCTGATCACGGTGGTGATGGTGCCCTTCATGATGCTTGCGGCCAGAGCCGTCACCATGCGAAGCCGCCGGTTCTACAAGGCCCAGCAGGCGGCGCTGGGAACGCTGAACGGCTATATCGAGGAAACGGTGACGGGCCAGAAGGTGGTCAAGGTGTTCTGCCATGAGGAAACCGCCCAGGAGGAATTTTCCTGGCTGAACTACGACCTGCGGGACAAGCAGATCAAGGCCCAGTTTTTCGGAGGCATCATGGGGCCGGTCATGGGAAATCTGGGACAGGTGGGCTATTCCCTGACCGCCTGCATCGGCGGGCTGCTGTGCGTGCTCCGTGGCTTTGACATCGGGGGACTGACCGTATTCGTAAACTATTCCAGACAGTTCAGCCGCCCCATCAATGAGCTTTCCATGCAGATGAACACCATTTTTTCCGCCCTGGCGGGGGCGGAGCGGGTGTTTGCCGTCATGGACGAAGCGCCGGAGGCGGAGGACGCTCCGGAAGCTGTGGAGCTTGAGCCCTGCAGGGGCCATGTGCGCCTGAACGACGTGACCTTCGGCTACAGTCCGGATAAGGTGGTTTTAAAGCATGTGAGCCTGTATGCGAAGCCGGGCCAGAAGATCGCCTTCGTTGGCTCCACCGGGGCGGGCAAGACCACCATCACCAATCTGATCAACCGCTTTTATGATATCGACGAGGGAAAAATCACCATTGACGACGTGGATATCCGGGATATCAGGCGGGACAATCTGCGCAGGAATATCGCCATGGTGCTGCAGGATACCCATCTTTTCACCGGAACGGTCCGGGAGAACATCCGCTACGGCAGGCTGGACGCCACGGATGAGGAGGTGGAGCAGGCGGCGAAAACCGCCAGCGCGCATTCCTTCATCATGCGTCTGGAAAAGGGATATGACACCATGATAGAAGGGGACGGCGCCAACCTGAGCCAGGGGCAGAGGCAGCTTCTCAACATCGCGAGGGCGGCCATTTCCAAAGCTCCCATCCTGATTCTGGACGAGGCGACCTCCTCCGTGGATACCCGGACGGAAAAACACATCGAGGAGGGCATGGACCGGCTGATGGCCGACCGGACCACCCTGGTGATCGCCCACCGCCTCTCCACGGTCCGCAACGCCGACGCCATCCTGGTGCTGGAGCACGGGGAAATCATGGAACGGGGCAGCCACGAGCAGCTGCTGGCGCTGAAGGGAAGATATTACGAGCTGTATACCGGAAAGCGGGAGCTGGAGTGACGCTCTGGCGGTTATGAAAGAAAGGAAAGCCGGAATGAAAAAAATACAAAGCGGCGAAAATACGCCGAAGGAACAGACGACGGGAAGCGCAACAGGCGGCTCTGTCCGGAAAGCCTCTGCGGCTTTCCGGATCAGGGACAACTGGCTGTTCGCCCTCTTCTTCTGTGCGGTTATGGCCTATTATGTGTGGCGGCTGTTTCGGATCCCGCCCTGGTACGATGAGCTGTATACCTATGAAAATTTCATCGACAGAGGCGTGATCTATTCCATGATCCACTGGCCTCTTCCCAACAACCATGTCCTCTATTCGGCGCTTTCCGCCCTTCTTAACAAGCTGGGAAGCCCCTATCTGGGACTGCGGGGCGTTTCCCTTCTGGCTTCGGCCGGAAGCCTGCTGCTTTTATACCGTCTTTTGAAAAAGCTGGTATCCCCTGCGCTTTCCGTGACGGGCTGCGCCCTTTTTGCCGCCATGTACAACGTGACCCAGCAGGCGGCGCAGGGGAGGGGCTATGCCTTGTCCGGCTTCTTTCTCATCGCGGCGGCGAACCTGCTGTATGAAATCTGCGTTCCACGGACTTCCGGGACGGATGAAGGAAGATGGGACGGGACAGATGCGCTCCGCGGAATGGATGCGGCCGAAAAGCGCTGCCATGGAATCAGAGGCTTCTGTAAAAACCGCCGCTTCTGGCTGTATGCGGGCTTTGCCTCCTGCCTCACAGGCGGGCTGTATGCCATTCCCAGCAATCTCTACTGGGTGGTGTCCATCTGCTTTGCGGGAGGACTGTTTCTCCTGCTGTGCCGGGAATACGGCAGGCTGATCCGGCTGATTGTGGCGTCTGCCTGTGCGGCCGTAGTGACCTTTGGCCTGTATACGATCATCTGGCTGGCTATCGGCTCCAATTTCCTGGTGAAGGAGGAAGGCGGCCCCTTTTATGGCATGAGTCATTTTCAGATGCTCTTTTCCGATCCTGCGGCTGCGTTTGTGCGGGGACTGAATGCCATGCTTTCCGACCCCAATATCCAGAGCGTGGACAGGGCGGAATTTCTGGAGGGAATTGGGGGGTATCTGCTTCGTGTGCTGAATCAGGTGTATTCCGGCGGCGGATATGTCCTTGCGGTTCTGATCCCCGTCTGCCTCATCGTCCTTCTGCTTCAGACCCTGTCCGCTTTTCGCAGGAAAGAGCTTGGCTTTTTCTTCTGCGGCCTGTACTGTTTGATTCTGACGGTGATGGTTCCCACATTCCTGTTTGTCCAGTGTGTGTTTCCCTACCTGCGTGTTTTCACCTATATGGGGAGCGTCCTGTCCATGCTGTTCGTTCTGACGGTATGGGGAACGATCCGTTTTCTGGCCGGACGTTTCTGTACAGGGGAAAAGGATGGAAAGGGAGAGACGGCTCACAGATCGGGCGCAGGGAAAAGTGCGGTGTGTACTGCTGTGGCTGTTGCCGCTTCTCTGCTGTTCATGGCAGCCGGTTTTCTTTCGGACGGCTACAACGCCGGATATGACAGCAGGGATAATCACATCTATGCGGCCTTAAGCAGCCTTGACGAAACGAAGGTGGATACCATTCTCACCGGAGACGTGTATGCCAGCCAGAACGTATATTTCCATATCACCCGCTGCCGCGGAAAGGAGCTTGTGGTGGATGAAGTCCAGCCGGATTACGTTCTTCTGGACAAGGTGCAGACGGGACCGGAGGGGACCGGGCTGGTCTGGCCTTACGAGCGGGATACGGAGGATTTCCCCTGGGAATGGATTCATGAACATATGGAAGTGGTGTTCGAAGACGATATGTATATCGCTTATCAGGTGAAGGAATGAGCCGGACCGGGCGGCGTTGCAGCGCCCGGTCTTTCACCCGGGATGACGTCCACAGGAAACCGGGATTTTCTGCTGTATAAAGGTGTAAAATGCAGAGATTAAAAAAAGTGATCAAAAAAAATAAAAATTTGTTGACAAGGTGTAACCCCTGTGATATACTCATTTTCGTTGACAGCGCAAAACACAAAAAGCTGAAAACAAACTGAATAAGCTGCTGTGGCTCAGTCGGTAGAGCGTCGCCTTGGTAAGGCGGAGGTCACGGGTCCGATTCCCGTCAGCAGCTCGTGTGAGAAGTCCGAAAAACCTGATGATTGCAGGTTTTTCGGATTTTTTTATTCAATAGGAAATTTCATTTCCTATTGAATAAAAAAAGACGTTGATGCGCACTCGCGCGCAAGGTAGATGTTGCCTGAAGGCAACCGCGCTCGGCGCGAGTGTGCGCC
>UQVK01000046.1 GCA_900544445.1 uncultured Lachnospiraceae bacterium
ATCGACGAGCTGGGGCAGTGGACGCAGAAGGAATGGAAGAAGAAAGTTACGAACAGGCAGGAGTGCACCCGGATTCTTCAGGAGCTTCTTTCCCGGGCGGAAGCGGCGCAAAAGGAAGAACAGGAGCGTGGCAGCGCCTTTCCGTTCGCGGACTGGGATGCCTATGGCGGCTGGGTGAAGAAAAAATTCCGGAAAACGGGCTGGTTTCATGTGGAGCGGGAAAACGGCAGATACTGGCTGGCTGACCCGGAAGGAAACGCCTTTCTTTCTGCGGGTCTTGACTGCATCAATCCCGGAGAGGGAACCCGCCTTGGCCCCGTACTTCCCTTCGTGGGAGAGAAGGTGAGGAAGGGATATCTGGAGGCTGTCAGGAGGGAAGAAGAGCAGGAAGCAGCCAGGCAGAAAAAGGAGGCCGGAAATGCCGCGGAAACCGGAACGGGATCGGATGCTGGAAACAGGCCGGCAAACAGCCACGGCAGCAGCCGGCGGAAAGCATATGATTTCTTTAACTACGGCGTGGAGAATCTGAAGAAGGCCTTTGGGGAGGACTGGAAGGAATGCTGGATGAAAATCATCCGGTATTATCTGTGCTCCTGGGGAATCAATACCATCGGCAACTGGTCCGACCGGGAATTTATCCGTTTCGCCCGTCTGCCCTATGTGATTCCGCTGGACTCCTTTTCCGAAGAGGGCTATCCACATACGCAAGACACTGTTTTCCGGGACTTTCCCGATGTGTTTTCTCCGGAATATGAGGAGTCGGCGAAGCGGTATGCCGACGGACTTGTGCCGTTCGTCTCCGATCCTCTCCTGATCGGGTATTTCATGAGAAATGAACCGGAATGGGCCTTCGTGTACGGGCTGAACATCGCGGAGGAAATGCTGGCAAATCCGGCGCAGACCTGCTGCCGGGCGCAGTTTCGGAAACGGATGGAAGAAAAGTACGGTTCGATCGGGCGCTTCAATGAGGCTTGGCGCACCTCCTTCTCCGGATTTGACGGACTGGACCGGGAGATTTACAAAGCGGCGTCCCTGTCGCCGGAGGCGGAAGCGGATCTGAGGGCGTTTTCAGAGGAAATGATCACCCGTTATGTGGAGATTCCGGCGAAAGAACTCAGGAAAGTGGACGGCAATCACCTGAATCTGGGGATGCGCTACGCTTATCTTACGGACAAAAGCCTGCTGTGCGGCTCGGAATATTTTGACGTGTTTTCCATCAACAGTTACCAGATCACGCCCCTGGAGCCGGTGGAGAAGGCGGCGGGCTGGCTGGACAAGCCGGTGATGGTGGGAGAATTCCATCAGGGCGCGCTGGATGTGGGGCTGACGGCCCACGGCATCCGCGGAGTGACGAATCAGGAGCAGCGCGGATGCGCTTACCGTTATTATCTGGAACAGGGCCTGACCCATCCCCATTTTCTGGGCGCTCATTATTTTCAGCTTAATGACCAGAGCTGCCTGGGACGCTTTGACGGGGAAAATTACCAGATCGGCCTGATCGATGTCTGCATGCAGGAATATGAAGCGATGACGGAGGCCATGCGCGCCTGCCACGCGGGGATGTATCGGGTGGCAGCCGGGGAGGAAGCGGCATGGGAAAACGTGCCGGAGGATATTGATCCGATTCATTATTAGGAAAACTGCCGCTTTGCGGCAGTTTTTTTGAGGAAAGGGTTGGTAATTCCCACAGTATATATTATAATAAGTAAAAAGAGAGCTTGAAACCGGCCTCAGAAAGAAACGGGTACTGACATGGAAAAAGAGACAATAAGCATATATACCATAGCGAAGGAAGCGGGGGTTTCTCCGGCCACCGTATCCAGAGTGCTTACAGGGAGCGCGAAGGTAAGCGAGGAGAAAAGGGCCAGGGTGCAGGCCCTGATTGAAAAATACAGCTTTACGCCAAACGCGCTCGCAAGAGGTTTAAGCAGTGTGGAGACGAAGGTGATCGGTTTGATGGTTTCCGATATCCGCAACCCGTTCTATGCGACAATGGTGGTGGAATGCGAAAAGGCCGCGAATGAACGGGGATATCTTCTGATGCTGTGCAATTCGCTTGGAAGCAATGAGATGGAATCCTCTTATCTGGAAAAGTTTTACAGTCAGCGGGTGGATGCAGTGATCCAGATCGGCGGAAAGGTGGACGAGCTGGTTTCGGATACCCGGTATGTGCAAAGCATCAATAAGGTGGCAAGCTCCATGCCGGTCCTGATCACGGGAAAGCTGGATGGAGCCGACTGCTATCAGGTGAATATCGATGAGGGACAGGCCATGGAACTCCTGATCCGTTTTCTGATCGGAAACGGCCATCAGGACATTGCGCTGGTCGGCGGCCGTGGAGACGTGAAATCCACGGTGGATAAAAGGTTGCGCTACCGGCAGATGCTGTGGAAATTCGGCATACCTGTAAAGGAAGAATACATTGTGGATGGAGACAGCTATGATATTGAAAGCGGTTCGCAGGCCATGCGGCAGTTCATGCGCCAGGATCATCCGATGCCCTCCGCCATCATTGCCATCAATGATTTTACGGCAGTCGGCGTGATCCGTACCCTGCAGGAGGCGGGCTATCAGATTCCGGAGGACATCTCTGTGGTGAGCTTTGATAATACCTATATCGCTGAAACCTGTATGCCCAGGCTGACCTGTGTGGGATATGACTACAGAATGTTCGGACATCTCCTGATTGATACGGCGGTGCGCCTGATCCATAAGGAAGAGCCGCCCAGGATACAGATGGTGAAGTCCAGACTGGTGATCCGGGATTCCTGCAAATGCCTGAACGACTGAGGAAAAGGGAAGGAGACGCAGGTTATGTTTTATCTGATGGATCCCGGAATCCTGCCCTCTGTGAGGCTGGCGGACTCTGTTGTGATAGAGCCGCCCTATGTGCACAAGCGCCGAAAGGCGGACGAATTTATTCTGTATCTGATCAAAAGGGGGGTCATGTATCTGCAGGAAGACGGCGTTCCCATAACGCTGCAGCCGCAGGATGTGTGCATACTGGACCCGTCATGCACCCACGAAGGGCTGAAGGCCTCCTGGTGTGAATATTTTTATATCCATTTCCGTCACCCTTCCATCCGAAGAATTGATGAAAACGGGATGGAGGATTTTCAGAAAATGCTTCTGGAAAACAGGCGGTCTTCCATCCAGAGCAATATATTCAGTTATGAAAAATGCGAGGGAGAGAGACTTTATCTGCCGAAGCTGTATCACATGTCCGATTACGGCAGCCTGGTCCGGGTGACGGAGCTTTTCAACGACGCGATCGGGAAAAATACCAGGCAGCTGGAAAATTATAAGATCCAGCTGGCCTGCCGGGTTCTGGAGGCATTTACCGAGATCGCCAGAAGCTATGTCACCACGGAAACGGCGCAGTATGTGGAGTCTCAGCCGCGTTCCTACCGGGTGGTACAGGAGCTTTTGAATTATCTGAACAGCGAATATGCCTCCAACATCACGGGGGAGCTTCTGGAAAAGGAATTCGGAGGCAACTTTGATTATATGAACCGGACTTTCAAGAAGGTCACAGGTGAAACGATTTTCCGGTATCTGAACAGGGTCCGCATCAATCACGCAAAAACACTGATTCTGAATACGCCTCTGAAAATGTCCGTGATCGGAACCCGGGTCGGTTTTTCGGACGAATACTATTTCAGCAGGGTTTTTAAGAAATATACCGGAAAATCCCCAACGGAATATGCCAGAGAGGGGATGAACGGACGAAATACAACGGGCTGCTGAGACGGCGTTTTCGATTTCTTTGAGAGACTGCCGTGTTTTCAGCCCTTTCTTTTTGTGAGTCCGGTGGCACAGGCCATGGTGAGAAAATGAAAATCCATACACCGGTTATCACGGTAAAGATCGGTCATAAGCCGGGTGAGCGGATGCCGGGTAAGGCCTCCGCTTTCATCGAACTGGTTGAGATATGCGAGAAAACGGCCGGGGTCGTTTGGGGGCATACGGGCAAAGGCATCCTGTGTGGAGGTAAAAACGGCGTCGCACAGAAGGCAGAGCAGCAGCGCGTGCCTGCGGTTCTGAATGATGCTTCCGCAGCGATAAAGGACCTGATCTCTGGAAGAGAGAATGCGGATGGTGATGTAGGCCAGCCCTCTGAGAGAATAGCCGTCTTTTAGTCCCGGAAAGCCGCCCGGCGTTGGAAAACCGAGAGATTCATAGGCTTCGAGCCAGATGGTTCGCCCCTTTGGCAGGCGGCACAGGAATGTGATGTTCTGCGCAAAATTTTCGGTTTCAGAGCCGTCGAATTCCACGCCCATCTCCGTCATGAAACCGATCGGGTCATATTCCAGCACTTCCCAGGTGATATCGCCCTTTTCGGTCCGATCGGCGACGGCGGCCAGAAGCTTCTGGATTTCGGGTGAGTTCAGATCCATATCTTTGAGTCCTTTCCTTCGTTTCCCTGTCTGTCAGGAGAAAGTCTCCTTATAAGGATTTCCCGAAAAAAATAAAAATATTACGCAGTCTGGAATAAAAGAATCAGATTTTCTTTGTTTCCCTGTTCATTAAACTAACACAATAAAAATACTTTGTTGGTTTATTATATTATACTTTCACGATGGTTACAATAGTTATAGTTTAACCGAAGCCGCGAAGGAGCTATTCGGTTATGAACAGACCGTGAGCGGATTGCGAATATCTGCCGGGTATGGAAAGCGACAATCGGGAAAGAAGGTGTGCGGAAATGGCAGTGAACAGCAAGGCAATGGGCAGAAGAATCAAGGCCGCGAGAAAGAAAGCGGCGATGACGCAGGCCAGACTGGCGGAAGAGGTTGGAATCAGCGAGGTTCACGTCAGCAACCTGGAATCCGGGACGGGAAATCCGAGTCTTGCAACTCTGGTGGATATCGCAAATGTGCTGTCCGTTTCCACAGACGAACTGCTGTGTGACAGCGTGGTATGCTGTAAGCCCGTATTTCAGAAGGAAATTCTGGAAACCACCGCCGACTGCGATGATTATGAGATCCGCGTGCTGAGTTACATTCTGAAGGCGGCGAAGATAGCTTTAAGAGATAATCAGGATTTGAAATAAGAGTCGAAAAAAGGGAGGCAGGCTGTGCTTACAGTCCGTCTCCCTTTTCCATTATATATATTTCCGCGTCCAGCGGCGGGAACGCCACCGGAAGAAAAAGGTCAGGCCGCGGAACAGTTCGTCCATCATGAAGGCGATCCAGCAGCCGGTGAGCCCCAGGCCGAGGCGGACACCCAGAATGTAGGAAAACAGGATGCTCATGGCCCAGGAGGAAAAGATGGAAACCACCATGGAAAACATCACATCACCGGCACCGCGCAGGGAGTTGTCCTCGATGTGATTGAAGGCACGGCCGATTTCCACGAAGATGTCCACGAAGAAAATGGGCGCTGCCATGGCAAAAATGGCCGGATCATCGGTGAACAGATGCAGCAGCGGTCTTCCGAAAATGCAGATGAGCGTGGAACCGATCAGATTCAGAAGCACGGCGATGCGCAGATTCTGCAGGTTCAGGCGGTATGCCTTGTCGTATTCCTCCGCTCCCACAAGCCAGCCGATGATCAGGGAGGTGGCGGAGCCCAGAGACATTCCCACTACATATATGTAGAAAAATATACTGGACAGATAGATCTTTGTAGAGATGGCCGTAGTACCCAGGATTGCCAGGATGGAAGTGGTCACCACCTGAGAGATGGAATAGGACATGGAGCTGATTCCTCCCGGAAGTCCGATGTGCAGGATGCTTCCGATACATTTGAGGGTCTTCCAGTTCTTTTTCCGAAACTGCAGGTCGAGAGAACTTCCTGCCAGACAGACCGCAATCAGAAGAAAAGCCAGCCCGCGGCTGATTACACTGGTGACAGCGATGCCGGATACCCCGTACAGGGGCGTTTCAAAGGGGCGGAAAATCACGATGATGTTTAGAATCGCGTTCATGATATTCATGAACAGAGAAGCCGCCACCGCGATTTTGGGCTTTCCATAGCTCCGGAATATGGCGGAGATGGACGAGATCAGCGCCTGGAAGAAAGAAAAGGAGACGCAGATCCGGAAATACAGCGCCGCATCCGCAAGCACCTGTCCGGTCAGATTCATCATCCGCATGAGAGAAACGGCAAACAGGGACAGAACGCCTCCCACCAGGAGGCTGAGCGCAAAGCTGCAGAGTATGGCAGTGAAGGCGGCGTCCGATGCCTGATCCTTTTTCTTCGCGCCCAGCCTGTGGCTGATGAAGATGCTGGTGCCCGTGCTGATTACGGTATAAAAGGTATAAATCATGCTTAACAGCTGATTCGCCGCTCCGACGGCCGCCACTGCGTCGTCGGAGTACTGGCTCAGAATCAGTGTGTTTACGGTCCCCATGGAGTTGGTGAGAAGGGATTCCACCAGCAGGGGAAGAAAGATGGAAAAAAGAGACAGCATGCCCTGGGGCGTTTCAATGCGGCTCAGGCTTCTGTCATAAAGCTTCACGCGCGGTAATGTGATGGCTTTCATGTCTGATATCCTTTCCGCCGTCAATCCTCCGGCAGCTGGATGGAGGCTTCTTCGCAGCCCTCCGCATGTACATTCACGAGAACATTTCCTGCCCCCGTTCTGCGTACATAGGCGATCAGCCTGCCGTCCAGCGTGCTGCGCACAGGTTCCGAGTAGGATGTATTGTCCGCCAGATTCCCGTTTTCCAGTCCCAGAAGGACGCCGGGACCGGAAACGGATACCGTCACGGGTACGTCCCGGTGCACGGCGGCGTTGCCGTCATGGTCGGCCAGGAGAATTTCGATCTGTTCCACATATCCGGTCATGGAAGCGGGCATTTCCGGGGGAGCCCACCGGTTTAAAAGCAGCCGTTCCGGCTCGCCGGTTGTATTGAGAAGGAAGGTGACAGGCTCCGCATCTCCTTCTCCGGCAGTCCCCGTAGGATAGCCTTCTACACGAAGTTCGCCCGCTTCAAAGGGAACGATCCAGTCCATGCTGCCTTCCTCATTCAGGCCTTCCTGTTTTCCCAGGCTGCGGCCGTTTACGAACAGTTCGGCAGAGGGCAGATTGGTGTAGCAGCGGACCAGAATCTGTTCGCCGTCTTCATAATTCCAGCAGTCGGAGGCGTGGAGATACTCCGTCGCATCGCCGGTATAGCGGGCAGTGGACAGATGCAGTACGGGCGCATCCAGCCAGAAGGACTGCCGCCTGTAGTAACGGTTCTTCGGAAAACCGGCCAGGGTCAGAAGACCGGCGGAGGAACCATGGATGGGCCAGCCGTGGGCCTCGCCCAGGTAGTCGATTCCTGTCCAGAGGAACTGACCGCTGATATAGTCGTTTTCCGTAACGGCTTTCCATTCCTTCAGGCCGTGGCCGTTTTCGCTGCCGAGAATGGGCAGGGAAGGAAAACGGCGGTGATCCTCCTCGTACAGATGCTCCTTATAGTTGTAGCCGACCACGTCCAGCGCGTCAAAATAATGCAGCCTGGAGGAAAGCTCCGGGAAGGCGGCGGCCAGCGTGACAGGACGTGTGGTATCGTAGCGCCGTACGATTTTGGCAAGGTGTCTGGCGATGGGGGCGAGCCGCTCCATATTGGGCTTATCCGGACTGTACTGCCGTTCCGCTGCCGGTTTGTTGGCGTCGTTGTTTCCCGTCATTTCAGAGAACAGGGGATGGCAGTAGGGATCATTGGGATAGTCGATCTCGTTTCCGATGCTCCAGAGGATGACCGAAGGGTGGTTGCGGTCCCTGAGAATCATGGCCGCAAGATCCTTTTCATGCCACTGGGGGAAATCTTCAAAGTAGCCCTGATGCCTGGGCGGATACACATTGTGTCCGGTGGACCATTTGTTCTTGGCGTTCTCCCATTCGTCGAAGGCTTCGCCCATCATCAGAAAGCCCAGCCTGTCGCATAGATCATACAGCTCCGGCATGTGGGGATTGTGGCTGGTGCGGATGGCGTTGCAGCCCATCTCCTTCAGGGAAAGAAGGCGCCGTTCCCAGATCTCCGGGGTCATGGCCGCGCCCAGACAGCCTCCGTCATGATGGACGCATACGCCCTTCAGCTTCATGCTGCGGCCGTTCAGGAAGAAGCCCTCATCAGCGTCAAAGCGGAAGGTGCGGATGCCGACTTTTCCTTCATATACCCGATAGGGCGCCTGGCCGTTGACGGAGAGCTCGGTGACAAGCGTATAAAGGGTCGGAAACTCGGGGGACCAGAGCAGCGGATTTTTTACGCAGCCGTTTAATACCACGGTCCTGCTTTTTCCCGGTTCAAAATCCACACAGGAGCTCACCTGCAGAACCTGTTTGCCGGAAGGGGAGATCAGGCTGCTGGTAACGGCCACTCCCGCGTTTTTGTCGGTTTCATTGATCAGCTCATGGGAGATTTCCACCTGTGCGGATTTTCCGTCGTCCCCGTAGAGCGTGGAGAAGAAAATGCCGCAGGGAACAGGATGGATGTTCTCTTCAACGAGCACATAGGCTTTTCTCGTGATGCCGGACCCGGTAAACCAGCGGGAGTCCGCGAGATCCGTATGCGTGACCTTGACGCTGATCTCATTTTCCGCGCCCGAGCCATCGGCGTTTTCGAAGCAGGCGATGCTGCTGATGTCATAGGTTACCGGAACATAGCCGTTGGGCCTTTTTCCCAGATAGTAGCTGTTGCACCAGATCTGGCTGTTTTTATAAATTCCGTCGAAGCAGATGGAAATTTTCTTTCCCCTGTATTCTTCCGGGAGCGAAAAGCGCAGCCGGTACCAGCCGATACCGCCAGCAAGATAGCCCGTTCCGCTGGAATATTCCCTGGAGAAGGGAAGGCTGACAGACCAGTCGTGAGGGAGTGTGACGTCCTCCCAGGAAGAATCGTCATATCCCTTATACCAGGCGTCCTCAGCCTCTCCCAGATGGAATTTCCAGTTGTCATTCAGTAAGAAACGCACAGAATCCATATCATCCTCTTTCCCCGCCTGCCGGCGGCTTATCCTGTCAGATTTTTCAGTCGTCCGAACGACTGTTATCATTCCACATTATAGGAGAAAAAAGAAAGAAAACAATGGAGAAATGAGTAGATAATTTGTATTTAAGCGACTTTTTGAACGCAGACAGACAATCCCCGATTCAAGCGCGTAGAGCGCTAAAAAGGGATAAGAGCTTTACAAGGCAGGGGAAGCCATGGTCTGGGGCCGCCCCTGTCTTGCGTATCTCTTCCGGTACTCTGCGGGGGAAAAGCCGGAGGCCTTCCGGAAGACCTTACAGAAATAATTTCCACAGGAAAAGCCGCAGGAGAGGGCGATTTCCTCAATAGAAAGAGAAGTGTTCAGCAGGAGAAAGACGGCATGGGACAGGCGGATACCATTGAGGCAGACAAGGGGTGTCTGCCCTGTTTCACGGGTAAACAGCCGGGTAAAATACGCCGCAGAAAGTCCCAGCCGGCCTGCCAGTTCCTCCATGGAAAAACGCCGGTCAAAGTGTTCCTTCATATATCGGATGCTTTCCGCAACCGGAGCCGATGGCTCAAAAAGGGAAGGGGATTCCAGCGTGCGCAGCAGGCTGGAAAGGAAGCGGTAGACCAGTTCGCCGCCTTCGTAGCTTTTCAGCTGACGGCCTTCCCGCAGTTCCCGGTGCAGATTCAGCAACAGGAGGATGGGAAGGCTGTCTGCGGGCAGCGCAAAGCAGGGGCCGAAGGAGGCGCGTATTTTGGAAAAAAAGGGAAGCGCCGCCGGTCCCTGAAAATGCACATAGAGATATTCCCAGCAGTTGTCCGGTTCATCCTGGGGCAGAAAGTACCGGCTGTTTTCCGGAAACGCAGTCAGAAAGGCCGTCCCGGCCGTCAGATTTTCCGTCTGCCTTCCCGTTTCGGCCGATCCCTCCCAGGTGAAGAGGCCGCGCCCCCGCAGGGTATACTGGAAGAGATAGCCGCTGTAGTCTCTGTCCGCGTTGTTAAAATCATAGTTTTCATTCTGTCTGGCTTCCAGCCCGAAGTCCAGCAGGACAAGCGGCTCGTCATCCAGAGAGCCGGACTGGAGAAAACCAAAGGTGCCAAACTGATCTGAGGTCAAAAGATTACCCTCCCGTGTCATTTTTTTATTCTTGATGCTGTTCCTGGGAAATATTATAATCAGGATGAGCTGACGGGACAACCCGGAATTGCAAAAACCGGGGAAAAGGCCGAAAAAGCGGTCAAAATTATACCCGTTAACCCCATACAGCATGCATAAAAAGAAGAAGGCAGCGCCCTTCGGAAATGGAGGAGGAAAATGAATAAAAACAGTTTTGCGCTGACCCCGCCCATGGGCTGGAACAGCTATGATTACTATGATACCACGGTGAATGAGGAGCAGGTGAAGGCGAACGCCGATTATATGGCCGCCCATCTGAAGGAGTACGGCTGGGAGTACGTCGTGGTGGATATCCAGTGGTACGCCTGGGGGGCAGGAACCATGCGGGATAAGCATCAGTATATCCCGTTCAGCCGTCTGGAGATGGATGAATATGGAAGGCTGCTTCCCTGTCCGGAGCGTTTCCCTTCCGCAAAAGACGGAGCGGGCTTTCAGCCTCTGGCAGATTATATCCATTCCCTTGGCCTGAAATTCGGCATCCATATCATGCGCGGCATTCCCCGCGTCGCGGCGCAGGAGCATCTGCCCGTTCTGGGAAGTGAGCAGACGGCGGATGAGATCGCGAATCCTTCTTCCATCTGCGGGTGGAACCCGGATATGTACGGGCTGCGCGCGGATATGGAAGGAAGCCAGGCTTACTATGATTCCCTGTTCGCCCTGTATGCCCAGTGGGGTGTGGATTACGTGAAGTGCGACGATATCTGCAATACCAGCATCTACCGGGAAAATCAGTATTCAGCGGCGCATGAGATCGAGATGCTCCATGCGGCGATTGAAAAATGCGGGCGGCCCATTGTGTTAAGCCTTTCTCCGGGACCGGCGCTCATTGAGAAGGCATGGCATTATGAGAAGTATGCGAACATGTGGCGTATTACGGATGATTTCTGGGATCGCTGGGAGCATATCCTGAATATGTTCTGGCGCTGCGAGCTCTGGCAGGACCATGTGAAGGCGGGATGCTTTCCTGACTGCGACATGCTCCCTCTCGGCATGGTGGGAAAGGGCTTCGGCGAGGAGCGCCATACCAATTTTACCAGGGCGGAGCAGGTGACGATGATGACCCTCTGGTGCATCTTCCGTTCTCCTCTGATGCTGGGCGCGGAAATGACGAAGCTGGACGACTGGACCCTTTCCCTGCTGACCAACGGAGAAGTGCTGAGCCTTCTGGAGGACGGCCATCATGGCGTCCAGGTGCAGCGGACGGACGAATACGCCGTCTGGGCGGGCTGGAATGAAAAGGACGGAAGCGTCTATGCGGCGCTTTTCAATCTGAAGGAGGAAGAAGCAGATGTTTCCATTTCTCTGGAGGAGATTGCCGGGGCCCTTCCTGTGAAAATCGGAGAGAAGCTGCTGGAGCAGACCGGAAGTCAGGCAAAGCAGGGGGAGATCCCGTTAAGGGAGCTCTGGACGAAGGAGACGGAATACTGTGCCGGAGGCGCAGTATACAGTCTGGTGGAAGGACATGGAGCGAAGCTGTTCGCTCTGTAAGATTTCAGGGAAAAGGACATGGCCCGCGCAGTATTTTCATCAGGAAAAGCTGCGCGGGCTTTTTTGCGCGATAAGCTAAAAGCTGTATCCTTTTCAGAAATTTTATGGTAAACTGAATGCAGAAAAAGGAAAACACTGTAAAAACGCAGTGCTTTGGAACGGAGGAAATGATGCCGCAGTATACAGGATATCTTTTTGTACATTTTACCGGTGAGCAGCCGGGGGGAGAACAGGTTTATTTTTCCGTGAGCAGGGACGGAATGCACTGGGAGGATCTGAACCAGGGAGAGCCGGTGCTGGTGTCCGGGATCGGGGAGAAGGGAGTGAGGGATCCTTTCATCCTGCGTAATCCGCTGAACGGAAAATATGTGATCATCGCGACGGATCTGCGGATCGAAGCCGGAAAGGGCTGGAAGGCGGCGCAGTACGCGGGAAGCAGAAGCCTGATGATATGGCAGTCCGATAACATGACCGACTGGGAAGGGCCGGAAAGCTGTGAGGTCGGCATCCCGCAGGCCGGCTGTGTCTGGGCGCCGGAGGCCATTTTCGACGAGGAAAAACAGGAATTTCTGGTATTCTGGGCCTCCATGGTGAAGGAAGAAGGGGACGAAGCGCCGAAGCAGCGCATTTACGCTTCCCGCACGAAGGATTTTCACAGCTTCACTCCTGCGGAAAAGTACCAGGAGGGAGAAAATCATATCATCGATACTACGATCCTGAAGGCGGGAGAGTATTATTACCGCTTCGCAAAGGATGAGACGGTAAAGAACATCCGTCTGGACAGAAGCAGAAGCCTGGATAAGGACAGCTTCGAGCCGGTGGAGGCTCCCGTGCTGGACACGCTGATGGGCGTGGAAGGGCCGGAGGCATTCCGGTTCAACGACAGAGAGGAATGGTGCCTGATGGTGGACCGTTTCGCAGAGGACAAGGGGTACCTGCCGCTTCTGTCCGGGGATTTTGGAAGCGGCGTTTTCCGAATTCCGGAAGAGGGAGAATATGATCTGGGAAGGACGAAAAAGCGTCATGGGGGCATCATGAACCTGACGGAAGAGGAATACACGGCGCTGACGGAGAAATACGGGAAGTGATTCCTGTTTCCGGCGCCGGGGAGGGCTGGAGGTAGAAGGGTGAAAATGTTATGGAAGCTGACCCGTGAAGCAGCGCGATACAAGCTTTTGTATGTGACGGCCATTCTGGCGACGCTGGGGCTGACCGTGGTAAATCTGGCGGCCCCGAGGGTGCTTTCGGCACTGACGGGAGTGGTGGAGGCGGGGACGATTTCCCTGCCCGTCATCCGCAGCCTGGCCCTGGTTCTGCTCGGCCTGTATCTGCTGCGGGTGCTCTTTCGATTTTTAAGCAATTATCTGGCCCATAAGGCGGCATGGTTCCTGGTGGGGGATCTGAGAGGAAGGCTGTATGACCGGCTGCAGAGTTTTGACCTGGGCTTTTTCCATGATAAGCAGACAGGGGATCTGATGAGCCGTGTGGTGAACGACACCCGGGATTTTGAACTGCTCTACGCTCACATCATTCCGGAGCTGATCACCAATCTGGTTACATTCACCGGGGTGCTTGTGATCCTGCTTTCCATCAACTGGCGGCTGGCGGTTGTCACCTGTTTTCCGATTCCGTTGATTCTGGTTTCAGGCGTGTTTTTCGCAAAAAAGGTGCGGCCCTTTTTCAAGATATCCCAGAAGTGTATGGGAGAGCTGAACGCCAGGCTGCAGGACAACCTTTCCGGCATCCATGAGATCCAGTCCTTCTGCCAGGAGGAGTATGAGAGCGGACGGGTGCGGGAGAAGAATTTTGCGCAGGTGAGAGCCATGCTGCGGGCGCTGCGAGCCAGCGCGGCGTTTCATCCGGGTGTGGAATTTCTTTCCTCTGCCGGAACCGTGCTGGTGGTGTTCTTCGGCGGCCTGCTGGCCTATCAGAACCGGCTTTCCGTGGAGGATATTGTGGCCTTCGTCCTGTATCTCTCCCTGTTTTATACGCCGGTGAGCGGCCTGGCCACCCTGCTGGAAAACCTGCAGCAGTCTCTGGCAGGAGCGGAACGGGTGGCGCTGATTCTGGATACGCCCTCCAGAGTGACGGACGCGCCGGATGCGGAGCCGCTTACCAATGTGAAGGGCGGGATCACCTTTTCGCATGTGAGTTTTCATTATGAAAATGAGGTGCCGGTGCTGAAGGATATTTCCTTTTCCTGTGAGCCCGGCATGATGGTGGCCCTCGTTGGGCCCACCGGCGTGGGAAAGACCACGCTGACCCAGCTGATTCCCCGGTTTTATGACCCGGCGGAAGGGCAGATTCTCATCGACGGAAAAGACATCCGGAAGGTGACGCTTTCGAGCCTGCGCGGCTGTATCTCTCCGGTGCTTCAGGATACCTTTCTGTTTGACGGAACCATCGCGGAGAACATCAGCTATGCCAGGCCGGATGCTTCCCGGGAAGAGATTGAAGAAGCGGCGAGGGCGGCCGACATCCATGAGGATATTCTTCAGATGCCGGATGGATACGACACGAAGGTGGGAGAGAGGGGACTGCGCCTTTCCGGCGGACAGAAGCAGAGAGTTGCGATCGCCAGGGCGATCTTGAGAAAATCCCCGATCATCATTCTGGACGAGGCCACCGCCTCGGTGGACGTGGAGACGGAAAAGAAGATCCAGAACGCCATCAGCCGGATCGCCGGAACCCGGACGATTCTGGCCATTGCGCACCGTCTTTCTACTATCCGGAACGCTGATCTGATCCTGGTCATCGAGGAAGGCAGGATTGCGGAACGGGGAACCCATGAGGAGCTGATGGCGAAAAAGGGCTATTATTATCAGATGCAGCTGGCTCAGACGGAAGAAACGAAAAGGAGGCCTGCCTGATAACAATCGGCGGCCTCGCAGTACCCGGCGTTTTCTTCTGTTGTCAGCTTGCGGAGCATTGGGCATACTTCTTCGGAGAGATTCCCACAGCTTTGGTGAAGGCCTTTAAGAAATTGCTGTAGTCGTTAAAACCGCAGCGTTCACAGGTTTCCGTCACGGAATAGCCGGAGCTTAACAGGGATTTCGCCACAGTGATCCGCTTGGCGGTGATGTACTTGTTAATCGTGGTTCCCGTGGCCGCCTTGAAGATCCTGCACAGATAGGAACTGCTCAGGAAAAAGTGGCCGGAAAGATCCTCGATGCTTAAGGGGGAGCCGATGTTCTGATTGATAAAGGTCAGGATCTCATCCACCTGGGTGTGGTAGGAGGGCACTTCCTCCAGTTCCCTGCGGGATTCGGTCCGCTGGTAGAAGATCCGGTTTAAAAAGACCATGAGCTCCGTAAAAACCGCCTTATCTTCCAGATCGGAGCCGAAGCCGGTCAGTCCGTTGAGTTTGTGTACAAAATAGCGGAAACGATTCTGCTCTTCTTCCGTGAGATGCAGCTTATGGGAAAGTTCATCGCTGCGGAAATGGAAGCACAGGTTCAGATCTGTTTTTTCAGAACTCAGGGAAGTCAGAAAATCCGGATGAACCGCGATCACAAACCTTTCAAGCACGGCCTGATCGATCTGGGAAAGATAGTGGCTCTCATACTGATTGATGAAAAAAATGTCACCCGGCTGGATATCATAAAAGCGGTTGTCGATCAGGAACTGTTTTCCGCCGGACACCGAATAATAAATTTCATAGCAGTCATGGATGTGCATCTCCATGGGCTTGTCGTCATTATACAGATGAGCCACCGCGAAGCTCTTGCTTTCCATACAGGACTGCATGGCGAGCTTGCAGGAACTGAATTCTTTCATGGGTAATCCTCTTCTCTTTCTGTAAGCAAAACAGATGTGGTATCTATTTTCCTTAGTATACGATAGAAGTTCAGAATAAGCAAGATTTTAAAGAAAATAACACAAGAACAGGAATATAAAGAATGCTATGATAAAGTCACAAGGTCAGATTTTCAGATTAATGCCGCCCTACGGCGGCGGAAAGAGAGGTAGTTATGGAGTTAAGAACGGCGTGCTCACCGAAGGATGTGAAGCACTACACCACAGAGCGTCTGCGGGACGAGTTCCTGGTTCAGGGGCTGTTTACGCCGGATGAGATCAAACTGGTTTACAGCCACATTGACCGGATCATCATCGGCGCGGCCACTCCCGTGAACAAAAAGCTGGTTCTTACGGCAGGGGAAGAACTTCGTGCGGAATATTTCCTGCAGAGAAGAGAGCTGGGGGTGATCAACATCGGGGGAGCCGGAAAGATCACGATCGACGGAAAGGTATACAACGTGGCGCCCAGAGAGGGTATGTATATTGGAATGGGATCAAAGGATATTTCCTTTGAAAGCGACGATGCCGGAAATCCTGCAAAATTCTACTTAAACAGCGCGCCCGCTCACAGGACCTGCCCGACGGTCCTGATTAAGAGAGAGGGAACCCCGGAGGACGGCGTTGTGATCATCAAGGATGAAAACAAGGTGGAGCTTGGAAGCCTGGAGGAGTCCAATCACAGAGTGATCTGCAAGTACATTCTTCCCGGTCAGGTGGAGAGCTGCCAGCTTGAGATGGGCATGACTTCCTTAAAGCCGGGCAGCGTATGGAATTCCATGCCCTGCCATACGCATGACAGAAGAATGGAGGTTTATCTCTACTTCGATCTTCCCGAAGATACCTTCGTGATGCATTACATGGGAGAACCTACCGAGACCAGACATATCGTGATGCGTAACGAAGAAGCGGTAATTTCTCCGAGCTGGTCCATCCATTGCGGAAGCGGCACCAGAAATTATACCTTCATCTGGGGCATGGTGGGAGAAAATCAGGATTTCGACGACATGGACGGCGTTGGAATGAAGGAAATCATGTAAGTGAGTCCGGCAGACTCCGGCGGACCGTTATCCCGCAGGGGGCGGGAAGCCGGTAAAAAATAAAGTCTAACAACGAAAAAAACAAGGAGGAACAGTATCATGGGAATTTTAAACAGCTTTTCACTGGAAGGCAAAGTTGCTCTTGTAACCGGAGCTTCCTACGGAATCGGCTTCGCAATCGCGACCGCTTATGCTGAGGCAGGAGCTACCATCGTATTCAATGACATCAAGCAGGAACTGGTAGACAAGGGACTTGCTTCTTATAAGGAAAAAGGTATCGACGCGCATGGTTATGTGTGCGACGTAACGGATGAAGAAGCAGTGAACGCTTTCGTGAAGAAGGTGGAAGAGGAAGTCGGAACGATTGATATCCTGGTAAACAATGCCGGAATCATCAAGCGTATCCCCATGCTGGAGATGAGCGCACAGGCGTTCCGTCAGGTTATCGATGTTGACCTGAACGCTCCGTTCATCGTATCCAAGGCTGTTATCCCGGGCATGATCAAGAAGGGACACGGCAAGATCATCAACATCTGCTCCATGATGAGCGAGCTGGGCAGAGAGACCGTTTCCGCTTATGCTGCGGCTAAGGGCGGTCTGAAGATGCTCACCAGAAACATCGCTTCCGAGTACGGCGAGTATAACATCCAGTGCAACGGCATTGGACCCGGTTACATCGCTACGCCTCAGACGGCTCCGCTGCGTGAGATCCAGCCTGATGGAAGCAGACATCCCTTCGATCAGTTCATCATCGCAAAGACTCCGGCTGCCCGCTGGGGAGTTGCTGAGGATCTGCAGGGACCTGCCGTATTCCTGGCATCCGACGCTTCCGACTTCGTGAACGGACACGTTCTGTATGTGGACGGCGGTATCCTGGCTTATATCGGAAAACAGCCCCAGTAAGGGACACTGGTTGGACATGGAAAGCCTTTCCGCATCTGGTGCGGAAAGGCTTTTTCAGAATGAAATGCCGCCGTAGGCGGCAGCACGAACCGTGGTTCGTGCTGGAAAGGGGAAAAAATGTTTACAATTAAATGGATTGGGCCTGATGGCAGCCTGAAGGCGCAGGATCAGGGAGAGGAAGAAGCGCGCCTTGTGGTAAATGGGGAATATGAACCGGGAGACAGGCTTGTTGTGGAAAGTACGCAGGAAGCGGTATATGCATGGCTGCAGATAGAGGATGTGCTGGGAAAATCCCTGGTTTATCTGAAGGGCAGCTATGAATACCGGATTCCGTTTGAAGAGAAGAGAATCTGCTATTCGCCCAGAGCGTTTACGGGAGAAAGGCATCTGGTAACGATAAGGAAGGCGCCGGAAACGGATGTTCATGCCTATAGAAACCTTGCGCTGAATGTGAATGACCAGCATGGAAATACGGTCTGCTTCCCGCGGGCGCATGCAAATGTAGAGACCAGAGGGGAATCCGTATTTGCGGCGATGAACGCCATTGACGGAGTGACGGAAAACCGTTCGCACGGCGCATGGCCCTATGCTTCCTGGGGAATCAACATGCAGGACGACGCAGAGCTGACGCTGGAGTTCGGAAGGCCGGTTGAAGTGGACAAAGTGGTTCTTTATACGAGGGCGGATTTCCCGCATGACAACTGGTGGGTGGACGGAAAGCTCACTTTTTCGGATGGCAGCAGCATGCAGCTTCCCATGGAGAAATCGGTGCTTCCTCATGTTTTCACCTTTGAAAAGAAGAGGATTGAGTGGCTGAAGCTGGGTGAGCTGATCAAAGCGGACGATCCTTCGCCGTTCCCGGCTCTGACTCAGATCGAAGTGTACGGAAGCGATATCTGAAAAAGGTCAGGTGTTCTGAAAGGAGTCAATTATGCAGGAAGAGCTTAGAACTTTTTTGGATCAATATGTGGGCTGTATCCGGAAAAATGCGGAAGAGATGATGGATAAAGCCATGCCGGAGGCGGATGAGGAGTTGTTTTCTCTGTATGAAAAGACGGGAAACCGGCTCCGTTATGAGGAGGTTTATTTTACCCGCAGAAAGTATCTGGCGGTATTCGGTTGTCTCGCCATTCTGGATGGCGCAGAAACGTATGTGAAAAAGCTCGTTGAGGTGCTGAAGGGGATCTGTGCGGAGGAATGCTGGGCGCTTCCCGCTCATGTGCACAGGGATGTGGATCCCGACTGGAGGGTCTGTGTGGATCTGTTCGCGTCGGAGACAGCACAGGCGCTGGCGGAAATCATCAGCCTGGCGGGCGATGTGCTTCCGGAGGACGTGAGGCAGGAGGTACGGGAAAATATTTTCCGCCGGGTGATGAATCCATTTCTGGAGAGCGAGCCGCCCTACCTTCCCTGGGAAGGCGCGGATCATAACTGGAATGCGGTATGCGGCGGCAATGTGGGCTGTATCGGCATGTATCTGATGAAGGATGAACCGGAGAGGCTGAATGCGCTTCTGGAGCGGCTGCAGAGGTCGCTGACACATTACATCGGCGGTTTTGCGGAAGATGGAACCTGCATGGAGGGGCTGGACTATTTTTCCTATGGATTTGCCTATTATGTGGGGTTTGCGGAGATGCTGTACCGCTATACGAACGGAAAGACCGATCTGCTTGCACAGGAGAAGTGCCACAAAATTGCCCTGTTCCAGCAGAAGTGCTATTTCCCTTCCGGAAGGACGCTCAGCTTTTCCGACGGCAACAGCCGGGACAGCTACAGGATGGGCTTAAGCTGCTATCTGGCGATGCGGTATCCGGACATGGTGCTCCCGCCCGTATCCGTGGCGCGTGGTTTTGAAGGGGATTCCTGCTTCCGCTTCCTGTGTAACCTGCGGGATGTGCTCTGGACGAGGGATTATCTGAAGGAAGAAGAAAAGAAACAGGCAGCGGAGAGCGTTCCCGGAGAAAGTTACGCGGCAAAAGGCAAAGAAAGCGCGAAAACGGATGAGAATAAGGTGATGGTGCTCACTGCGGCACAGTGGAACATCGCCCATGGAAAAAGCGGCGGCGGCATGGCCTGCAAGGGCGGACACAACGGGGAGCCGCACAATCACAACGATGTGGGAAGCTTCCTTTACATGCTGGGAGATGAAATGCTTTTGACCGATCTGGGGGCCGGAGAATATACAAAGCAGTATTTTGGACCGGAACGCTATCAGATCCTCTGCAACAGTTCTTTCGGCCACAGCGTGCCGATCCTGGATGGAGAGGGACAGAAGGCCGGCGCCGAATATGGATGCAGCAGCTTTTCAGCGGACGGAAGAGGAGGCTGTGAGATTCATTTTGCGCACGCTTACGGCGACAGCCGGGTCAAAGAGCTCGTTCGGAGTTTTTCCTATGATCCGGAAACGGAGGTGCTGGAGATTGCGGATGAACTGGAAGCGGAAGGAGACGTACCGCTGTGGGAGAATCTGGTGACCCAGTGCCGCCCTGAAATTCGTAACGGCCAGGTGTGGATAGTGGGAGAAAAATATGCCTGCCGTGTGGAAACGCAGGATCTGGCGGGCGGTTTCCTGGTGGAGGAAAAGAAAAATTCCTCTCATAAGGGAGTGCTGGAAAGCGTGTACTGTATTTCCTGGGAAGTACCCGCCAGGAACGGAAATACAGAAGTGAGAAAGTGTCGGTTCCGTGTGGTTCCCGCGGAAAAATGACTGGACATGGATGATGCGGATGTTGCCGCCGGAAGTGGAAAGGCTGCGGCGGAAATTGGAGGTAAGGATGATCAAGGGATTTAAAATGAAACTTTATGAGGGGCAGGAGGAGGAGTATGAAAGACGCCATAACCTGCTCTGGCCGGAAATGAAGGATATGATTCATGAGCATGGCGGAAAGAACTATACCATTTTCCTGGACAGGGAGACGCTGACCCTGTTCGGCTACATCGAGATTGCAGATGAAGAGCTCTGGGCAAAAGGCGCGGACACTGCCATCAACAGGAAATGGTGGGACTACATGGCCGACATCATGGAGACCAACCCGGACAACAGCCCGGTGAGCATCGATCTGAAGAATGTGTTCCATCTGGACTGACAAAGATAAGCGGCGCAAACCCAGACAAAGGGCTGCATCGAAAACAGAAGGAGAGACCGGTACGCCTTGAAACAGACGTACCGGCTTTTTGTCAATGGATGGAACGGACATCGATGATCTCATGGAAGTAGTCGAACTGTCCGCAGAGCAGTCCTTTTCCTCCGATTTCGCATTCTCCCACCTGATTGTCATAGGGATCGGCGCGCAGGCCGGATTTCGGCGGGAAAAGGGGAGCATGAAATGCCGTGTTTGCCACCATGCGGAAAGGATCCAGGTTTCCAAAGTAAAAAGCCTGCCGTTCCTTTTCCCCGGCGCGGAAGGCGCTTCCGCCAAAGGAAAGATCCGCATACAGCCAGCCGTAGTGGGGAATGAAAAACTGCGCCCAGTCGTGAGGACCGACGGAAACCGGGGTCACGGAAAGTCCGGACTGCCAGCGCGCGGGAATCCCCGCAATGCGGCACATGGTGATGAACAGAAGGGCCTGTACGCCGCAGTCCCCCTTTCGATTGACTGCACAGAATTCTGCGATATCATCCAGAAGAAAATATTCCGGCATATAGGAATAGGTTACCTGAGAGGTAATAAATTCATAAATTTTCCCGGCACGGATCAGGGGGTTGGACTCCCGGCCGACGACCTGAGAAGTGAGGACGCGCAGACAGGGAGTGAAACGGATGTGCGGAAGCTGCTGGCCGGTATCGAAATCCGGAAGACTGTCGGAAACGAGATCGGGATTCGGCTCCACATAGTTTACGATGCTGTCATATTCATATTCCACCCAGAAGGTATCATTTTCTGCGGGGGTTTCCTGAAAGGCGATGGTTCTGGCGGGAGCATCCGCAGGGCTGAGGAAGGCGGGACGGTGTCCCGTATTCAGAATGCGGATGTTGCAGGTGGGAGCGCTTTCCTTCGGAACAGGCAGATGGACAAGAACCTCTTTCCCCGGCTCGAAGAATTCGTCCCGGATGCGCAGACCGGCCTTCAGGTGGATGCGGTATTTCAGAGAGCCCTCTTCTTTTAAAAGCTGTATGGTCTTGTTGCGGAAAAGGTTCCGGGAAGAGGCTTCCTTTACAAGCTGCGGATCTGCCCTTTTGGCGAGGGCGGAATCCGTGGCCGTGAGCGTTTCCCAGAAACGGCGGAAATACCGCTTCTGCCCTTCCAGAAAAATGAAATCAATCCGGTCTTCCTGTTCCAGAGCGGCGAATTCCTCTTCTGTGAAGTCCGGAATCTGTCGGTGGATCAGAGAAAGGGCTTCACAGAAGGAATAGGGATATTCGCCGGGAAGCTGGGAAAGGCGCGCAAGTTCCAGCTCCAGTCTCGCCTTCTGAAACGGATCCTTCGCTCCGTCAGAGCCGGAAAGCAGAAAACGGATGCGCGCTTCGGCTTCTTTCAGATGTCCGGCCTGGATCAGGCGGCTGACAGAGGCCGGCAGAGGGATGGACAGAGACTGGATGCAGTCTTGTTCAGAGAGTTTTGGAGGCTGGTCTTTCCGCATATTCATAATGATTCCTTCCTTTGCAGCATTTGTCGGAGTATGGCTTTTCTGCTCTGATTTTACCACATTGCCGCACAAAGGAAAAGAGGGGCATTGCCCTCCACAGACAATGCCCCGTTACGAGCCGCGTTTTATGCTTCCTTTTTTTTGCTTTCTTCCTTGTGTGGGGGCTCCTTTTCTTCCTGTCTGCAGCAGGGATCGCAGGGAACATCGCAGTCGTTTTTCAGCATTTCCTCATATTTCGGCGGTCCAAGCTCAAGGGGCTTGATGGACAGGTCGAGAAGGTCGCCGCAGACGAAATCCAGACAGATGGTATCATCCGTAGGGCGGGTGCAGGCCTTTGGGACGACCGCTCTTCCCTTATGAGGGATTCGGTACTGAGAAAAATAAACCGTTTTCAGCAGGATGCTTAAACCGATGGTGGCCGTATCCTCTTCCGGGCAGAAGCAGAGCACCTTAGGGATGGCGATCAGATTCAGGCCCTGGTGAAGGGCGGTGTTATCCGGACCGAAGCCCACGACATGAATGATGGTGCAGCCGTCCGAACCCTCTTCATGGGCGACGCCATAAGGCGCGTAGATTTCAAGCTCAACACACTCCGGATTGGTGTCTTCGTCCATGTACGCATAGTCGCAGGAAGAGGGATCACAGGGCAGGTAGACCGCACAGACGGTCTTTGTGTCCAGAATTTTTCCGGCGCAGTCATAGAAGGTGATAAAAAAGGTCACTTTGAGATTGGTCAGAGTGACCAGATAGCAGTTCGGCCGCCCGATGATGGGTACCGCGCTCGATTTACAGCAGTCACAGCCGAAAGAGATATCCATAACCTGTACGGAAATACGGTCTATTTTGGAGCAGGAGGATTCGAGTGGGACGTTTCTGCAGAGGTTGATCCCGAGCTCATCATAAACGACGGGAGTGAGGACGGTCAGACAGTCCGGATCTCCGCAGATGGGGTCGGTGCAGACATCCAGACATTTCCCCTTCCGGTCGATTCCGCAGCTCACATATCTTTTGGAACAGCATTTGCATTTCGCATTTTTGCTGGAGGGCATATGGATCGCTCCTTTAAAATTTCTTACTCTATTTTATGCTTCCCGCGTCTTTTTGTTCGGCGGCCTGAATATATTTATGGTGTGGTCTTTGGGACAAAAATGGCTGTCGATATTCTTTATGTATTTATGCCGCCTTTTGGCGGCAGAGGGAGAGGAAACATGGCATATCAGATTTTTGAGATGGCGGACGGACAGAGGGTGGCCCTGTACGCCCAGGGAAACTCCATTTTTTCCTGTCTGCTTCCTTTTATGAGAGGGATGACTCCGGCGGAGGTAAAGGCGGATTACCTCGCCCATCTGAGCGCGGCGGTCTTCCGTGATACGGTGTGCTACGTGTATGAAAACCTGGAACATAAGGTGGTAATCGATACGCTTGGTGCGTCTCCGGCAAGAATCCTTCTGTCCGACGGAACGGGCGGATATGGCTTTGAAAACCTGCAGCTGGTTGTGAGAGAGAACGGACTGTACCTGTTTTATCAGGTCAGAAGGAAGGGAGAAAAAGCCGGACTGTATGTCTGTATGCCCTATCGGGAAAATGTGTGGGGGACGGTATTTGAAGGAGAAGACGGAAGCTGGCAGGTGGAGTTTCTGGCTGCGGAAGGGCAGACACAGCTTCTCTGCCTGGACAGAAGGGGAGGCAGGCTGCGCCTTTATGACTGGCAGCAGGACGCGGAATTCGTACAGCGCCGGTTTATGGAGGAAGCGGCGCATGAAAAACAGGTGGAAGCCCTGAAGGCCTCCTGGCAGGAAGAAAAGGCGCTGCTGGAATCCGGGAAGGAAGAGCTTCAGGCGGAGGCCATGGCGAAGCTGGGAGAGTTCCAGCAGGAAAAGGAAGAGCGGATGATTCAGTGCCGAAAGGAGTATGAAAGCCGGGTGGAGCGGCTGCGGACAGAATACGAGGGCAAGCTTTCACAGTGCCGGGAAGGTTATGAGGCTCAGCTGGAGCGGGCGAAGCAGCAGTATAACGAGCTGGCCCAGACCGCCGTGAAGTTGCAGCAGATCGGCCGGAAGTGGAGGGATAAGTATTTCGGAAGATCCGAGGAAAAGGAAAACGTGTGAGCGGACGGGAAGCGCTCTGCGGAAAGGGCGGATTCCCGTGAAAAATTATGCTTGAAATTTCTTCCGCTCTTTGTTAGAATATCCGCATGGAGACATAGCTCAGCTGGGAGAGCATTTGCTTGACGTGTAAAGGGTCGCAGGTTCGAGTCCTGTTGTCTCCATTTTTTTATGCCCGCGGGCGGAATTGATGGAAATGCTGATAAAGAATAGCGATTTCAAGCTTTTTCCCCTTTCCGACAAGACTCGGATCAGGAACCAGCACGCCCCTCGGCTGCCCTGGTAAGTATATTATATTGTCAAGGTTTCCCCCCGGTAGTAACCGGGGGATTTTTGAGACGTCGCAAATTATTTTAGCAGATCAGCGACGTTGATGGTCAGCTCCGGGAAGATGCCGACAGGGATATCATCTGAAAAGAGATAGAACATGGGAGCTGCATCCTCTTCATAACGATATACTGTGGTGCGCTCTTTTGCCGGATCAATGATCCAATATTCACGGACGCCTGCTTCGGAGTACAGAGCGTTCTTGGTGGAGTAGTCCATCCGGCGGCTGGACGGAGATACAACCTCGACCACCAGATCTGGAGCTCCATTGCATCCCCGGTCATCCAGCTTTGACAGGTCACAAACAACAGAAACATCCGGCTCAACCCAGTCCTTATCATCCGCATCCAGGTTGACAGCAAAGGGAGCGGGATATACCTTACAAGCCCCACCATGACTCTTGATGTATGAACCCAAAAGCTGAGTAAATTCAGAAATCAATTCCTGATGGATTCTGCCGGGAGGAGCCATGTCGTAGAGCTGGCCGTCGATCAGTTCCGCCCGGCGGCCTTCAGAGAGATTCCAATAGTCTTCTGAAGTGTATCTGTGTTCTCCTGGTAATGGCATTGATTCACGTCCTTTCATTAAAAGTTTAAATGAAATTTTTACTTCATTTACCTCCCTATTTGGATATTATCATATTGTAGAAAAAATGCCAACAAATTCGGGCGCATATCCTCATCCATATTCCAATCCCCCATTGACAGCCTCCCTCTCCTTATGGTACTCTTTATGAAATAAACTGTAATTTTTAAGAATACAGTTTCTGGAAAAAGAGCCGCAAAAAGCGGCGGAATGGAGAGGGTTATGAGCAGTAACTTCTGTGTGGCGATACACGGACTGGTTTATCTGTATCACAGCCGGAGCACCGTATCCAGTGAGGAACTGGCGAAACATATCTGTACCAATCCGGCAAGGGTGCGAAAGGTCATGCTGATGCTGAAAAAGCAGGGGCTTGTTCAGACCAGAGAAGGGAAGGACGGAGGATACAGCTGCGCGGCCAGGGCGGAAGAAATCACGCTGAGGCATATTGCGGAGGCGACGGAAATGCATTTTGCCGAAGGATTTCGTACGGGAAAGGGCTGTCCCGGACTGGCGGAAGGTGCCACAGCGCTTGCCGATATGGCAGAGATCGATATGGACTGTCTGAACGCTTCCGGGATGGCACAGGTGATGCAGGAACTGTATGAGCAGATGGATGCGTTGTGTATGGAGCGGCTGGGCCGGATTACGGTGGCTGATCTGGAGAAACGGCTGAAGAACAGGGGGAAAGCAACATGAATTTGACAATAGAGACTTCGGTTCCGGTTATAACCGTTTTTCTGCAGGGACTGCTGAGCTTTTTTTCGCCCTGCGTGCTGCCGCTGGTACCGCTTTATGTCAGTTATCTGGCAGGGGGCGCGCAGAAAGTGGACGAGGACGGAAATGTCCATTATCCAAGAAAAAAGATTCTGGTGAATACGCTGTTTTTCGTGATCGGAATCAGCTTTACCTTTTTCCTGCTCGGATTCGGATTCACGGCGCTGGGCCGCTTTTTTACCGATAACCGGGCCTGGTTTGCGAGGATCAGCGGTATTATCATGATTCTGTTCGGTCTGTATCAGCTCGGTCTGTTCGGCCGTTCCGGAGCGATCGAGAGGGAGCACAGGCTGCCCTTCCGGCTGGACCGCTTTACCATGAATCCGCTTGTGGCCCTGCTTCTGGGCTTCACCTTCAGCTTTGCCTGGACGCCCTGTGTGGGACCGACGCTGGCGAGCGTGCTCCTGATGGCTTCCTCATCCGCAACCTCGGGCAGGGGCTTTCTTCTGGTCAGCGTGTACACGCTGGGCTTTGTGCTGCCCTTCCTTGCGGTGGGGCTGTTCACGGGAGCGGTGCTGGATTTCTTCCGCAGAAAGAGAAACGTGGTCAGATATACGGTGAAAATCGGCGCCGTCCTGCTGATCCTGATGGGTATTATGACGCTGACCGGATTCATGAACGGCATTACGGGCTATCTGTCCAGCATTTCTCCCGGAGGAACCGCTGCGGTGCAGGAGGAGACTTCCGGCGACAGCGTCCCGGAAGAGGATTCTGATGAAGCGCCGATGGACGCTGAGACGCAGGATGCTGCCGCGACCACTTCAGCAGAAGAGAGTGCAGCAGCAGAGAGTGCAGCAGCAGAGAGTGCAGCAGCAGAAAGTGCTGCTGCAGAAGAAAGCAGCGAAGCGGATGCCGGACAGGATGTGATCCCGGCGATGGATTTTACGCTGACGGATCAGTATGGAGAGACGCATACTTTTTCCGATTATAAGGGAAAAACGGTATTTCTGAATTTCTGGGCTACCTGGTGCCCGCCCTGCAAGAGTGAAATGCCGGATATCCAGGCACTGTATGAAAAGTACGGAGAGAATGAGGGCGATCTGATCGTGCTCGGCGTGGCAAATCCGAAGACGGATGAGATGCCGAATAATCAGGACGGTACGGTGGAAGAGGTGACAGACTATCTGGAAGAAAACGGACTGACCTTCCCTGTGGTGATGGATACCACGGGAGAGCTTTTCTACTGGTATGGAATCAGCGCCTTCCCCACCACCTTCATGATTGATGCCAACGGAAATGTGTATGGGTATGTATCCGGCGCGCTGACGGCGGATATGATGGAGAGCATTGTACAGCAGACTATGGAAAGCGTGGAATAGCCGGACAGATGATATAAAAAAGTGTGCGCCCTGATGCGGTACGCATCATGCGCACCACTCGCGCCGAGCGCGGTTGCCTTCAGGCAACATCTACCTTGCGCGCGAGTGCGCATCAACGTCTTTTTTTATACAATAGGAAAGGAACTTTCCTATTGTAT
>UQVK01000047.1 GCA_900544445.1 uncultured Lachnospiraceae bacterium
CGGCGCAAATCCTGATTGAAAAATGCGCTATCGAGCGCATTTTTCAATCTTCTCCTCCATACCGACAGGCAGCAGCCTCTGCGCAGGAGACGGAGCCATCCCCGAAGGAATGCCTCCGCCATTTGCTTATCCGGGCCTTGTCTCTCCCGGCCCTTTGTATTCCGTCCTGTCTGCCGCGAGCCTCGATTATTTCAAAGCGGCAAGGCGCTCACGCACCTGTTCCATCATCTGTGTATATTTTTCCAGTTTTCCCTTTTCCTCGGCAATCTTGCTTTCCGGCGCTTTGGAAAGGAACTTTTCATTGCTCAGCATGCCGTTTACCCGGGCGAGCTCGCCGGTAAGACGCTTCTCTTCCTTTTCCAGCCGGGCGATTTCCTGCGCGATGTCCACAAGCTCCGCGAAGGGAATGTAGAGCGTGGCTCCCGCGATCACCACGGATACCGCGTCGTCCGCGATTCCCGTCTTATCCGTCTGGATGGTAACGTCGGAAGCGCCGGAGAGGGAAGCGAAGAACAGTTTTCCTTCCGTGAAGGCGGAAGCGATCCTCTCATCCGTGCTCACCACGAACACATGGGCCTTTTTGCTGGGCGGAACATTCATGGAGCTTCTGGCGTTTCGGATGCCGCGCACCGCTTCCTTGAGGATCGTGATCTCCTCCTCTTCCTTCGGGAAGTTCCACTCCTGCCTGTACTGCGGCCAGGAGGAGATCATGATGGATTCCTCCTCATCCTGCAGGTTGCAGAAGATCTCTTCGGTGACGAAGGGCATGTAGGGATGCAGAAGCTTCAGGGCGTTTAACAGCACATTTTTCAGCGTCCAGAGCGCGGCGTTCTGGCTGTCCGCATCGTCCGTATCGTGCAGTCTGGGCTTCACCATTTCGATGTACCAGTCGCAGAACTCGTCCCAGATGAAATCATAAACCTTCTGCACGGCGATGCCCAGCTCGAAATTCTCCATGTTGTCGGTGACTTCCTTCACCACGCTGTTCAGGCGGGAAAGGATCCATTTGTCCACGGGCTGCAGGTGCTCCCATGCATTTTCCGGAACGGTCTTTCCCTCCATGTTCATCTGGATGAAGCGGGAAGCGTTCCAGACCTTGTTGGCGAAATTGCGGCTGGCCTCCACTCTCTCATAGTAGAAGCGCATGTCGTTTCCGGGCGCGTTTCCGGTGATCAGCGTCAGGCGCAGGGCGTCCGCGCCGTATTTGTCGATGACCTCCAGCGGATCGATGCCGTTTCCGAGGGACTTGGACATTTTTCTTCCCTGGGAATCCCGCACCAGGCCGTGGAACAATACGGTGGAGAAGGGCTTCTCTCCCATCTGCTCATAGCCGGAGAAGATCATGCGGATGACCCAGAAGAAAATGATATCGTAGCCCGTCACCAGCACGTCCGTAGGATAAAAATAGTCCAGATCCTCCGTTTTGTCCGGCCAGCCCAGCGTGGAGAAGGGCCAGAGGGCGGAAGAAAACCAGGTGTCCAGGGTATCCTCATCCTGGGTAAAATGGGTGCAGCCGCATTTCGGGCATACCTTCGGCATTTCCTTCGCGACTACGATCTCGCCGCACTCGCCGCAGTAATAGGCCGGGATCCTGTGGCCCCACCAGAGCTGTCTGGAAATGCACCAGTCGCGGATGTTGTCCGTCCAGTTGAAATAAATCTTGTCCATGCGCTCCGGAATCAGGCGGATGTCCCCGTTCTTCACGCCTTCTACGGCAGGCTTGATCAGCTCGCTCATCTTCACGAACCACTGCTTTTTGATCAGCGGCTCCACCGTGGTCTTGCAGCGGTCATGGGTTCCCACGTTGTGGGTATAGTCCTCGATGCGCACCAGAAGCCCCATCTCGTCCAGCTCCTTCACGATGGCCTTCCTGGCCTCGTAACGGTCCATTCCGGCAAACTTTCCGCCGTTTTCATTGATGGTGGCATCGTCGTTCATGATGTTGATCTCGGGCAGGTTGTGCCGTTTTCCCACCTCGAAGTCATTGGGGTCGTGGGCGGGGGTGATCTTCACCACGCCGGTCCCGAATTCCATGTCTACATAAGAATCCGCAACGATGGGGATCTGCCGGTTCACGAAGGGCAAAAACACCTTTCTTCCCACCAGATCCTTATAGCGCGCATCCTCCGGGTTCACGGCCACTGCCGTATCTCCCAGCATGGTCTCCGGACGGGTGGTGGCGAACTCCAGGAATTCCGTTTTGCTGGGCTGTCCGTTCTCATCCGCCAGCGGATACTTGATGTGCCAGAAATGGCCTGCCTGCTCCTCATACACCACCTCCGCGTCGGAAATGGAGGTATTGCAGACCGGACACCAGTTGACGATCCTGCTGCCCTTGTAGATCCAGCCCTTTTCATGCATCTTGCAGAACACTTCCGTAACGGCCTTATTGCAGCCCTCGTCCATGGTGAAGCGCTCTCTGTCCCAGTCGCAGGAGGAGCCCAGCTTCTTTAACTGGCTGGTGATCCTTCCGCCGTACTCCTTCTTCCACGCCCAGGCGCGCTCCAGGAATTTTTCCCGCCCCAGGTCGTGCTTGTCGATGCCTTCTTTTTTCAGCGTCTCGATGATCTTGACCTCGGTCGCGATGCTGGCGTGGTCCGTTCCCGGCTGCCAGAGGGCATTGTAGCCCTGCATCCGCTTAAAACGGATCAGGATGTCCTGCATGGTGTTGTCCAGCGCATGCCCCATGTGAAGCTGCCCCGTGATGTTCGGCGGGGGCATCACAATGGTGAAGGGCTTTCTGCTCCTGTCCACCTTTGCATGAAAATATTTTTTGTCCAGCCATTTCTGATACAGTCTCTCCTCAATGCCATGAGGATCATAGGTTTTTGCCAGTTCTTTGCTCATGTTTTCCTCCATTAGAAAACGCCCTTTGCCTACCAGGGCAAAGGGCGCGTTCGCGCGGTACCACCTTTGTTCGCCGGATTCTTACGAAAATCCGGCCTCGTTGCAACTCCTGTCAGAGTCTCATCCTTTAACGGGGATGAAGCGTGAAAGCTTACTGAAAGCGGTCTTCTTCCGGCCTGCGCCATCCGCTCTGTTCTGCCTTCCGACTCCAAAGCTACCTTCCGCACATCCTGCTCCCGGACCGCCTTCCAGCCTGCGGGCCGTCCTCTCTGGTGAAGAGATATGCGTACTCCTCTTCTTCCTCATCTTTATCGATCATCCTGAAACGGCTTTTCTGCCGTCAGGTCTGTTTTTACTATAATCAAGCCGCGGGCTTTTGTCAAGACCGGTTTCCGTTGTTTCTCTGCCCTGCAGCCGATCGTAGATTTCATCAATTACCTGCCTGGAGAGAAATTTGCGGGAGGAGCGGATCATGCCGTACATAGTATAGGAAAGCTGCTTCAGATAAATGATCTTCCTTTCGCCGTCGGACAGCCCGGCGTTTTCCAGTTCACAGCCGCCTCCGAACACCGCGAGGGAGTAGTAGGGAAGCCACTTCATGTCCGGCAGCTCCTTTTTCATGCATTCGATGCATCCGGAAAGCTTCAGAAAAGGGTTGTAAAAATAATTCTGGCAGGAGGTATATTTTCCTGTTTCCAGCGTCTGCACCCAGTACTCGTCCTCAGGATTTCCGGAGATCCAGCCTCCGTAATCCTTTGTTTCCAGCACATACACGCCGGTTTCATGAAGCAGGATCACGTCCGCCGAAGCCGGGCCGTTCTCCCAAAGATAGTGCCAGTCAAGCATAAGCTTTCCGTATCCGCCCACGTCCTTCAGAATGGCCGCCGCCTGATCGACACATTTTTTCTCTCCGCCGTAGGCAACGTCATAATAGGAGCTGTGGGACAGCTTGCGCCTGTCCAGCCTGCGGCTTAAGTATCCATGATAAAAATACACCGCCATCAAAATCAATACCAGCCAGGAAATCATACCTTCCTCCCGTCCGTTTGAAGCACTGCAGCAGCCCGATGAAAACAGGGCGCTGCGAAACAGACCCGATTCTTCCTGCGTCAGCCGCCCATGAGGAGAGCGTTCGTCACATAGGCCGCCATCCGTGCCGCACCTTCCCGGTTCGGATGTGTTCCATCGCTGGTAAACCGGCTCAGCTCATAAACCTCCATCCCGCAGTCATGCACGTCGATAACCGAAATCCCATGAGCCGCCGCGATCTGTTTTATCCTGCTATTATAATCCTCAATGGTATTTCCATTCGCGTTCACTCTGGGATGATCGGAAGAATTCGCTTCGATCAGGGTCATGCAGTAAATCCGGGAAGTGGGATAAACCGCCTGAAGCTTCTGAAGCATCAGTTCATAGCCTTCTGTAAAATCCCAGATATAGTGATCCGTACGCTGCACGGCTGTTCCGGAAAAGGTTCCCAGTGGAATCGAGTTGAAAAAGTCGTTCGCTCCCATGTACACCAGGATCACGTCCGGAACCATTCCCGTATTTCCCATCAGATCCACAATTCTCCGGCTGCTGCAGCCCGCGCTGGAGTTCTCCGCCCGGGAATCCCCGCACACTGCGCTGGCAGACCAGGAACCGTTTACCAGAAGCTGCATTCCCGTGTTCTGAATGACCTGCATCCACCAGGTCTGCGTCACATCCTTAATATCATTGTCCGGATCCGGATAAAAACATGCATAGCCTTCCGGAATCCACCCCTGATAGGTGGAGATGCTGTCTCCCAGAATGGAAACCGTTTTTCCGGCAAACGAAGTGACCGGAACAGCCACAGCCGGTTCTTCGGCAGCCTGCTGCTGTGCGGCTGTCTGGGCCTGCTGCTCCATCAGCGCCTGCTGTCTGGCCACAGCCTGGGCGGCGGCTTCTGCCTGCTGCTGCGCGAGAGCCTGCTGATACGCGGCAAGCTGAGCGGCATATTCCACCTGCGCCTGCTGCCAGGCGGCCAGATGAGCTGCCATCAGAGCGTCTGCCTGCGCCTGGGCGGCATCCGCCGCTTCCTGAGCGCTTTGTGAAGCCGCACCATTCTGCCCTCCTTCCGCCCGGACAGTCAGGCCGGTCAGAGGCTGAAACAGAAGTACCGCCGTCAAAAGCAGAAGAAAAAGATTTCTTTTCTTTCTTTTATGATTCATTTTCTGCGTTCCCTTCTGTGAATTCATCATTTGTGTTTCTGCTCTTATTTTGCCTACGGCAGGGGCATCTGTCAAGAGAAGTTCAGATATTCATGTACTGTTTCACCAACAGCTTTCCAATGGCCCCGTTGCTTCCGAGGATGCTGCCCTTTTTTCTGAAATCAGGGCTGTTTCCCGCAAAGTCCGTGACCGTTCCGCCCGCTTCCTGTACCAGAATGCGCCCAGCGGCAAAATCCCAGGGCTTCAGGTTCATCTCAAAAAAGGCGTCGATCCGGCCGCATGCCACATAGGCCAGGTCGATGGCCGCAGAACCAAGCCTGCGGATATCCTGGCAGTCCAGAAAGATCCGTTTGAACAGATCGAAATTCCGATCCGCATATTCATGCTCATAGGGCGCTGTTCCGATGGAAATCAGGCATTCTCCCATGGTCTTTGCGCCGCTCACATGGATGGGCTTTCCGTTCAGGAAGGCACCCTTTCCCGTTTCCGCGAAAAAAAGCTCCTCCGTGTAGGGTTGATAGACCACGCCGCAGACCGGCTCTCCGCCGTCGTAGAGGGCCAGGGAAACCGCGCTCTGGCGGAAATCGTGGATCAGGTTTGTCGTTCCGTCCACCGGATCCAGAATCCAGACGGCCTTCGTAAAATCGATATCGCTGTTATCCTTCTCCTCTCCCATGAACTGTACCTGCGGCCATTCCCGCATGAGCCTCGTCCGGATCAGTTCCTGCACATGAAAATCCACCTGCGTCACATAATCCGACACACCCTTTACCGTAATGTGGGCCGCTTCTTCCCTGTTACGAAACAGCGCCCCGCCTTCCTTTACAATATCAAACAGCTTCTGTTTATCAATCTGCATATTCGTCGCTCGTTCCTCCATACTGAAATTTCTAAACATCGGTTCTGCAACCGTCCCTATTGTAGCTTCATTTTCTCAGCGAGACAAGACCGAAAGATTTTATTCCATCTTCTCCCATATCACCGGCGCATTTCTGTCACAGATCAGGATTCCGTTCTGTACCTTCAGCTGCGCCGCCTGCACAACAGCCATGTTGCGCTCCCTTTCCGTGGAAATGCCGTTTCCGTCCTCTTCCGCCTTTCCTTCATCCGCATACGGATGGCAGAAGTAAAAAATATAGGCCTTTCCATCCTTTACCAGAACATCCGCATGATGGGCAAACCCCACATCCATCGGCCGCGTTCCTGATTCCCGGAGAATGTCCGGGCAGCGCGTCCAGTTTGTAAAATCCGCGGAACGGTAAACCGCAAGACCATTCCAGTAGTCTGAAATCATCCATCTGATTTCATCCAGTTCAAATACGTTTGGTCCCTCCTGGGCGCAGTCCGTGATTTCCGCTCCCAGCACCTGCCAGCTGTGCAGATCGCGGCTGACAGCCGCGAAGGTCCGGCTTTCTCTGTTTTCATCCTTATACCACATTTTGTACAGCCCCGGCTCCACCCCATAGACGCAGGCGTCGATCACCCGTTCTGAATCCAGGTCCACTCTGCCGAGAAACTTCCAGTCCCAGAGATTACCGGAAGTATAATGCAGCATCTGCCTGGGATAATTCCAGTCCGTGGGGATTCCTGTAATATAGGAAACATACATATGGTAAGCGCCTTCTGCCCGGATGATTTCCGGCGCCCAGAAGGTGTTGTGTCCCCTCTCGATATCCAGCCCTTCCAGTGTGCCGCGGTAAAGCCATCTGCTTCCGTCCAGGCTGGATGCGACGCCGATTTTCGTTCCATGCACCCAGGACACACCGATGGCCGGAGCGTCCGCCCTTCTCTGGGTATAAAACAGATACCACTGTTTTTCTTCCTCGCTCCAGATCACGGTGGGATCTGTGGGACAATCATGGATGGGATCCCGGAAAAGAGGGGATGGAAGTATAATTTGCCTTATATTCTGCATACCAGTTTCCTCCTGAAATATAATCTGAAAATGATTTTCCAATCCCAATTATAATTACAAATGTGAAAAAAGTCAGCATGCTGCCACGTTAACATTTTTAATGATCCCCTGTTGACTCCCGCTGCAATATCTGCTATATTGAATTTACTACGACAGACGTAGTATGACAGTCGTAGTAAATTCGTTTTCGGCGGCCTGTCCTCTGATGCGGGCGCCGCCGTTTCCGGAAAGGAGGCCGGTCCCATGATCAGCAGCGACGTCATACGCGGCTACAACGATACTTTTATTCTGTTTCTGCTCCTTGATCAGCCCTCCTACGGCTATGAGATCTCAAAACAGATCCGCCGCCTGACCGATGAGAAATATGTCATTAAGGAAACCACCCTCTACTCCGCCTTCACCCGTCTGGAAAAGAACGGTTATATTGAATCCTTCTACGGGGATGAGACGGAGGGCAGGCGCAGGACCTACTACCAGATCACTCCGGCTGGAAGGGCCTATTATGAAGAAAAATGCGAGGAGTGGCGCGTTACCAGAGAAGTGGTGGAGCACTTCATCCGTCGCTGACGGCCCGGATGCTCTTCTGCGCCCGTTTTTTCCTCCATGCCGAAGCGATACGCTGAGGCCGCGAGGAGAAATCACACAGGTGATTTCTCCTCTGCGATCACAGCAGTTTTGTGCTTCGCGCAAAACTGCCGATTGAAAAATAAGCCATCGGGCTTATTTTTCAATCTTTTCACAGTGAGGTTTTATCAGACAAAACAGATCAGGCTAAGCTTCCAGGGGGGAAGCGGAAAGGATTGCTTATGGAAACGATCAGAACCTATCTTGAAAACATGTTCGCACGTCTTCCTCAGACTCCCCAGATCATCCGTCTGGAGAACGACATGCTCCGCACCATGGAGGATAAGTACGAAGAACTGAAGAGCGAGGGGAAATCGGAAAACGAGGCGGTGGGTATCGTCATTTCCGAATTTGGAAATATCGATGAGCTGCTGGCCGAACTGGATCTTCAGGCTCCCGAAGGCTCCATCGGCTCACAGGAAGGCCGGGAATCCGCCCGTTCCGGTCAGGACGGCTCCCTTTTTTCTTCAGAGAAATTCGAGGACAGCGGCTCCTGCGGAACCGGCTCTCAGGCCATCTATCTGGATCAGGAGCAGGCCGATCAGATCATCCGGGACAAAATCCGGATCTCACGGATCATGGCGTTTGGAATCAGCCTGTTTCTGCTCGGCCCGGCCTTTCTGTTTCTGGTCAGAGGACTGCTTCTGTCCGGCGGGCTGCTGCAGAACCCCGGTACCAGAACAGGCGGACTGCTTCTCATGATTCTTCCTCTTGCTGTCTGCCTGATTCTGGGGCTGATTCTTACTATCTACGCGGGCTCTCTGTCCGTGCAGTACCGGCCTCTGAAGGAGGCTCCTCTCATCATCGCGCCTTCCCTCAGAGACCATATCTGCAGGCAGCGCGAGGAATTTGCCCCGCAGTATGCGGTCATGCTGGCAATCGGCATCCTGCTGGCACTCTTTTCTCCTCTGTCGTTCGTGCTCGTCCCGCTTTCCACCGACAGAACGGCGGATGCCTTTTCTCAATATCAGTATAAGCTGTATACCAGTTCCTTTTTCCTGCTTCTCTTTCTTGCCATCGCGCTCTATCTCTTTCTGACGGCACACGCCCAGAAAAAGGTCTACGCGCTGCTTTTAAAGGAAGAGGATCGGATCGAAAAGGCCGGAAGCCGGCTGCGGGAGGAGGGCATTCTGCGGGGAATCCTCTCCTCCTACTGGCCGCTGGTGTTCTGCGTTTATTTTCTCATCAGCTTCTACCTGGGCATCTGGGCAATCAGCTGGCTCATCTACTGGCCCATCGCTCCTGCCGTTCAGAAGGCGCTGTATGGCCGCCTGCACCAGCTTGAAAAGCGGAGGAAGGAGGGGGAGCGGAAATGACAGGAGAATCCGGCGGGTATCTGCTGCGCATGGAAGGTCTGTGCCGTTCCTACCGGAAGCAGCCGGCTCTGTCTGGCTTTTCCGGAGAAATCGAGCTGGAGCGCGGCCTGATCTATGGCCTCATCGGTCCCAACGGCTCCGGGAAAACCACTCTGCTCAAGCTGCTTGCCGGGATTCTGGTTCCTTCCGGCGGACGCATTTTTCGGAAAGGGGAGGGGCGGAAAAAGGAGAACTGCGCAGAGCAGGAGGCTTCCTTTCCTGCCTGGAGCCGGGAAAATGTGGTCTATATTCCCGCCGGAGAACGGGGACTCCGGTATAAGAATACGGTCCGGGACAATGTCCTGTATTTCTCCGCTTTGAAAGGGAGAAGCGCAGAAGAGACGGAAGCGCTTCTTACGCGGTACGCCTCTTTCCTGCACTGCGAAGCTCTTCTGGACCGTCGGGTGGAAACCCTGTCCCTTGGACAGAAGAAGAAAGCTTCGCTGCTGTGCGGGCTGTGCGCCGGAGCCAGACTGATCCTCATGGATGAACCTGAAGGCGGTCTGGATCTGGACGCCAGAGGCGAGCTGAAGCGTACCATCCTGCAGACGGCCCGCAGGGAAGGCGTCACCTTTCTCATCTCCTCCCATGACCTGCTGCTGTTTGAGGGGCTGGCAGACAGGTATCTGTTCCTGCGGAATGGAAAGGACGTCTTTCACAACGACGGAACCATGGACCGGGAAAGCCTGCAGGCTGCATATGAAAGGCTGACAGAAGAAGGGAGAATGGAGCAATGAAGGGATTCTTAAATGCCGTATTCCAGGAAGTCAGGCTGGATCTGAAGGAAAGCCTGCAATACCGGACCAGTCTTCTTTCGGACGCCGCTATTTTCGTAGGTTCTTTTCTCGCCGCCTTCTTTCTGGGCTCGGGCTCCAGCCTGACCTCCTTTTACCGGGCTGATGCCACGCAGGGCATCATGCTGCTTCTGATCGGTTATCTTTTCTGGGGAAACAGCTCCGCTGCTTTGGGATACTGCACAGGCACGCTGCAGGGGGAAATGGAACGCGGCATCTTTGAAATGCGGCTGCAGAGCCGGTATCCTCTCACCCTTCTGCTGTTCTGCCGTCTGCTGGCCAGCACCCTCCTGCATTTTCTGGTATACGGAGTTCTGCTTGCAGCGGCAGCCCTGCTCACAGGCTCTTCCCCGGCGGATGGCGGCTTCCTTTTTTTCTCCCTCCTCCTCTTTCTGCCATGTCTGGCCGGCATGTACGGCATGGGACTAATCGCGGGCGCCGTCTCTCTGCGCGCGAAAAAAACGGGCAGCCTGATCTTTCTGATCCAGACCGCCCTGCTCTTTGTCACCAATACGCTTACTCCCACCGCTCCGGATCCCCTGTTTCTGATCCCCTTCTGCTCCGGCATAGACATCGCCCGCCGTCTCTATCTGTACGGGTACGCCTCCGCTGGCGCCTGGGCCGGATACCTTCTTATCAATCTGGCCTGGTGCCTTTTGGGAAACGCTGTTTTCGGGCTCTGCATGAGACGGGAACGAAGAACCGGAGCATGGGATACCTATTAAGGCCTACAGAAAATATTCGTTCTCCCGCCTTTCCGCCAGCTTCTGCGTAAACATCTGCGCAAAGCTCCGGTAGCCCTCCGTGTCCATGTTCTTGGCTCCTGCCGGACAGATGCGGATACAACGGAAGCAGGAAATGCACCGATCCGCGTCCACCTGAAAATCCGGTCCGATGGCTCCCGCCGGACAGCGTTTCCGGCAGAGTCCGCAGCCCGTACAGGCATCGGAGGTAAGCGGCGCGAACTGGCCCTTTTCCATGGGCGGCTGCCGGGAATCGTCGCGTGAAGGCCGTCTCCCAAAACGGCTTTTCTGACGAATGCCGCGTCCGCCTCCAGATCGGCTTCGTCGGGCCTTCCCACCTGAATCTCCCCGTAGGTATGCCGGCCCACCAGCGCCGCCGCTCCCTTCACCACAAAGCCCTGCGCTTCGCAGAGATCCTGAAGCTCCACCAGAGCGTCGTCATAGTGGCGGTTTCCATAGGTGACCACAAGCACACAGGGCGTCTGCTCCCCGCGGATGCCGGACAGCCGCTCTGCCGCCAGAGCCGGAAGCCTTCCGCCGTAAACGGGCATGCCGAAGATCACGAAGTCTTCTCCGGAAAACTGCATCTGTACGGAAAATTCCTGCCCGTCCTCTCCCCGCGCTACCGTCAGGTCCACCGCCTGATAATCCGCATCCAGCGCACGCGCCATGGCATCCACGCTCTTTTTCGTATTTCCTGTAGGGGAAAAATAAACTGCTGTTGTTTTCATGCTTTTCTTCTATCTCCTTTATCCTTTCTGAAAATCCTCCAGATCAGAAGCAGATTCGCCGCCAGAGTGAAAAGGATCATATTTCTGCCAAGCGCCGCTGCCGTATCCGCCGTGTCCGAAAGCGCCGACCAGTCCCCAATCGACACGAGATGCTCCTGATAATACAGCTGCATGCATAGCGACACGCCGCACGCAGCGAAGCTGGCTACCGCCCAGAGCAGTTCCCCTGAATCTTTTCTTTTCAAACTTCTGAATAGTCCCGCCACCGGAAAAATCCAGGCGGCCAGCGCCAGAAAAATACTTCCTACATTCCACAAGGTCGCATCCATGGTACATCTCTCCTTCTCCGATACATTCACAGGCTTCTGGCCGCCTCCGCCACCCAGCGGAGCCGCTCCCGGTCGATCTTCGCATCCACGGTACAATCCCCGCCCAGCATCAGACCGGTCTTTCCGTAGTTCAGAATCAGGTTTCTCGTATAGTCCTGCAGTTCCTCCTTGGTGCCGTGATACAGCACGCCCTGCTGGATCTTTCCGTCCCAGTGGGTCTCAAAGCCGCCCAGCACCGTTTTCCCGCCGAAGAAAAACCGGCCCTCCTCCAGACTCAGGCCTTCCACGAACACCGCCCAGTTCATCACCTTCGCCGGATAATCCTTCCACAGTTCCAGGCGGTTTCTCGCCCCCGCCCAGCCGCACATGTGCAGGATATTGTTTTCAGAAAAACGGTTGGCATGCTCCAGCACATACAGATCGGAGGGCCGCACAATTTTTCGGTATTCTTCCGGCAGGAAGCGGTCATATTCCCCATTCTGTACACAGTAATAGATTCCGTCGCAGCCGGCCTCCGTAATGAGAAGCTCGGAAAGAAGCGCATTGGTCTGCCCGATGGCATCCAGAGCACGCATGACGGCGTTTCTGTCCTTTCTCACATGCTCCATCACCACCGCATCCGGAAGGCCTGCCGCCTCGCTTCCAAAGCGGAACGAAGAGAAAGGAGCAAACACGTTATAAAAGACACAGCGTTCCTTTCCGATTTCCCGGACGATGGCCGCCGCCCGTTCCACCTGCTCCCGGATAAAGGGATGATCCGCCGAAAGCGGCTCCACCCGGTTCCAGTCCTCCGCCTCCCGGATTTCCGGAAGCGGCCAGGCAAAATAGCCGTCGCACATAACCTTCAGAAAATCCAGGTCCGTCTCCCTGTAGTAGTTCAGATGGGCCTGTACGCAGGCGTCCCCCGCCGCCTCCTCCCCGCTGAAATGAAACCAGAAGCCCACCGGCACATGGTCCACTTCTTTTTTGTTCATCGCATTCAGTACCCTCGTCCTTTTGTCCATGACAACCTCCTTCATCTGATGCCGCTGAAACGGCATTTGTATAAAGAACAGCTCATGCCGTCTTTTTTCGGAAGATATAAAATCTCCGTTTCCCCACATTTCCCTTTTCCAGAACCGTAAGCCCGTCCATCCGCAGCTTCTGCCCCTTATCTGTGACGATGACAAACAGGGTTTTCTCCCCGAAACACCCGGTCAGATTCCGGATCAGACGATTCAGGCCGTCCGGCTCTTTTCCGTCCTGTTCCGTCCGGGCCTCTTCACCCGGCGTTTTCTCCTGGCTTTCCCACGCCGTCAGTTCTCCATAAGGAACATCTGTGATCAGGATATCGATCTCTTCTCCGGGATTCAACGGTCTTCCCGCATCCGCCTGAAACACGGTGCAGGGAATTTCCCGCTCCAGAAGCCCGGCAAGGCGCTCCGCGCTCGCCACAGCCTGTTCGTGGGAGGGCTTCCCATAGAGAGACAAAAGCTGCCGGAGTTCTTCCATCCGTTTCTCCATACCCTCCCGGCTCAGCAGGGAAAGATTCTTTCTGGCCGTTTCCAGCACCCTCTCATCGATATCGCTTGCGTAAATGCGGGAAATGGTTCCCTGATTCAGAAGCCCCAGAACCGTCAGCAGATAGCCGCCTCCGCAGCAGCAGTCGTACAACCGGATCTTTTCCTTTTTTTCACAATGGGAAAGCGCCCTGCGGTACAGCTCGCATCCCAGACGGACCGGAAAATTCGGAGCCCCGCCTGCGCCGCGGAGCACCCGCCCGCTGGAAAAGTCCTCCCAGCTGCGATCCTCGCAGTATCGGTATTCCATTTTCTCTCCTTTCGCCGCATCAGCGGCATTTTATAAAAAAGTGTGCGCCTCCATTCTTCGGTCCAAACGCCGTTTGTGCACCACTCTCCGTATTCAGAGCACCTCTTCCAGCCCGCAGACCGTAAGCACCCCGTCCTTCACCCGGAATTTGATGTCGTATCCGGCAAAGGTCACACCGTAGATCCGCTCCGGATCACTGCTGTAGCCGGGCCTTGGATCCTGAGCGAGCACCGCCTCTGCGGCCTTTCTCTTTTCCTCCGGATACCGCGCAAGCAGCGCCTCGGGGAATTCCACCTGAAGCGCATGTTTTCTGGTTTCCTTCGTATAGCCCTCCGAGGCATCCGGATGACAGTCCGTCAACGGGATGTAGGGCTTAATGTCAAGAATCGGCGTATTGTTCATCAGATCCGCCCCCAGCACGGTCAAAACCGGTCCCTCCTTCTCCGTCAGTTCCACACGCTTCAGCCGCACGCAGGAAAGGCCGATGCCGTTCGGACGGAAAGGCGAACGGGTGGCGAACACCCCCATCCTTGTGTTTCCCCCCAGCCGCGGCGGCCGCACTGTAACGGACCAGCCCGCCCGTTCATTCTCAGAAAACTGCCAGAGAATCCAGATGTGGCTGAACTGTTCCAGCCCCCGGACCGCATCCGGATGCCGGAATTCAGGCTCAAACACTACTTTTCCTTCCAGCTCTTCCACCAGGCCGCTCTGTCTGGGAATTCCGAACTTTTCCGGAAAATCCGTGCGGATATGCGCGATTGCTTTTAACTGCTCCATCTTTTCTGATTTCCCTTTCCCGTCCGGGTTGGATGCTGCCGGACTGTTCCTTTCTTTTCACAATACAACAAAAAGAAGCGTTTGAAAAGATTTTCTACATTTTTCAATTATATGATTTATAACCTGCGGACAATCTGATATAATAATATTCATGTGGGGTTTTCTCCTGCAGGTTTTTTACACTCTAAAAAACCAGCCAAAGCTGGAAAGAACATAAGAAAGGAATGAGGTAAAACTGTATGAAACCATTTTTCAGCCAGTCTCCGTCAGATGCGGCCAAAGAGCTTCAGGTGGACGTATCCTGCGGTCTGACTAAGGAAGAGGCCGAAAAACGTATTGAAAAATACGGACACAACCGTCTGGAGGGAGGGAAAGAGAAATCCCTGATCCAGATGATCCTGGAGCAGCTTAAGGATTTCCTGGTGATCATCCTGATGATCGCCGCCGTGATTTCCATTTTCCTGGGAGAGGCGCTGGAGGGCGTCATCATCCTTGCCATCGTCGTCCTGAACACCTTCTTGGGCGTTTATCAGGAAAACAAGGCGAGCAACGCGCTGAAGGCGTTAAAGGAAATGGCGAGCCCTCACGCAAAGGTTCTGCGCGGCGGACAGATCATAGAGGTTCCTTCCTCCGACGTGGTGCCCGGAGATGTTGCCATCCTGGAAGCAGGCGATTATGTTCCCGCCGACCTGCGGCTGATTGAATCCGTCAACCTGAAAATTGACGAAGCCGCTCTCACGGGAGAATCCGTTCCCGTGGAAAAGGACGCTTCCGCTGTTCTTGCAGAAGACGCCAGCCTGGGCGACCGCATCAACTGCGGCTACATGGGAACGGTTATCACCTATGGCCGCGGACGCGGTATCATCACGGAAACCGGCATGCAGACCCAGATGGGAAATATCGCCGGCATGCTTAACGATACGCCCGACGAATCCACCCCGCTCCAGAAAAAGCTGGACAGCCTGGGAAAGGTGCTCGGTATCGTATGCCTCGCCATCTGCGTAGTCATTTTCCTGCTCGGCCTGCTTCACGGCATGGAGCTGTTCGATATCTTCATGACCTCCGTTTCCCTGGCCGTCGCCGCCATTCCGGAAGGCCTGACCGTCGTCGTTACGGTGGTACTCGCCATGGGCATGCAGAAGATGGTCAAGTGTAATGCCATCATCAAGCGCTTAAGCGCGGTGGAAACGCTGGGAAGCACCACGGTTATCTGTTCGGATAAGACCGGAACGCTGACCCAGAACAAGATGACCATCCAGAAAATGTATGACGCTTCCGGCCATTATAATGTAAGCGGAACAGGCTACAGCCCGGAGGGTGAGATCACCGACGAGGCCGGCAGCACGCCCGCTTCCTATCCGGACCGTCTGATTGAAGGCGCGCTGCTGTGCAACGACGCCACCTATGATCCCGACAAACAGACCATCGTTGGCGATCCTACGGAAGCGGCCATGGTGGTTCTTGCCTACAAGCACGGCATGAAGAAAGCCGAATGGGAAGCCAAGTATCCCCGTGTACAGGAGATTCCCTTTGATTCGGACAGAAAGCTCATGTCCACCTTCCATAAAATCGGCGATTCCATCACCATGTACACCAAGGGCGCTCCGGACGAGCTGCTCCGCCGTTGTACGAGAATCGAAGAAAACGGAACCGTTAATCCTCTTACGGACGCGAAGCGGGAAGAAATCCTGGGCGTCAACCAGGATATGGCCCAGTCCGCTCTGCGCGTGATCGGTGTTGCTTACCGTCTCATGGACAAGGCGGATCCTTCACCGGAATCTGAAAACGACCTGATCTTCGTCGGCCTGGTCGGCATGATCGACCCGCCCCGTGAAGAAGCGAAGGAGGCCATCGACGTCTGCAAGACCGCCGGCATCCAGGTGAAAATGATCACCGGAGACCACAAGATCACCGCAAGCGCCATCGGCGCCCAGCTCGGCATCGAAACCGACAGAACGGTGGAAGGCCGTGAGATCAATGAAATGACTGACGAACAGCTTCGTGAATGTGTGAAAACCACCAATGTTTTCGCCCGCGTATCTCCGGAGCATAAGGTTCGCCTGGTGGACGCTGTCCGCGCAAACGGCAACATCGCTGCCATGACCGGCGACGGCGTCAACGACGCTCCTTCCCTGAAGCATGCCGACATCGGTGTGGCAATGGGTATCACCGGAACCGACGTATCCAAGGAAGCGGCGGACATGATCCTGACCGACGACAACTTCGCGAGCATCGTGCGCGCCGTTGCGGAGGGCCGTACCATTTACGCCAACATCCGTAAGGTGGTAGGCTTCCTGCTCTCCTGTAACATCGGTGAGATCCTGGTTATTTTCCTGGCCATGCTCACCAATCTGCCCACGCCTCTGGTGGCAATCCAGCTGCTTTCCATTAACCTGATCACGGACGCCTTCCCGGCCTTCGCGCTTGGTATGGAAAAGGAAGAGCCCGGTACCATGAACCGCAAGCCCCGCGATCCTTCCGAACCCATTGTGGATAAGAAGATGACCGTGGCCGTTCTGATCCAGAGTATCGCGCTGGCGCTCGGCACCCTCGGTTCCTTCGTCTATGGACTGCTTGTTCATGACTCTCTGGAGGTTGCGAGAACCGCCTGCTTCCTCACCCTGGTTCTGGGCGAGCTGCTGCGCGCTTACTCCGCACGTTCCGAATCCACCTCCATCTTTAAGATGAAGGTCTTTGAAAACAGCTACCTGAACAAGTGCGTGCTGGTATCCATGCTGTTCATGATCGCCAGCATCTACGTGCCTTTCCTGAACCCGGTATTCAGCACCGTGGCCCTCTCTTTTGACGAGATTATCATGGCGCTTGTGCTCGCCTTCCTTCCGATGCTGGGCGGCGAGGCTGCAAAGCTGATTACGAAGCGCATGTAAGGCATACGGGAAATCAGCCTTCGGCTGTATTCCATTTTCAAATAAAAACGGACAAAACAGTACCGCCGCGCCGGCATTCATCTGCCGATGCGGCGGTACTGTTTTATCCGTCCTGTTTTCGTTGAAAAGGCTTTTTTAAGGAAGCATGTGACCTGCCGCCAGATACAGGCGATACCACTCTTCCCTGGTAAGCGTCAGATCCGCAGCCTGGCAGATCTCTTTCAGCCGGGAAGGCTTCGTCGTTCCGGCCACCAGCTGCATCTTCGCCGGATGGCGCAGGATCCATGCGGCCGCCACAGCGGTATCCGTTGTTCCGTTCTGAACCATGGAAGAATTGACAATGGAGAACTGCAGCTGATCCGCTACCAGCGGCTGCTCCACATATTTCTGCAAAAGACGGATCTGGGACGAACGGTGATTGGATACGCCAAAGAAACGCACCTTGCCGGAACGATGCAGAATGTCGAACGCTTCCGCCACCTCCTCCGGTTCCACCAGCGCATCCGGCCGGTGCAGCAGAAGCACATCCAGATATTCGGTCTGAAGCCGTCCTAAAATCCCGTCCACAGAAGACAGGATATGCTCTTTGGAGCTGTCGTACATCCTGCCCGGCCCAATGCCGCACTTGGATTGAAGAATGATTTTTTCCCTCACGGAAGGGGACATGTGGATCGCCTGGGCGAAACGGCTCTCGCAGGCGCCCTGCCCATAGATATCCGCATGATCAAAAAAGTTGCAGCCCAGTTCCAGCGCGGTATCCAGCAGCGCCTCTGCCTGCTTCTCCTCTACATCGCAGACTCGCCTACATCCTACCGCAACCGAAGGCACCAGAATACCGCTTTTCCCAAGAGGAATACGTTTCATCATGAGACCCTCCCATCAATGAATAAAATATGAGGTTTCGAACCGCCTATAAAAGGAAGTATAGCACACTCCTTCCGAAAGAAAAAGACCGCAGGAGCGTGGGATCTCCTGTTCTGCGACAAGCGTCACAAATATTCGTGATGCCTCTCTGGAAACCCCTCCTGTAATCTGGTATAATGATTGCGCGGCGCGCAATCAGATGACTCCGGAGATTCGTCCGCTCACACCGGCTTTCCGGATCAGGTTCATGGAAAGGAGAACACGATGGCTTACAAACCGCTCCCCATTGGCATTGATGATTTCGAAAAGTTAATTTCCAAAGGATATTATTATGTAGATAAAACCCTGCTTATCAGTGAACTGCTTGAAAAGAAAGGGGAGGTAAACCTTTTCACCCGGCCACGCCGTTTTGGAAAATCACTGAATCTGAGCATGCTCCGGTATTTTTTCGAAGATGCGGGAACGGAAGAGAAAAACGCGGACCGACGCAGGCTTTTTTGCGGCCTCCAGATCATGCAGGCAGGCGACGCCTTTCTCTCACAGATGAACCGTTATCCGGTAATACAGCTTTCCCTGAAATCCGCGAAACAGCCTGCCTGGGAACTGGCTTACGGATCCCTGAAATCCGCTCTTGAGGATGAATATCAAAGACATATGGAAATTCTGCCCGAAATTCCAATAGAGGCTGACAGGCTCCGTTTCCAGCGCCTGACAGAACGCCGCGGAACGGACCAGGACTATTATACTGCCCTTTTCTTCCTTTCCAGAATGCTTCACCAGCATTATGGACAGCCTGCCGTGATTTTGATCGATGAATATGATGTTCCTCTGGAAAATGCTTATTTCGCCGGATTCTATCAGGAAATGACTGCTTTTATCCGTTCTCTGTTTGAATCCGCCCTGAAATCAAATCCTTCCCTGCACTTTGCGGTCATCACCGGCTGCCTGCGTATTACAAAGGAATCCATTTTCACCGGGCTGAATAATTTAAAAGTGAATTCCATCCTCAGTGAAAATTACGGAGAATATTTCGGTTTTACCCCCGCGGAAGTAGAACGGATGGCTGCAGATTATGGCCGAAGCACAGCCTTTCCTGTCATCCGTGACTGGTATGACGGATATCTTTTCGGAAATAAAGAGGTCTTCAACCCATGGAGCGTCCTGAATTATGTGGATGCGCTGACCGCCAATCCGCAGGCACTGCCCGCGCCTTACTGGTCCAATACCAGCAGCAATCAGATTGTCCGTGAACTCATCGAACAGTCGGACCTGAATGTCCGGGAAGAAATTGAGCTTCTGATTACCGGTTCCACCATCGAAAAACCGGTTCATGAAGAAATTACCTATGAGGATATTCATGAAAGCCAGGATAATCTGTGGAATTTTCTGCTTTTTACCGGCTATCTGAAGCAGGTCCAGCGCCGTCTTGACTGGGATACGCAGTATTGCAGCCTTGCCATTCCCAATAAGGAGGTGCTGCACATTTATAAGAGCACTGTGACCGGCTGGTTTTCCTCGAATCTGAAAAAGCAGGATCTCCGTCCCCTGTTTCACGCACTGGAAAACGGAGATACCGAAAAAATATCGGAAGAACTCTCCCGGCTGCTCCAGGAATCTATCAGCTTTTATGACTATGCGGAAAACTATTATCACGGTTTTCTGACCGGAGTCCTGCAAAACATGCCGGGTTACTGCATTCTGTCCAATCGGGAGTCCGGTACGGGAAGGCCCGATCTCATTCTGAAAACGCCGGGGCTGAAGGGCCGGGCCATCCTTCTTGAGTTGAAAACAGCACGCAGCTACCGGGATATGGATTCCCTCTGCGATACGGCACTGTCTCAAATCAGGGACCGGCGCTACAGAGAAGGACTGCAGGAAGAGGGCTACAGAGAGGTGCTGGCCTATGGAATCTGCTTCTATCAAAAGGATTGTGAAGTGAAGCAGCTCTTCTGATATGGTCTCCGCTGCCCCGCCACAAAAAATCCACAAAAGGAGCCATCCATGAACCCCATCTCCATCCGGAACGCATCCGAAAAGAACTTAAGACATATCTCTCTGGACATTCCCCGGGGCAGCCTGACCGTATTCACCGGGTTGTCCGGTTCCGGCAAATCCACGCTCTTAATCGACGTTCTGTACATGGAATGTCAGAGGCAGTATCTGGAAGCCATGTCCTTCCAGGGAATCGCCAGGCCTGCGGTGGAGCGCGTGCAGAACGCCTCTCCCGCCGTCGTGATCACCCAGACCGACCAGAACCGCAATCCCCGCTCCACGGTGGGCACGGTAACGGATCTCTATACCGGGCTTCGGATGCTCTATGAGAAGCTGGGTGTGCGCATCTGTCCCCACTGCGGGAAGCCGATTTCTGCGGCGGACTGCAGGGAGGAAGTGGTTTCTTCTCCCCGTCCCGGCCATGCAGGGAAAGAATTTTCGGTCTACCAGTACTGCAGGGAATGCGGACAGAAAATGAAAAAGCTCACCGCCACCGATTTTTCTTTCAATACGAAGGAAGGGGCCTGTCCGGTCTGCGAAGGAATGGGGGAGATTCTGTCCCTCAACCGGGCTGCAGCCGTTGACGAGACCCGGTCCCTGGAAGACGGGGCTGTCCGCTTCTGGGAGGCAAAATACGGCGAATACCAGACCGAGGCCTTTTATGCCGCCTGCAGGTATTACGGCCTTGCCGTCCCGTCCGGCCTCCCTGTCCTTCGGTTTGATCCGCTGCAGAAGGCCCTTCTGTATGAGGGTGTCGCAGGAGCGGAAATCATCCGGGCCTTTCCGGAAAAAAAGCCGCCGCGGACCGTATCCGGCGGACGGTTTGAGGGACTGGAAGCGGTTCTCTTTCGCAGGCTGAACAACCGGGGTGAAAAACGGGGCGAACTGGAAGCCTATTTTCAGCCCTCCCCCTGTCCGGCCTGCGGCGGGGAACGGCTGAAGCAGGAAAGCAGAGAAATCACGGTAAACGGTTCCAGACTGCCTCAGCTCAACGAGTTTTCTCTGGATGCCCTTGCGGACTGGATCGACGCTCTGACCGGTTCTCTGCCTGCCGCCCACAGAAAGCTGGTGCAGAACTACCTGACGGATCTTTCCACCAAGCTGGAACGCATCCGCAGATTGGGGCTTGGCTATCTGACCTGCAGCCGTGCCGTTCCCACCCTTTCCGGCGGAGAACTGCAGCGGCTGAAGCTTTCTGCCGCCCTGGCTTCGGAGCTGACCGGCATGATCTATATTCTGGATGAGCCCACAGCTGGACTGCATCCGAAGGATACGGAGGGGCTGATCTCGCTCCTGCGCCGCCTGCGCGACCTGGGGAACACCGTTCTTGTCATTGAGCATGACCCGGATGTGATGCGCGCCGCACATCCCATGAAAACGGTCTTTCGGCGCGGGGACGGCGGACGGATCCGGATCCGTAACGCATGCCTTCACAACCTGAAAAACCTGGACGCGGACTTTCCCACCGGCTGTCTGAGCGTGGTCACCGGCCCCTCCGGCTCCGGCAAATCCATGCTGGTTTTCTCCGTTCTGGCCGAAGGCAAAAGACAGGGCAGCGGAGAAAATATCGTCCGGGGCTGCGAATCCTTTTCCCGCATCGTTTCCGTCAGACAGGCTTCCGCCCACCGCATGAAGCGCTCCAACGTGGCCACCTATACGGATCTGTATACCCCGATCCGGAAGCTGTTTGCGGAATATGGAGAAGTCCCCTCCGAGAGCGAAACCGGCGGCTCTGTTCCTTCCCGGATCAAGCTTCCCCGGATCGATGCCGGCGCCTTTTCCTTCAACAGGCCCGGCGGCAGATGCGAGGTCTGCGAGGGAATGGGCACCGTGCGCAATCATCTCGTGTTCTTCGCCGACAGCGAAGTGCCCTGTCCTGCCTGCCAGGGCAGACGTTTTCAGGATCACGTCCTCGCCGTCCGTTTTCAGGGTCTTTCCATCTCGGATATGCTGGATCTGTCCGTAGACGAAGCGCTTTCCCTGTTTGAAGCTTCCACGCCTGAATCTTCCGCGCCGGCATGCGCTTTCACCCGCTCCGTTCTGCGCATTCTCCGGCTGCTTAAAGACGTGGGGCTGGATTATCTTACGCTGGGCCAGTCCCTTACCACTCTTTCGGAAGGGGAATGCCAGCGCCTGAAGCTGGCGAGAGAACTCCTGAAGGCTCCCTCCGGGCGCAGCCTGTATCTGCTGGACGAGCCCACCAGAGGGCTGCATCCGAAGGATGTGGCGCATTTTCTCATCCTGCTGGACCGGCTGGTGGATGCCGGAAACACGGTCATTGTGGTGGAACACAACCAGCAGCTCATCCGGGCCTGTGACTACGTTCTGGACCTTGGACCGAAAGGCGGACAGCAGGGCGGCGAGGTGATCTTTTCCGGCACGCCGAGGGAGCTTCTGGAGCGGGGAACGGGGGCCACTGCGGATTGCCTGAGGAAGGCGGAGGAAACAGAGACCGCCTTTCTCAGTTTACCCGCACCGCAACCTTAATCACATGATCCCGTTTGTTTTCAAACACGTCATAGGCCTCCATGATACGATCCAGGGTGGTTCTGTGGGTGATCAGGCAGCGCGCGTCCAGCTTTCCCTGCGCGATCAGATCCATGATCCTGCCGCAGTCAGCGGCGTCCACGCCTCCCGTTTTGAAGATCAGATTCTTTCCGTACATGTCCGGAAGGGGCAGGGTCTGCGGCTCCTCATACATGGCGATGATGGCGGCCACCGCATTAGGCCGGGCGATCTTCCATGCCATCTGGAAGGTATCCCTTCCGCCCGCAGCTTCCAGAACAGCGTCCGCCCCGCGTCCTTCCGTCAGGCGGCGAACTTCCTTCTCCACATCGTCACGCAGGGGATTGAGCGTGACATCCGCCAGGTTCTGCTTTCTGGCAAGCTCCAGTCGGCTGTCGTCCACGTCGATGGCGATGATGCGCGAAGGCTGGTACAGTCTGGCGCACATCATGCAGCAAAGGCCCGTAGGCCCGGCTCCAATCACCGCCGCCGTATCCCCCGGCCGGATTTCCGCAAGAGAAGCGCCCCAGTAGCCTGTGGAGAGCAGATCTCCGGTAAAAAGCGCCGCTTCGTCCGATACCTCATCCGGAATTGCGGTCAGGCCGTTGTCTGCAAAGGGCACGCGCACGTATTCCGCCTGTCCTCCGTCGATTCTGCAGCCCATCGCCCATCCGCCATGGGGATCGGTGCAGTTATTCACATAACCCCTTTTGCAGAAAAAGCATTCTCCACAAAAGGTTTCCACATTCACCGCAACCCGGTCTCCCTTCCGGAAGCGTCTGACCGCTTCTCCGGTCTCTTCTACCACACCGACAAACTCATGGCCCAGGATGGTTCCTGGCACCGCCCTCGGTACGGCGCCGTGTTTGATGTGGATGTCGCTGGAACAGATGGTGGTCAGCGTCACCCGGATGATGGCGTCCGTCGCCTCCTGCAGCTTCGGAACAGGCCTTTCTTCCAGCGCCAGTTTTCCGTTTCCTTCATATACCACTGCTTTCAATTTTTTTCCTCCTCGCTGAAGCGTCACAAAACTGCCGGGTAAAAAATCAGCCATCCGGTTTATTTTTCACTCTTCCGTCAGCCGCTTCGCCATGAAAATATCAGGTTTTCCCGGCCCGTTCACATCCGGAAGCACGCCGACGATCTGATATCCACATTTCTGATAAAATTCATAGGGATGGCCGCTGTAGTTTTTGATTTCCCTGATTTTTTCCAGGGTATTTTCAAACAGATCCCCTTCCGAAAGGCTGGTGGCCCCGTCCTCATCGTCCGTTCCCAAATACATGACCAGCACTCCGGCCCTCATTACCTCCCTTTCGATCCGGGCGGTGAGCAGGCTTCCCAGCCCCATTCCCCGCATTCCCGGCGCAACGGCCAGAGGATGCAGCTCCCAGCCGAAGGGATATTCCGGATGAGCTCCCACAAATCCTGCCACTTTTTTCTCTCTGCGTATGGCGACCAGGATTCCTGATTCCAGCGTCTCCCGGAGGGTTTCTTCCGCTTCTTCTTTCGTGTTCCAGGCATGGGCGAAGCTTTTCATCAGAATTTGCGCACAGGCTTCCAGTTCATTCTCCTTTTCTTTGGTCAAACGAAGAAGCTCCAGGACTTCCGTCCGTTCCATCACAAAGTTGGTGAGCAGGATTCCGTGACGTTCCACCTGCTGCTCCTTCTTCACCACGTATCCCCTCTTTTCAAAAAAGGGGCGGGCGGTGATGGAGGCGTGAGTGGTAAAGGTCAGTTCCACATGCTCCCCTTCCGCCTGCCGCGCATTCCCGTCTGTTCCTGTCCGGAAAGCGGCGCGCTTTCGGATTCCCCGCTCCAGCCGGTCACAGATGGCGGCGGCAATCCCTTTTTTCTGATCATCCTTATGTACATACAGCCGATCCAGATAGCCGGTGCTGTCCATGTCTCCGAAGCCCACAATGGTTTCCCCTTCCACGGCCACCAGGGTATCATGCTCCAGAAACGAGGCGTTCCATTTTTCCAGATCCACCTGACCGTCCGCCCAGGCGTCCAGCTGTTCCTCCGTATAGTCCGCCGCGTTGACCGTGTGGACGGTATCATAAAAAAGCCGGGCCATTTCCGCACAGTCCTGCGGACGATATTTTCTCAGTTCCATTTCTGCCTCTTTCCCGCCGCCAAAGGCGGCATTTCTTTCAGTGGAATTGTCCACCTCTTCTTCTCAATCATTCCCGCCGTCCGGCAGGATTCCCGCTGCCCGATAGGCGCTGCAGTCATCCGTTCTGTCCATAAAGCCGTACTCGATCAGCGCACGGCGGATGGAAGGAAAATCTTCCGCATAAATCTCTTTCAGAATCTGGTTCACTTCCTTTTCCGTGTACTCCCGCCCCGGCTCAAACCGCTTCATGATTTCCCGCAGAATGATGATCTTTTTCTTCTCCCTCGCCGGGATCTGCTTCAGGCTCCCATCCGCATTCATGTAGGTTTTCAGCGCCTTCTCCCGCTCCTGCCGGGTAATGCCGTACCGGTCATCCACCATGACGGCGGCGGGATGCACCTCCTCCAGCCTTCCCTGATCCGTATCCATAATGCCCTCCTTTGTCTTTTGTTCCAGCGCGCGCATCAGCGCCAGAAAAATCTTCGCCTGTTTCTCCTTCTCCCTCAGCTTGAACCGGTGATTCCGTACCGTGGAAGGCGTGATTCCCATCTCTGCGGCAATCTGGCGGTCGTTTTTTCCTTCCGAAAGCAGTTCCAGCAGCCGCTTCTGCACCTCGGAGATGCCCGCACCTGCCGGATTCCCGGAAAGCAGACAGTCCGCCGGAGTTCCATGCACCTTTTTCACATGCGCCCGAACCGCGCCGAACGCATCATACAGACCGCCTTCTTCCTGAAAAATTTTCCCCTTTTCAAAGCTCTTCCCGCAGAACACACAGCGGTATGCCTCTTCTTCCTCTGCATGTCCGGCCGTAATCTCTTCTATGGAATAATTCCACAGGGCTTTCGCTGCGTCATCCATCGGCATTCTCCTTTCTTTTTTCTTCTATCTTATATCACAAATTCATTTTTGTCTATATATTTACAAACTTTATTTGCTTTTGTTTGTGTTTATTCTCAAATCTCTGGCATCCACAATTTGGGAAGGACGCTCAGGCCTGTATACGCTGTAACACAAAGGGGGCGTAAAAAGACAGCCCGGCCGCTGCACATCAGTCGGCCGGGCTGTCTGCCCGTTTGTCTGTCTTTTTTTCTGTCTGTTTTTATTCGGCTCAGATTTCATTTCCCGGGAACTTCGGGATCTGGTCAAAGCCGGCCTGAAGGTCCGCGTCGGTAGGAACATAATCGGTCATCTGGCCGTTGTTGTACTTCTCATAAGCCACCATGTCAAAGTAGCCGGTTCCGGTCAGGCCGAACAGGATCGTCTTCTCCTCGCCGGTTTCCCTGCACTTGATCGCCTCGTCGATGGCGACGCGGATTGCATGGCTGCTTTCCGGAGCGGGCAGAATGCCTTCCACTCTGGCGAACTCTTCTGCCGCCGCAAATACCGCGGTCTGCTCCACGCTGCGGGCGGTCATATAACCGTCATGATACAGCTGGGAGAGGATGGAGCTCATGCCATGATAGCGCAGGCCGCCCGCATGGTTGGGCGAAGGGATGAAGTTGCTGCCCAGGGTGTACATCTTTGCCAGCGGGCAGACCATTCCGGTGTCACAGAAATCATACACATATTTGCCGCGGGTCAGGCTCGGGCAGGAAGCGGGCTCCACCGCGATGATCTCATAGTTTCTTTCCCCTCTGAGCATCTCGCCCACAAACGGGGAGATCAGGCCGCCCAGATTGGAACCGCCGCCCGCACAGCCGATGATCATGTCGGGAACGATGTCGTACTTATCCATAGCAGTCTTGGTTTCCAGGCCGATCACGGTCTGATGCAGAAGCACCTGAGAAAGCACACTGCCCAGCACGTAACGGTAGCCCTCCTGGCTGGTGGCCGCTTCCACCGCTTCGGAAATGGCGCAGCCCAGGCTACCGCCGGTTCCGGGATGCTCTGCAAGGATCTTTCTTCCCACCGCCGTGGTATCAGAGGGCGAAGGCGTCACCTTCGCTCCGTAGGTGCGCATCACTTCCCGGCGGAAAGGCTTCTGTTCATAGGAAACCTTTACCATATATACCTGGCAGTCCAGTCCCAGATAAGCGCAGGCCATGGAAAGCGCGGTTCCCCACTGTCCGGCTCCGGTTTCCGTGGTCACGCCCTTCAGGCCCTGCTTCTTCGCATAGTAGGCCTGGGCGATGGCGGAATTGAGCTTGTGGCTTCCGCTGGTATTATTGCCCTCAAATTTATAGTAAATCTTGGCCGGAGTCTGCAGCTTTTCCTCCAGACAGTAAGCCCTGACCAGCGGAGAAGGACGGTACATCTTGTAGAATTTCTGAATCTCCTCCGGGATATCGATATAGGCGGTGGTGTCGTCCAGCTCCTGCTTCACCAGCTCGTCGCAGAACACGCCGCGCAGGTCGTCAAACGTCATGGGCTTTAAGGTTGCCGGATTCAGGAGCGGCGCGGGCTTATTCTTCATATCCGCTCTCACGTTGTACCACTGCTTCGGCATCTCATTCTCTTCCAGATAAATTTTGTAGGGAATTTCTTTGTTTGCTGCCATAACTTCTTCTCCTTTTCATAGATGAAATAGGCGATTGTTAAATCGCCTAACCCATCGATTTTACTGGGTTTTCTTACATCTTCTATATAAATTTTCTCTCCGC
>UQVK01000048.1 GCA_900544445.1 uncultured Lachnospiraceae bacterium
GCTTTTAAGTTTGTGGGATAAGTTTGTGCAAAATTCGATATTTGCTCATTTATAGTATACAATAAAAAAGGACGGGAGCGGAACGTTTCCGCCCTTTTTGCATATCCTGTTACAGAGAAAGAGAATGGAAGGGGAGGGAAAATGCTGTTTTCCGAACTGAAATGCAAGGATGTGATCAATCTGCGAGACTGCAGGAAGCTGGGGAATATTGCGGATTTTGAATTTGACGAGTGTACGGGCTGTATCTGTAAGGTGATCGTGCCTGGAGGAGCGAAATGGAAATCTCTTTTCGGCTGTGACGAAGGCCGGGAAATCTGTTATAAGGATATTAAAAAGATCGGACCGGATATCATCATCGTGGACCTGCCGGACTGCTGAGCGGAAAAGCTCCTTTCCTGTGCCGGTTGACACCCCTTCTGCCCTCCGCTATAATGGGGAAAAAGATGAAATGCCGCCTGTCAGCGGCAGAAAGAAGGAGGAAACATGAAATGTCCATTCTGCGGTCATGACAACACGCGCGTGATCGATTCCAGACCTGCGGATGAAAACAATTCCATCCGCCGCCGCCGTGTCTGCGACGAGTGCAGCCGGCGTTTCACCACCTACGAGAAGGTGGAGACCATCCCTCTTATCGTGATCAAAAAGGACGATAACAGAGAGACCTATGACCGTTCCAAGATTGAGGCGGGAGTGCTTCGCGCCTGTCATAAGCGCCCGGTGAGCGCAAATCAGATCACGAAGCTGGTGGACGATGTGGAGACGGAGATCTTCAACCGGGGGGAAAAGGAGATTCCCAGCCGGGTGATCGGAGAGCTGGTGATGGACAGGCTCAAAAATCTGGATGCGGTTGCCTATGTGCGTTTTGCTTCTGTATACAGGGAGTTTAAGGATATCAACACATTCATGGACGAACTGAAAAAGGTAATGGGCGGAAAGGAATAGACAGGAAATTTTTCTTGCTTTTTTCATGTTTTGCGTATACAATAACCCAGGACGTCCAAAAACTGAATAAAGATCAGGTACTTTCACGCACGAGACGTAAAAGTGCTGAGAGAGAAAGGAAAACACATGAAGACAAAAGCTGTAAAGAGGATTCTTTTGACTTTGGTGTGCGGAGCACTAACTATTGCACTGGGCGCATGTTCAGGTGATAAGGCAGGTGAGAGCTCTTCTCAGATTACGATTGGAATACCTCAGGATATTGAGGACAGTCTTGACCCCCACAAAGCGGTGGCGGCAGGAACGAAAGAGGTACTGTTCAATCTGTACGAAGGTCTTGTCAAGCCCGACAGCAGCGGTGAGCTGCAGCCGGCCATTGCCAGCGATTATTCGATATCGGAGGATGCGACCACCTATACCTTCACTTTGAGGGAAGGGGTAAAATTCCATGACGGCAGTATGGTAACGGCTGAAGACGTGAAATATTCCATAGACAGATGCGCCGATACCACGAACGGAGAACCGCTGGTAGAGGCGTATTCTAATATTAAGAGCGTCAATATCGTGGATGAGAAAACGGTGGAGGTGGTGCTGAATACGGCGGACTCCGATTTTCTGGCCAATATGACCACCGCCATTATTCCGGCTTCCAATGAAAATCCGGATACCAATCCCATCGGAACCGGACCATATAGATACGTATCCAGATCGCCACAGGAGAACTTCGTGGTGGAGAAGTTTGACGAATACTGGGGAACACCTGCCAATATCGAGAACGTCACCTTCCGGGTGTGCGCGAACGCGGATTCCATCGTCATGAATCTGCAGGGCGGATCCATCGACATGTTTGCCCGGCTGACCACGACGCAGGCTTCCCAGCTTGGAGATCAGTTCGATGTCCTGGAGGGCACCATGAACCTGGTGCAGGCGCTTTATCTGAACAATGCGGTGGAACCCTTTAACGATGAACGGGTACGTCAGGCGCTCTGCTATGCGGTGGATCCGCAGGGGATCATGGATCTGATCTCTGATGGAAAGGGAACCGAGATCGGAAGCAGCATGTTCCCGGCCTTCGAAAAGTATTACATGCCGGAACTGAACGACGTATACAATCAGGATTTTGATAAGGCGAAGGAGCTGCTGGCTGAGGCGGGCTATCCCGACGGCTTCTCCTTTACCATAACGGTTCCCTCCAATTATCAGCAGCACATCGATACGGCGCAGGTCCTGGTGGAACAGCTGAAAAATATCGGCGTGACGGCTGAGATTGAGCTGGTGGAATGGGAAACCTGGGTTTCCGAAGCCTATACGAACCGGAATTTTGAGGCGACGGTGGTCGGCGTGGACGCTTCCAGCCTGACCGCTTCGGCCCTGCTTTCCAGATTCGTATCGGACGCGCCGAATAACTTCATCAATTTCAGTAATGCGGATTACGATGCGGCCTATGCCCGCGCGGAGGCTGCGGTGGATGATGAGGAAAAAAACGAGGCCTATAAAGAGTGTGAACGCCTTCTGGCGGAGCATGCCGCAAATGTATACATTCAGGATCTTCCGTGCCTGGTGGCGCTGAATAAGAAATATGCGGGATACGAATTCTACCCGCTGTATGTTCAGGATATTTCCAAGCTGTACATTGTGGAAGAGTAGGACGGCTGCGACGGCCCGGCGGTCCGCCGGGCTGTTTCAGTGCCGGACGGATATCCGAAAGGAGATTTCCATGAAACTTCTGATCCGAAAATTCATATCCATGATCGTTACCATTCTGGCAGTGGCCTTTCTGGTTTTTCTGGCTTTCGATGTGATTCCGGGGGATCCGGCCACGGCGCAGCTGGGAACGCAGGCCACGCCGGAACGGGTGGAGGCGCTGCGGGAAGAGATGGGCTTAAACCGTCCCTTCCCGGTGCGCTTTGGAGAGTGGCTGTTTGACATGCTGCGGGGCAGTATGGGAACCTCCTACAGCTATGGAACGCCGGTTTCCTCTCTGGTGGGGGACAAGATTCCCATCACTCTGACCCTGACGCTCATGGCCTTCCTGATCATGCTGGTCATTTCCATTCCACTGGGCCTGTATACCGCAAGGCACGAGGGCGGGGCGGCAGACCGCATCATCATGGCCGTAAACCAGGTGATCATGGCGGTGCCTCCTTTCTTTTCCGGCATCCTGATCACGCTCCTGTTCGGCCTGATCCTGCGCCTGTTCACGCCGGGCGGTTATGTTTCCTATACGCAGAGCGTTCCCGGATTTGTGGGCTATCTGTTCTTTCCGGCCCTGGCCATCGCCCTTCCCAAGGCGGCCATGACCGTAAAGCTGTTAAGAAGCTGCCTGAACGCGGAAAAGCGGCTTGACTATGCCAGAACCGCCTACAGCAGGGGAAACAGTACGAAGGAGGTCATGTACCGCCATCTTCTGAAAAACGCCATGATTCCGGTGATCACCTTCCTCGGCATGACGCTTTCCGACATGGTTGCCGGAAGCATCGTGATCGAGCAGGTTTTCAATATTCCGGGACTGGGACGGATCCTTCTGACCTCCATCTCTAACCGGGACTATCCGGTGGTGGAGGCGATCATCGTACTGCTGGCGTTTCTGGTTATTTTCATCAATTTTGTGGTGGACTGCATCTACCGGAAGGTGGACCCCAGGGTGCGGGTGGAGTGAATAAGGGAGATTGCAATGAAGAAAAAAAATTTCAATCTGATTTGCGGCGGCGCGCTCACCCTCTTTGTCCTTCTCTTTGTCGGGGTGGGATTTTTCTGGACGCCCTGGGACCCGAATGCCATGGATGAGACGGCCCGCTTTGCGGGGATGAGCCTTGCCCATCCCTTTGGCTGCGACAATTTCGGAAGGGATCTTCTGAGCCGGGTGATGAAGGGCGGCGGAATGACGCTCGCCATCGCGGCGGCGACGGTGGCGGTCGGTACCTTTTTCGGTGTGCTGATCGGCGCGTTTACCGGATATTTCGGGGGATGGCTGGACGAGGTGCTGATGCGCATCAACGATGTGCTGTTCGCCTTTCCCAGCATTCTGCTGGCGCTGGTCTTCATCAGCGTCCTGGGGTCGGGAAAGGGAAATGTGATCCTGGCGCTGGGTGTGGCGTTCATCCCCAGCTTTGCCAGGATTGTGCGCGGCGAATTCATCCGCTGCAAAAATATGGATTATGTGAAGCTGGCAAGGCTTGCCGGAGCGGGGAGCCTGCGCATCATGTTCGTCCATATCCTGCCGAATACCATACAGGTCCTTCTGCCCGCGGTGATGATCGGCTTTAACAATGCGGTTCTGGCCGAGGCGGGCATGAGCTATCTGGGAATCGGCGTACAGCCGCCGGATTCCAGCCTGGGAAGGATGCTCTCGGAATCCCAGAGCTATCTGTTCACCTCGCCGGGCTCCGCCCTGTTTCCGGGACTGTTCCTTGTGCTCATGGTGCTCGGCTTCAGCCTGCTGGCGGACGGACTCAGGGAAAAGAACGCATAAAGAAGAAAGGAGACTTGGGATATGCTGGATGTGATCGATCTGAATCTGGTATTTTCCGATCATCTGATCCCGGAAACGGTGGTGCATCATCTGAACCTGCATATGGACGAGGGGGATCTGGTGGGGCTGGTCGGAGAGTCCGGCTCCGGGAAATCCATGACGGCTCTGGCCATTGCGGGGCTCCTTTCGAGGCATGACATGAAAAAGACAGGGCAGATCCTGTTTCGGGGAACGGACCTGTTAACCTGTCCGAGGGCGCAGCTGCGCGCCCTGCAGGGAGATGAGATCGGAATCGTGTTTCAGGAGCCGCAGACTTCTTTAAATCCGGTATACCGGGTGGGATGGCAGGTGGAGGAAAGCCTGCGCATTCACAGACCGAAGATGACTCCGGCAGAGCGAAAGAGACAGGCGCTTCAGATGCTCCGGGCGGTGGAGCTTTCCGACCCGGAACGGATTTATGATTCCTATCCTCATCAGCTTTCCGGCGGCCAGCGTCAGCGCGTCATGATCGCGGCGGCCATGATCTGTTCCCCTTCCCTTCTGATTGCGGACGAGCCGACCACGGCTCTGGACGTGACGGTTCAGCTTTCCATCGTGAAGCTTCTGGCAAGGCTTGCCCGGGAAAAGAAGACGGCCATCCTGTTCATCTCCCATGATCTGAGCCTGGTAAAGCGGCTGTGTGAGCGGATCGTGGTGATGAAGGACGGAAAAGTGGTGGAGGAAGGGGATACGGAGCAGGTTTATACCCGTCCGAAGGAGGAATACACCAGAAGACTGATCGCTTCGATTCCGAGAATCGAAAGAAAGGGACGCGTTCCGGAAGGAAAGGAGGACGCGGAGTGAAACGGACAGCAGACAACGCTTTCCGGAAGGACTGCATTTCAGAAGAGCATATCCTGGAGGTGGAAGAACTGCGTGTTTCCTATGACCATCACAGGAGCGGACTTTTGGCAAAGGAAGGAAAAACGGAGGTTCTGCATGGCGTTTCGTTTTTTATTCAAAGGGGCGAGGTGCTGGGACTGGTCGGAGAGAGCGGCTGTGGAAAATCCACCCTTTCCCGGGCAATTCTCGGCCTGCTTCCGGACTATGAGGGAACGATCCGCTGTGCGGCAAAAATGCCTCAGATGGTGTTTCAGGATCCCTACAGTTCCCTGAACCCTGCAAAGAAGGTGGGATGGATCCTGGAGGAACCGCTCCGGCTCAGGACAAAGCTTTGCGCAGAGGAACGCAGGCAGAAAGTCCATTCCATGCTGGAGCGGGTGGGACTGGAAGAAAAAATAGCCGACCGTTTTCCCAGGCAGCTATCCGGCGGTCAGCGCCAGCGCGTCTGTATCGCGGAAAGCCTGATGCTGGAGCCGGAGCTTCTCATCGCGGATGAGCCGGTTTCCGCCCTGGACGTGACCATTCAGGCGCAGATCATTGAGCTGCTGATCCGGCTTCAGAAGGAAATGGGCCTCGCCATCCTGTTCATCTCTCACGACATGCGGGTGGTTTACCAGCTCTGCCAGCGGGTGATGGTGATGAAAGATGGATGCATCGTGGAGAGTGGAGATGTGGATGAGGTGTACTTCCATCCGCAGCATCCCTATACGAAGGAACTGCTGGAAGCCGCCGGAATCGAGGATGAGGCGGAAGAACAGCGGAAAGGAGACTGAGGGATGCTGCAGAAATTCTATCCCGATGAATACAGAGAAAGCGCTTACGGCCTGGATTATGAAGGACTGTTCAGACAGGGCTATAAGGGTATTATTTTTGATATTGACAATACTCTTGTTCCCCACGGCGCTCCGGCGGACGCGGAGAGCATCGCCCTTTTCAAACGGCTGCGTGGACTGGGGTATTCCTGCGTTCTTCTCTCCAACAACAAGGAACCCCGGGTGAAATCCTTTGCCGACGAGGTGGGGGCGCTTTATATTTATAAGGCGGGAAAACCCTCGCCTGCGGGCTATCGAAGGGCGATGGAACGGATGGGAACGAACCGGACGAACACTCTGTTTGTTGGGGATCAGCTTTTTACGGATATCTGGGGAGCAAAAAATGCGGGAATCCGCAGCATTCTGGTAAAGCCCATCAACCCGAAGGAGGAAATCCAGATCGTTCTGAAGCGGTATCTGGAACGGATCGTTCTTTATTTTTATCGGAAGAAAGTTTCGGCTGAAGGAAAGGGAGGCGGAGCATGATTGACGGAAAAACAGTGGTCTGCGGCCTGATCGGCGATCCGGTGGAGCATACGCTCTCCCCGGTCATCCATAATACGCTGGCGCAGGAAACGGGAAGAAATCTGGTTTATGTGCCTTTTTCTGTGAAGGCGGAGCAGGTGGAAGACGCCGTGCGGGGCGCGAGGGCCCTCTCCATCCGGGGACTGAACGTTACCGTTCCGCATAAGAGTGCGGTGATCCCGTACTTAAGCAGCGTGGAAAGGGAAGCTGCTCTGATCGGAGCGGTGAATACACTGGTCCCGGAAGAAGGGGGCTACCGCGGCTATAATACGGATCTGACCGGACTTGGGCGCGCGCTTGCTTCGGACGGCGTAAAGCTTTCCGGAGAGCGGGTGATCCTGCTGGGAGCCGGAGGAGCGGCGCGGGCGGCGGCTTTCCTTTGCGCCCTGCGCGGAGCGCAGGAGGTATGGCTTCTGAACCGCACGCTGTCCCGGGCGCAGGAACTGGCGGATGAGGTAAACCGGGCCGCAGCGCGCGCCTGTGTGAAGCCTCTGGCGCTTTCGGACTGGAGACAGATCCCGGAAGGCCGTTATCTGGCAATTCAGGGCACAAAAGTGGGGCTTGCTCCTGATTCAGACCGCGCTCCCATTGAGGAGGAAGGCTTCTACCGGCTGATCCATACGGGCTGTGACCTGGTTTACCGTCCCGCACGGACGAAGTTCATGCGTCTGGTGGAGGAAGCGGGCGGCAGGGCCTATAACGGGCTGAAGATGCTTCTGTATCAGGGCATAGAAGCTTATGAACTCTGGACGGGGGTATCGGTGACGGAGAGTCAGGCGGAAATCTGTTACGCACGGATGAAAAAGGAGCTGTTTCAGGATGAATGAGAGGCAGGAGAGGCCGGAAGGCGGCCGGAAGGCAATTTTCCTGACGGGATTCATGGGAAGCGGAAAAAGCACGGTGGGCCGGTGTCTGTCCTGGCGGCTGGAACTGCCCTTTACGGACACGGACAGCCGGATCGAGAAGGAGCAGAAAAGAAGCATTACGGATATTTTTGCGGCGGAGGGCGAAGAGGCATTTCGAAAGATGGAGACGCAGGTCCTTGGCGCCATCAGAGGAGAATGCATCTGTCAGGTGGTTTCCACGGGAGGTGGACTGCCCATGCGTGAGGAAAACAGACGGATCATGAAGGAAGCCGGAATGGTGGTGTTCCTTCGGATTCGCCCGGAAACGGTATACCTGAGGCTTCAGGGAGATACCACCAGGCCCCTCCTTCAGAAGGCGGATCCCAGGGCGGAGATCCAGAGGCTCCTTGCCGAAAGGAATCCGCGCTATGAAGAAGAGGCGGATCTCGTTGTGGATGTGGACGGAAGGACGCCGGAGGAGCTGGCGGAGGAGATTGCGTCCCGGCTTTTGGAGAAAAGATGGGAAAAGAATGGCTGACGCCATTTTTCCGGGATTTTATTGCCGCCTGCGGCAGATTGGAGGAAAGATTGAAAAATGCGCACGATAGCGCATTTTTCAATCAGGATTTGCGCCGAAGCGTCGCAAATCCTTGGAATAGAAATCCCAGTATGGGATTTCTATTCTGGCGCAGACGCCGAACTGGAGGTTCGGCGCGCGTGCCTCAGCGTAAAACGCTTCGGCATGGAGGTAAAGATGAAAATACTGGTCATAAACGGGCCGAATCTGAATTTCCTGGGAATCCGGGAAAAGGCCGTATATGGGACGCAGAATTATGAATATCTGCTCTCCCTGCTTCAGAAGAAGGGAGAGGAAACGGGCTGTGAGGTGGAGACGTTTCAGAGCAACCACGAGGGAGCGATCATCGACCGGATTCAGGAGGCGTATTTTGACGGGACGGACGGCATCGTCATCAATCCGGGTGCATATACCCATTACAGCTATGCGATCCGGGATGCTCTTGCAAGCGTGCAGATGCCAAAGGTGGAGATCCATATTTCGGACATCACGGCAAGAGAGGAATTCCGGAAGGTTTCCGTGACGGCTCCGGCCTGTGACAGACAGATATACGGACACGGGCTTGAGGGCTATCTGGAGGCCATCGATTCTATTCTGGCTGAATAGTAACGAGCAGTAACGGCCTTTCCATGTTTCTTCAAAAAAACAGTTGAAATATGAGAGTTTTTATTATAAACTGATAAAGAATTAAACGAACAATTTCAGGAGGAAGATTTTTTATGATTTCTGCAGGCGATTTCAGAAATGGTGTTACGATTGAAGTAGATGGCAATATTTTTCAGATAATTGAGTTTCAGCATGTTAAGCCTGGAAAAGGCGCTGCGTTCGTCAGAACCAAGCTGAAGAACATCATTAACGGCGGCGTGGTTGAGAAGACCTTCCGTCCCACTGAGAAATTCCCGCAGGCACGTATTGATAGAAAGGATATGCAGTATCTTTATGCGGACGGCGACCTGTTCACGTTCATGGATACGGAAACCTATGATCAGATTTCCCTGAACAGAGATACGGTTGGAGACGCCCTTAAATTCGTTAAGGAAAATGAGGTCTGCAAGGTATGTTCCCATAACGGCAGCGTGTTCGCAGTGGAACCGCCCCTCTTTGTGGAGCTGGAGATCACCGATACGGAACCCGGCTTTAAGGGAGATACGGCGACCGGAGCTTCCAAGCCGGCTACCGTTGAGACCGGTGCGGTTGTATCCGTTCCGCTGTTCGTCAACCAGGGAGACAAGATCAAGATCGATACCAGAACGGGCGAATACCTTTCCAGAGTATAAGATACAAGCCGGCAGCGGCGCACCGCTGCCGGGAAGACAAATTCTTATGTCGGCCTATAAGACAATAAGATTCCCTTGATACTATCAGATGATAGAGGGGAATTTTGTTGTCTTTCTTTTTTTATATCTTTCCGAAATCTGCTGTCATATCAGTCATACATATCAAACGGAGAACCCGCAGAGCGCGGGAACCTCCCGTCACATATTCAGGAAAATCCTGATTCTGTTATCACGTCTGAATAAAGAAAAGAGAGGAAACTTATGACTTTGGAACAGTTTGTGAATAAAGTAAGAAATGCGGCCTGCGCATATTTTGGGGACGGGCTTACCATTACCGCTCAGAAGATCATGAAAAACAACGGCGTTGAACTGACAGGGCTGATCTTCATGGAAAGGGGAAGAGATATTGCGGCAACCATCTATCTGGACAGCTACTATGAAGAGTATGAAGAAGGAATGCCTCTGGGTGAAATTGTCAGAAAGATCATTCAGGCCTATGAGGAACACAGACCCATGGAAAAACTGGATCTGGATTTTTTCCGGGACTACGGACAGGTGCGGCCGCGTCTGGCATGCCGGCTGGTCAATCTGGAAAAAAACAGGGAGCTGCTGGAACAGGTTCCCCATCAGGTGTGGCTGGATCTGGCTGTGGTACCCTGCTGCATTCTGCTGGGTGATGAACTGGGGTGTGCATGTATTCTGATCCGGTACAGTCATATAAGACGCTGGAAGATCGAAGAGGATGAGCTGCTGCAGGATGCGCGGACAAATATGCAGCAGATTCTCAGACCGGAATGTGTACCCATGAAGGACTTTCTTTATGAAATGATGCGTCGGGCAGTGGCGGAACAGCTTCCGGAAGCAGAGCCGGGAAAGGAAGCGGAGCAGGAGCAGCTGCTTGACAGAGTCGCCGGTCTTCTGACCAGGCGGCGGACCTCCGGTGGAAAGGAAATGTTCATCCTGTCAAACACACAGCATTTTTACGGGGCTTCGGTACTTCTGTATCCGGATGTGCTGCGGACTCTCGCAGGAAGGAAAAAGGGCTTTTTTATTCTGCCCAGCTCCGTCCATGAGGTTCTTCTGCTTGCGGACACGGGAAGGGAAAGCCGGTTTGAACTGTATCAGATGGTGAATGAAGTGAACGAACGGAATGTGCCGCAGGAAGAATTTTTGTCGGACAACGTTTACTATTTCGGCAGAGAAGAGGGAAGAATCCGGATTCTCTAAGGAAACTGTAACAAAAAGATGAACTTTTTCTTAATTCCCAAAAAGGCGCTGGACATCGGGAGAAAGTTGTGCTATTATATGAAACTGTGATGCGCATGTAATAAATGTAATAAAGTTGTAACAACTTTATACGGCTATTCATGAGCGGCAAAATTATAATAAGCTTCACAGCTTTGCACCCGTAGTCTAATGGATAGAACGGAGGCCTCCGACGCCTTTAATGCAGGTTCGATTCCTGTCGGGTGCATTTTTGCTATTTTCAGGAACTTTTCATGTGTTTCAGAAGAAAAGAAGGTGTCATAATTGAGTGAAGAACGGAAAAAGACCGAAGAAAGAAAGCCTGACATGAAGGAACAGGACATGAAGGATTTCAACGTGCGGGAAGACTCGCAGGGGCATAATCTTCCCTGGTGGAAGGAAATCGCCCAGATTATGAGGAAAAATACGAAAAGTCTTGTGATTGTGATTCTCGCAGCTGTGGTGCTTCTGGGGGCCGGTGTTTTTCTGGGCGCCATGATCGGAAGAGGAAATGCGGCGGACCAGACCGCTTCTGCGGAAACCCTGACGGCGGAAACTGAGTCGCAGACTGCGGAGACGGAAGCGGCGTATGTCCCCCTGGAAGAAAATGCCTACCCTGAAATCAACGCGCTGATCGAGCAGTATTATCAGGCGGCAGCAGAAGGGGATATTGATACGATCAATTCCATCAAGGATTATTCCGAGCAGACGGAGCTTCTTCAGATTCAGGAAAAGAGCAATTATCTGGAGGGCTATGAGGACATCAACTGCTATACCAAGCCGGGACCGGAAGAAAACTCCTATGTGGTCTATGCGAGTTATTACGCGAAGTTCAAGGACATCGACCGCAGGGTCTGCGGCCTGAATACCTTTGTGGTATGTCAGAATGACAATGGTGAGTATTACATTCATGACTGCACCAATGATGAGACCATGCGGGAATACCGGATCAGCGTTACGAAGCAGGACGACGTGGTGGAACTGTTTAACCGGGTGCAGGTGGAATATAATGAAGCGGTTACGGAAGACGAGGAGCTTGCCGCCTTCCTCACGCAGCTTTCCGAGGACCTGAAGGCTTCAGTGGGCGATGCGCTCGCCGAGCTTGAGACGGAAACGCAGACAGAAGAGACTGCGGCAGAAGAGACGGAAGAAGCCGGTTCTGAGGCGGAGAGCACGGAAGCGGAGAATGCCGGGGAAGGCTCTCTCGTTGAGGCAGTGGACGTGGTGAATATCCGCAGCTCCGACAGCGAAACGGCGGATGTGCTTGGAAAAGCTCAGGTAGGTGATACCTTTACGCTGTTGGAAAGCCGGGAGAATGGCTGGTCCAGAGTCGAATACGACGGCGGAGAGGCCTATATCAAGTCCGAATATCTGGCGGCGGTGGAGGAGAGCGCTTCCGAGGCGGCCTCTGAAGGGGAGGAATCCTCTGAGGCAGCTTCCAGTGAGGCGGAAAGCGCTTCGCAGGATGACGCGCCCGCGGCAGGAGAGGCTTCTGAAGCGGCTGATCTGTCGGATGTTCCGGACAGCGGTACCTATCGGCTGACCACGACCGTAAACATCAGAAGCAGCGCCAGCGAAAGCGCTGACCGGATTGCGGTAGGTTATTCCGGCGATGAAGTGGAGATTCTCATGAAGCAGGCGGACGGCTGGACCAGAGTGCGCTTCAATGGGGAAACCGGCTACATCAGAACGGATGTGCTGAGATAAGATCTGTGATATATTTCGCAAAAATCAGAATAAGACTCCTTTCCGGGGGAATGCTTAGATTAAAGCATTCCCCCGTTTTTTCGCGGCAGGCCCGGCAAGCAGCCGTTGGCCTTACCTGAACGGCCGTTTGCCGGGCGGCTTAGGGCCATCCCGGCGGGGGATGAAAGGAGAGACAGAAGATGGCGATGAAAAGCGATGATACGGCCCTTTTCAGGGAAATCCAGAGAAGCGCCCAGAAAGGAATGAGGGTGATCGAGACCATCCTTCCGAAGGTGGCTGACGACCCGTTTTCTCTTTATCTGAACGGAAAGGAACTGCAGTATTCGCAGATCAATGACAGGGCACGACAGGAAATGCTGAAGGAACAACGGGAAAGCTATCGGACGGGAGCGGTGGCGGAGCTGGCGTTGAAGGGAAGCGTACACGCGGATACCCTTTTTGATACCAGCGTCAGCCATATGGCCCGTCTGATGATCCGGGAAAGCAGCAGAGAGCTGACCGATATGTGGAGGGCGCTGAACCATCATGAAAACGCGGGGGAGCAGAGCAGACAGCTGGCGGAAGAATTCCTGGATTTCGAGCAGAAGACCATCACGGAGCTGAAAAAATTTCTTTAAAATGCGATAACACGTTAAAACTTTGCTGTGATGAACAAAGAAAAGCTTGCATCACAGCTTTTCCCATTATATAATAAAAAACGGACAAGAGAGTCTGAAAGCCCGGAACAGCTCGTTTTGTTCCGGGTTTTTTATCAGCGTAAGAAGGAGGAAATGAAGATGTCTTATGTAGACGAGATTATCGCTCAGGTGATTGAGAAAAATCCCGCGCAGCCGGAATTCCATCAGGCGGTGAAGGAGGTTCTGGAATCCCTCAGAGTTGTGATCGAAGCGAATGAGGAAGCTTACAGAAAAGATGCCCTGCTGGAGAGACTGGTAAATCCGGAGCGTCAGGTGATCTTCCGTGTGCCGTGGGTAGATGATCAGGGACAGGTTCAGGTAAATACCGGATACCGCGTGCAGTTCAACAGCGCGATCGGGCCTTATAAGGGTGGACTGCGCCTGCATCCTTCCGTAAATCTTGGAATCATCAAGTTCCTTGGCTTTGAGCAGGTATTCAAGAATTCCTTGACGGGCCTTCCGATCGGCGGCGGCAAGGGCGGCTCCGATTTTGATCCCAAAGGCAAATCCGACAGAGAGGTAATGGCCTTCTGCCAGAGCTTTATGACGGAGCTGTACAGACATATCGGCGCCGATACGGACGTTCCTGCCGGAGACATCGGAACCGGGGCGAGAGAGATCGGATACATGTTTGGACAGTATAAGAGAATCCGCAACGCCTATGAGGGCGTTCTTACCGGAAAGGGATTAAGCTACGGCGGCTCCCTCGCAAGAACCGAAGCGACCGGATACGGCCTTCTGTATATCACGAAAGAAATGCTCAAGTGCAACGGCATTGATATTGCCGGAAAGACCATCGCGGTTTCCGGTTCCGGAAATGTTGCCATTTATGCGATCCAGAAGGCGCATCAGATGGGAGCGAAGGTGGTAACCTGCTCTGATTCCACCGGATGGGTTTATGATCCGGAAGGCATCGATCTGGATGCGCTCAAGGAGATTAAGGAAGTGAAGCGCGGCCGTGTGTCCGATTATCTGAACTACAGACCTCAGGCGGAATATCACAGCGGCAGGGGCGTTTGGAGCGTAAAGGTGGATATCGCACTTCCCTGTGCGACCCAGAATGAGCTCACCCTTTCCGATGCGGAAGGACTGGTTGCCAATGGTGTCACCGCTGTCTGCGAAGGCGCGAATATGCCCACCACTCTGGATGCAACGGAATATCTGCAGAAGAACGGCGTTCTGTTCGTTCCCGGCAAGGCGGCAAACGCCGGCGGCGTAGCCACCTCCGCTCTGGAGATGAGCCAGAACAGCGAGCGCTTAAGCTGGAGCTTTGAGGAAGTGGATGCGAAGCTGCAGAACATCATGATCAACATCTTCCACAATCTGGACGATGCTGCGAAGCGCTACGGTATGGAAGGAAACTATGTGGCAGGCGCCAACATCGCAGGCTTTGAGAAGGTTGCCAACGCGATGACGGCACAGGGCATTGTGTAAGACGCTTCAGGCGGGGCTGCTTTTGCCTGGCGGAAGAATTTGAAAGAAGAAAAAGGGGATCCCGCGGCTGGAAAGAGCCGCGGGATTCTTTGCTCTCAAAAACGCTGGGCTGTGACGAGGCGTTTTTTTGGCCGGCAGTTTGAAGGAAGGGGCTACTCTTCTTTTCCCATTTATGATAATATAAAAACACTGGGATTGAACCGGAAAGGAGAAAGGTGTTTATATGCAGAAAAGAAGGACAGAAAGGGCCATCATCGTTTATATCTGCCTTGCCGCGTTACTGATTCTGTGCATCAGAAATTTTGAGCAGCTGATCGGCTGGGTTGCGAACCTGTGGAACGTCATGTTTCCGCTTGTCCTTGGAATGGCCATGGCTTATGTGCTGAACATTGTGCTCGTTCGGGTGGAAAGGCTTTATTTCCCGCGCTCCCGAAGCCGGATTGTGGCGAAGACGCGGCGCGGTGTGGGAATCGTGATTTCGATTCTGCTGGTTTTTGCGCTGTTTACTCTGATAGCAAGACTGGTCATTCCGGAACTGGGAAAGGCGTTCGGCGTGATCGGAAGGGGCATCCCCGTTTTTCTGGAACAGGTTTCTGCCTGGCTTGAGGCGAACGGAGCTTTCAATATCTCGGATTATCTGAATCTGGAGACGATTGACTGGAAAGATTTGATGGATAAGGCGCTCAGCGTGGTGCGTTCCGGAATCGGAAGCGTTCTGAGTTCCACCATCAGTGTGGTCGGCTCCGTAGTGGGCGGTGTGGTTAATTTCTTCATCGGACTGATTTTCGGGATCTATATCCTTGCGGGAAAGGAACGCCTTGCTTCCCAGGCGAAGAGCATTCTGCGCGCCTACCTGAAGGAGGACACGGTGAAGGAAATCTGCCGTGTTCTGGTTACCGCGAATGAAACGTTTTCCAGCTTTATCATCGGACAGTGTACGGAAGCGGTGATACTGGGGACGCTTTGTACCATAGGAATGCTGATTTTCCGTTTCCCCTATGCGCCCATGATCGGCGCGTTTATCGGTGTGACGGCGCTGATCCCCATTGTGGGAGCTTATATCGGAGCTGCGGTAGGGGCCTTTATGATTCTGACGGTAGCCCCGTTAAAGGCCCTTCTTTTCATCGTATTCATCATCGTGCTGCAGCAGATGGAAGGAAATCTGATTTATCCGAAGGTGGTTGGTTCTTCCATCGGACTCCCCGGCATGTGGGTTCTTGCGGCCGTTACGGTGGGCGGAGGACTGCTCGGAATCGGCGGAATGCTTCTGGGCGTACCCCTTGCTGCGACATTCTATAAGCTGCTGCGGGATGACGTGAGGGAAAAGAATGAAAGAAAGGATTCCCGTGAAAGGCAGGGAACATCCGGCCGAATGCCATCTGGAAACAGAGAACGCGCAGGAACGCAGAAAGGGTACGCAGGGCGCAGAGGACGCGGTCCGGGAAGGGATGGACACCCCGGGAAAACGGAGGAAAAGAAGACGGAGAAGGGAAGACAGGAATGAAGGAACGATACAAAAGACTGGCGATGAACCGGGTGATCATCACGGTCCTGCTCATATTGGTGCAGCTTGTGTGGATCGTGTTCGCCCTGGTTAAACTTACGGAATTTGTGAGCTGGATCACCACCGTTTTTACCATACTGAGTATTCTGGTGGTACTCTATATCATTGGAAAGGACGATAATTCGGCGTATAAAATCGGCTGGATTGTGCTGATCATGGCGCTTCCGCTGTTCGGCGGTCTGTTTTATCTGTTCTATGGAGACAAAAAGCCGTCGAGAAACATGCGCAGAAAACTGAGCGCGCAGCATGAGCGCTGCCGGAAATATCTGAAAGGAGAAGGCGTTCCCTTTCAGCAGGCTCAGGAGGAATATGCGAGGGCGGCCGGAAGCTTCCGGTATGTGCAGAAGGTAAGCGATTTTCCCGCGTATACCAATACAAAGGTGAAATATTATCCCTGCGGGGAAAAGATGTTCGCAGATATGCTGGAGGATCTGAGGAAGGCGGAGCATTATATCTTTCTGGAATACTTCATCGTTTCCGAAGGAAAGATGTGGGACACCATTCTGGAGATCCTGAAGGAAAAGGCCGCATCAGGCGTTGAGGTCCGGATGATCTACGATGATATGGGCTGCGTCACCCGGCTTCCCGGCGGCTACAGCGAATGGCTGGAGAAGGCGGGCATCAGGTGCATGGCCTTCAATCCGGTGATTCCCTTTTTCTCCCTGGTGATGAACAACCGGGATCACAGAAAGATTCTGGTTATCGACGGGCATACGGCCTATACCGGCGGAATCAATCTGGCGGATGAGTATATCAATGAAATCGTCCGCTTCGGCTACTGGAAGGACACCGGCGTGCGCCTTCACGGAGAGGGCGTCTGGAGCTTTACCGTGATGTTCCTTGAAATGTGGAATGCCTTCCGGAAAGAGGATGAGGACATCGACCGCTTCCGGCCTCATGTGTGGCATCCGGAAGCCTTCACGGGAGCGGGACTGGTTCAGCCCTATACGGATTCTCCGCTGGATAACGAGATGATCGCAGAGAACGTATACCTGGACATTCTGCATCAGGCGAAAAAGTATGTCTACATTTTTACGCCCTATCTGATCGTGGACGATGTGATGAGAAATGCCCTGTGCCAGGCGGCAAAGCGGGGCGTGGACATCCGGATCGTGACGCCGGGAATTCCGGATAAGCCCATGATTTTCCGCCTGACACGCTCCAATTACGCGCCGCTTCTGCGCGCGGGAATCCGGATCTATGAATACACGCCCGGCTTCATCCATGCGAAAAGCTACATCTGTGACGATGAGTTCGGCGTTGTGGGCAGCGTGAACATGGATTTCAGAAGCCTGTATCTACATTTTGAGTGCGGCACGCTCCTGTACCGGACGGAAGGGCTGAAGGAGCTGAAGGAGGACAGTGTGCGGACCATAGAGCAGAGCCGGGAAATCACGCTGAAGGACTGCAAGACGGGAATCATCGGAGGGCTGTTCGACTCTGTGCTGAGAGTGTTCGCGCCCCTCTGCTGATGAGAAAAAGCAGCATATGCGCTGCGCCCTCTGCCGGCGGGCGTTGACAAGGGAAAAAAATGAACTTATAATGGGATAGATTCAGGCAATTTTGGAGGAAACAGACGTGGAAAAATACGGTGTAAATGAATTGAGGAAGATGTTCCTGGATTTCTTTGAGAGCAAGGGACATCTGGTGATGAAGAGCTTTTCCCTGGTGCCGCACAACGACAACAGCCTGCTTCTGATCAATTCCGGCATGGCTCCCTTAAAGCCCTATTTCACAGGGCAGGAGATTCCGCCGAGGAGAAGGGTGGCCACCTGTCAGAAGTGTATCCGCACGGGCGATATCGAGAATATCGGCAAGACGGACAGGCACGGCACGTTTTTTGAGATGCTGGGAAATTTCTCCTTTGGAGATTATTTCAAACATGAGGCGATCGCCTGGTGCTGGGAGTTTCTGACCGAAGTGGTCGGACTTGACCCGGACAGGCTGTATCCTTCCGTATATCTGGATGACGACGAAGCCTTCGACATCTGGAACAAGGAAATCGGCATTGTGCCGGAGCGGATCTTCCGTTTCGGAAAAGAGGATAATTTCTGGGAGCATGGTTCCGGCCCCTGCGGCCCCTGCTCCGAGGTATACTATGACCGCGGCGAGAAGTACGGCTGCGGAAAGCCCGGCTGTACGGTGGGCTGTGACTGCGACCGCTACATCGAAGTGTGGAATAACGTGTTCTCCCAGTTCGACAATGACGGACACGGCCATTATACCGACCTGATCCAGAAGAACATCGATACGGGCATGGGTCTGGAGCGTCTGGCTACGGTGGTGCAGGATGTGGATTCCATTTTTGACGTGGATACCATTCAGGCGCTGAGAAACAGGGTCTGCGAGCTGGCAGGCAAAACCTATAAGGAAAAGCATGAGTGGGATGTTTCCATCCGTATCGTAACGGATCACATCCGTTCCGCCACGTTTATGATTTCGGACGGCATCATGCCCTCCAATGAGGGAAGGGGCTATGTGCTCCGCCGTATCATCCGCCGCGCGGCGAGACACGGCAGGCTTCTTGGAATCGAAGGAGAATTTCTTTCCAACCTGAGCCATACCGTAATCGAGGGCAGCCGCGACGGTTATCCGGAGCTGGAAGAGAAGAAGGACTTTATCTTCAAGGTTCTCTCCCAGGAGGAGGATAAATTCAACCGCACCATCGATCAGGGACTGAGCATTCTTTCCGAGCTGTCGGAGCAGATGGCGAAGGAAGGAAAGACGCAGCTTTCCGGTCAGAATGCGTTCCGCCTGTACGATACCTATGGCTTCCCGCTGGATCTGACCACGGAGATTCTGCAGGAAAAGGGCTTTTTGGTGGATGAGGATGGTTTTGCCGCCTGCATGAAGGAGCAGAAGGACAAGGCCCGCGCCGCGAGAAAGGTGACCAATTATATGGGAGCCGACGCGACGGTTTACGAGCAGATCGATCCCGCGATCACCTCCGAATTTGTGGGATATGATAAACTGACCTGGAAATCCCCCATTGTGGCCATGACCACGGAGGATGAGGTGGTGGAGGCGCTGACCGACGGAGAGAGCGGCACCATCATCGTGGAGCAGACCCCGTTCTATGGAACCATGGGCGGTCAGTGCGGAGATACGGGCGTGATTCGTACCGCAGAGGGCGAATTTGAGGTACAGGATACCATTCACCTGATGGGCGGTAAAGTAGGCCATGTTGGAAAAATGACGAAGGGTATGCTTCGTATGGGCGATCAGGTGGAGCTTACGGTGGATGGCGGCAAGCGGGCGGATACCTGCAAGAACCACAGTGCCACCCACCTTCTTCAGAAGGCGCTGCGCATGGTGCTCGGCACCCATGTGGAGCAGGCGGGATCTTTCGTGGACCCTCATCGTCTTCGTTTCGACTTCAGCCATTTCTCCGCCATGACCGAAGAGGAACTGGCACAGGTGGAAAAAATCGTAAATGAAGAGATCGCTGCCCACATCCCGGTGGAAACCAGCGTCATGACTCTGGAAGAAGCGAAGAAGACCGGAGCGATGGCTCTGTTCGGTGAGAAGTACGGCGATAAGGTCCGCGTGGTGCGGATGGGAGATTTTTCCACGGAACTGTGCGGCGGTACCCATGTGGCGAATACGGGAGACATTTCCGTGTTTAAGATCCTTTCTGAAAGCGGCGTTGCAGCCGGCGTCAGAAGGATTGAGGCGCTCACCGGCCCCGGCGTGTTCTCTTATTACAGAGAGCAGGAGAGCCGTCTTGAGGAAGCGGCGAAGATCGTGAAGGCGACGCCTGCAACCCTTGCGGAGAAGCTGGAGCACCTGATGGCAGAGGTGAAGCGGCTGAACGCGGAAAATGAGTCCTTAAAGAGCAAGGCCGCAAAGGAAGCCCTGGGCGATGTGATGGACCAGGTGCAGGAAGTGAAGGGCGTGAAGCTGATCGCGGCCCGTGCGGACGGCGTGGACATGAATGGCTTAAGAGAGCTGGGAGACCAGTTAAAGGAAAAGCTGGGTGAAGGCGTGATCGTGCTGGCATCCGCGCAGGACGGCAGGGTGAACCTGGTGGCCATGGCGACAGACGGAGCGATGAAGACGGGCGCTCATGCGGGCAATCTGATTAAGGGAATCGCAGCCCTTGTCGGCGGTGGCGGCGGCGGAAGGCCGAACATGGCCCAGGCCGGCGGAAAGAAACCGGAGGGCATCGATGATGCGCTGAGAGAAGCGGCGGCGGTTCTGGAAGGCCAGATTAAATAATAAAAAAGTCTTGACGTGAGGGCATTTTTTGGTATAATAAAGGATGTGCATGGATTGCTGTGCGGCTGTGCGGCATAAAGCATGCATTAAAAACCCAATCAGTCATGAACTTGAAGGGACTGAAGGGAGGTCAGGTGTGAGCTATGTCTAACATTATCGTAAAAGAGAATGAGACTTTGGACAGCGCGCTTCGTCGTTTTAAGAGAAGCTGTGCGAAGGCTGGTATTCAGCAGGAGATCCGTAAGAGAGAGCATTACGAGAAGCCCAGCGTAAGACGCAAGAAGAAGTCCGAAGCAGCAAGAAAGCGTAAATATAATTAAGCGAACGGAAGTCCTTGGTAGTCAGCTATCAGGGACTTGTGTTTTAATGGCGAAAATTTCCATTTTTTGCCATAAACGGATGTTCGGAATGGAGGAACTATGCTGCTTCACAGCATATCTTTGATCGCCGGCCTGCAGCCGTTACGTCTGATTGCGGCTTTCTGCATTTACAGTGTGATTGGTTGGTGTATGGAGTCCGCCTACATGTCGTTCTGTAACAGGAAACTGACGAACAGAGGATTTATGACGGGTCCGTTCTGCCCCATCTATGGTTTTGGCGCACTTGCAGGCTTTTTCCTGTTGAAGGGCTTTGCTGAAAACCTGCTTCTGCTCTATGTCGCGGGGGCGGTCAGCGCAACGATATTTGAATATCTGGTGGGCAGGCTGATGTTGAAGCTGTTCGGTGAAGTCTGGTGGGATTATCATGAAAAGCCCTTTAATTATCAGGGGATTATCTGTCTGGAAAGCACAGTCGCGTGGGGATTTTATGCGGTTATCATCATCGGTTTTCTACATGGAATCGTGATGAAATATGCGTCCTGGTATACATACGGTATGGGCCTCAGACTCCTCGGCGCAGTGCTTCTGCTTGTGCTGATTGATTTTTCCTGGCATCTTCTCGCTGCTTTGCACGTGGATCTGGCAGGAAAGAGAGACAGGCTTCTGGAAAAATGCCGCGGCTTTTTCCATGTTTAGAGGAACAGGCGGCTGGCGGAAACCAGGGAAAAACAAGAGGATATTTTCGGGAAACTGACTAACAAAGGAACAGAAGCGGCTTTATCCCGCTTCAGAAAGGTACGGAAAGGAATGGAAAAGAACTGGAAGATGAGGACAGCCGGTCTGATCCTTGCGGCGATGATTGGCATCGGTACGCTGCTGGGGACAGGCGTAGATGCGAAGGCGGCCGGAGTGATTGCAAAGGGAATCGACGTTTCCATGTATCAGGAAGCAATCAACTGGAGTGCGGTGGCTTCCGAGGGCTACAGCTTTGCTTTTATCCGGGTGGGGAGCGCGAAGAGCGGTCTGGATCCCTATTTTGCGCAGAATATGGCAGGCGCAGCCGCAGCGGGACTGAAAACGGGAGTTTATCTGTATTCCTATGCGACTACGGTGGAGGCTGCCATGGCGGAGGCACAGTTCACGCTGGCGGCGATTGCGCCCTTTACAGTGAATATGCCGGTTGTCTTTGATATTGAGGATACCGTACATAAATCCATGTCCACACAGGAACTGGTGGCGCTGGTTGTCGCGTTCTGTTCCACGATTGAAAATGCCGGTTATTATCCGATGGTTTATTCCAATAAAAATATGCTGACGACACAGATCGGCGTGGTGCCCTATGACGTCTGGGTGGCACAGTATTCCGATGTCTGCGAATACCCGAATCCGGCCTTCTGGCAGTATACCAGCAGCGGAACCGTGAGTGGAATTAACGGCAGAGTAGATCTGAACTACCAGTTCAAGGACTATTCCAATATCATTATCGCAAACGGCTTCACAACAAGAAATGGAAATACCTATTTCTACAATAATTATAAGATGCAGTACGGATGGGTGGACTATGAAGGAAACCGCTACTTTATGAACGCGGACGGCACCCTGTATAAGAACGGATGGCTGACGGACGGCGTAAACACCTGGTATATGGATACGTCGGACGGACATATGCTTCGCGACCTGGTGACGATTGCGGGAAAGAACTACTATTTCGACGCGAACGGCCTGATGCAGACCGGTCTTGTGAATCTCAACGGTCAGACCTATCTGTTCGGCGCGGATGGCTCCATGCAGTATGGCTGGTATACGGACGCACAGGGGCTGCGTTACTTCCAGGAGGATGGAAGCATGGCGGTCAATAAAACTCTGGTTCTGGATGGAAAGACCTATGTATTCGATACAAACGGCATTGGTACGGAATACGTGGCTCCCGAGATCGATTTGACCGGCGTTGATCCTTCCACCTGGGTTCTGGATCCGGCTACCGGAAATATGATTGATTCCGCCACCGGCCTGCCGGTGGATCCGGCTGTAGCTGCGGCGGTGATCGCTCAGGCTCAGGCGGCTGCGGCACAGTAAAAAGAGCAGATTATGAAAATAGGGAACCCGCCCGGACTTTCCATAAGAGGAGGTCCGGACGGGTTCTTTGCGCATCGTGTGATCGGATGGAGAAAGTTTCCTGCCCTGTCCGATTGTGATTCCGCATTCATGATTTTGCCGGAAATTACATAGAATGTGCTATAGACTGGATTGAGGGGAGATCCCTTATGTTGGACTGGATCGGACGGATCTGTGGAAGAAGAGGGAAAGCCTGGCTTTTTGCTGCTCTTGCCATCCTGCTTTCAGTGGGAGCGCCTGCGAAGCAGCTCCTTGCGGAGGAAACTGCGGTACAGGAGACGGAGGAGCAGAGTGGTGTATCCGTGCATCTGTCGGCGCCGGCGGCTATTCTGATGGAGGCTTCCACTGGAACCGTGATTTTTGAGCAGAATGCGGATGTGCCATGTTCCCCGGCGAGCATCACCAAGATCATGACCCTGCTGCTGATTTTTGAAGCGTTGGAGGAAGGCGATATCGACCTGCAGGACGAGGTGATGACGAGCGCCTATGCGCAGTCGATGGGCGGAAGTCAGGTCTTTCTGGAAGAAGGGGAAATGCAGACGGTGGATACCCTGATCAAATGTATCGCCGTTGCCAGCGGTAATGATGCTGCGGTCGCAATGGCGGAGTTCATCGCCGGCAGCGAAGAGGAATTCGTTTCCCGTATGAATGAAAAGGCACAGGAGCTGGGAATGGAAAACACCCATTTTCTGGACTGCTGCGGTCTGTCGGATTCCGACGATCATCATACCACCGCCAGGGATGTGGCGGTCATGTCAAGAGAGCTGATCACACAATATCCGGAAGTGTTCAATTATACCACGATCTGGATGGAGGATATCACCCATAATACGGCCAGGGGAAGCAGCGCCTTCACGCTGTCCAGCACCAATAAGCTTCTGAAGCAGTATCAGTGGACCACGGGCCTGAAAACGGGCTCCACCAGCAAGGCAAAATACTGTGTTTCGGCCACGGCGAAAAAGAACGATATTGAACTGATCGCTGTGGTGATGGCGGCGCCGGACTACAAGGCCCGGTTCGACGATGCGGTGACGCTTCTGAACTATGGCTACAGCGTGAGTTCTCTGTATCATGACGAGAATACGGAGAAGCTGCCGCAGATGAAGGTGGAGGGCGGCGTGGCGGACACGGTTGAGCTCGCCTTTGAAAAGCCGTTCACCTGGCTGGATACGAAGGGCAGTGATCTGAGCCTTGTGGAGAAGTCACTGAGTCTGCCCGAGGAGGCGCAGGCTCCTCTGGAAGCCGGGCAGAAGGCGGGAGAAGCGGTCTACCGGCTGAATGGAGAAACGCTGGGAACCGTGAATGTGGTATATGCGGAATCGGTGGCCGCTGCGGGCTTTCGGGACTATCTGAAAAAAGTTCTCGCATATTTCCTTTTATAACGAACCAAAATATGTTATACTTTTCCTGTTATATTCAAGGCAAAGGAGTAGATACGTGATTTATTTTTTCATCGGCGTTCTCTGTGCGGCGGCGGTCATCCTTATCGGGACGATTGCTTATGATTCCAACCGTTTCGTTACGGTGGAGTATCATGTCCGCTGCAGGAACCTGAAAAGGAAATATCGGTTTGTCATGCTCTCCGATCTGCATAACAAGCGTTACGGAACGCATCATGAAAAGCTGCTTGCCGCTATCGACGCGCAGGAGCCGGAGAGCATTCTGATTGCCGGAGATATGCTCACTTCGGAGACTCCGGAACGGTTTGGGCCGGCTCTGGAGCTGACAGAGACTCTGGCGGAAAAATATCCCGTTTATTATGCCAACGGAAACCATGAATACCGGATGAAGACGGATGAAAAGCACTACGGGAGCGGCTATCGGCGTTATCATGCGCAGCTGAAGCGCTGCGGCGTCGTTTTCCTTGAAAATGAAAGCCTGCTGCTTCCGGAGCCCGGAATCCGTCTGTATGGAGTGGAGATCGGAAAAAAGTTTTATCAGAAGGTGAAGAAAGGCAGAATGGACGCGGCCTATCTGAAACGGCTGCTCGGGAAGCCGTCCGCGGGAGAGTACAACATTCTGATCGCCCATAATCCGGACTATTTTCCCGCGTATGCCGAATGGGGGGCAGATCTTGTCCTCTCCGGCCATGTGCATGGAGGAATCATGCGGCTGCCCCTCCTTGGCGGCGTCCTGTCGCCGGCTCTGCGGCTTTTTCCCAAATACGACGGAGGGCTGTTTCAGGAAGGCGGCAGCACCATGATCCTGGGAAGGGGGCTGGGAAGCCATACCATCCCCATCCGCATTTTCAATCCGGGCGAGCTGATCGTAGTAACGCTGGAACCGGAATGAAAGCATTATGTCGCAGACTGCCGGCAAAAGGATAGAAAAGAGGGAGACCGAAACGTTTATGGCGCTTGAGGTGAAGCTGCAGGCATTTGAAGGCCCTCTGGACCTTCTTCTGCATCTGATTGAAAAGAATAAGGTGGATATTTACGATATCCCCATCGTGGAGATCACGGATCAGTATCTGGAAACCATCCGTCAGATGGAAGAGGAGGATATGAACGTGATGAGCGAGTTCCTCGTGATGGCGGCAACGCTTTTGGATATCAAATGCCGCATGCTCCTGCCCCGTGAGAAGGATGAGGAGGGACAGGAAGAGGACCCGCGGTCGGAACTGGTGGAAAAGCTTCTGGAATATAAGGCGTACAGGTACATGGCGCTGGAACTGAAGGACATGGAGGTGGACGCACAGAAGGCTTTTTACAGGGAACCGTCTCTGCCCCCTGAGGTAAAGAATTACAGGCAGCCCGTGGATTATGAAGAGCTGCTTGCCGGAGTGACGCTGACCCGCTTAAACGAGGTGTTTCAGGCATGTCTGAAGCGTCAGGTTGATAAGATGGATCCGGTCCGCAGCCATTTCGGCCGGATTGAAAAGGATGAGGTCAATATCGAACATAAGGCGGGCTACGTCGCCGCCTATATCAGAAGCCACCGGAAGCTGAATTTCCGCGAGCTTCTGGAAAACAGGAAAAGCCGGATGGACGTGATCGTGACCTTTCTGGTGGTGCTGGAGCTGATGAAGACCGGAACGGTCAACGTCAGCCAGGAAGGGATCGAGGAGGATATCATTATCACGGTGAATGAAACGGCGGACGGACTTGAAAACCTGCGGCTGACTTCCCTGGGAGAACAGGAGGGGGAATTGGGCGGAAGAAAGGATATGGAAAATGGAGCAGGAGCATAAAAAGGCGGCTCTGGAGGCGATTCTGTTCGCCATGGGAGATTCCGTGGAGCTGGACAGGCTGGCCGCGGCAATCGAGGAGACACCGGAAGAGACCAGACTGCTTTTGACACAGATGAAGGAGGAATGGGAGACTCAGCAGAGAGGCGTCTGCCTGGTGGAATATGAAGGAGCTTTTCAGATGTGTACCAGAGGAGATCTGTATGAATATCTGATCCGCGTGGCGAAAACGCCGAAAAAATACGCGCTGACAGATACGCTTCTTGAAACCCTCTCCATCATCGCCTACAAACAGCCTGTGACCAGGCTGGATGTGGAAAAAATCCGGGGAGTAAACAGCGATCATGCCATCAGCCGTCTGGTGGAGTTTGAACTGGTTATGGAGCTGGGAAGGCTGGATGCGCCGGGAAGGCCGCTGCTGTTCGGTACAACAGAGCAGTTTCTGCGCACCTTCGGCGTGAAGTCTCTGGAGGAACTTCCCAGGCTGAATGAACTGAAACTGCAGGAGTTCCGTGCGGAGGCGGAGGAGGAAGCAAAGGAGATGAGCTCCGAAGGAACGGTGGAATCCGGAGAGGAAGCGTAAGGGAACAAAACCCTGCAGTCTCCGGCTCGAGCTGAGAGAATGGCTTCGGCCGTTTTCATAGAAATACAAAGCCGTCATAAACGGCAGAAAAAAGGAGGAAGGGTATATGTTGTTTATCATCATTGGAATCCTTGTGATTCTCGTCATTGCGATCCTGTTTTCAGGATACAAGAAGGCTCCGCCGGATACGGCTTTCATCATTTCCGGTATGAGAAAGAAGATCATCATCGGCAAAGCCAGCGTGAAAATTCCGTTTCTGGAACGGATGGACAAGCTGAGTCTGAAGCTGATCGCCATCGACGTGAAAACCACCAATGCGGTTCCTACTGCGGATTACATCAACATTCAGGTGGATGCAGCGGTCAACGTGAAGATTTCCAGCGATCCGCCGAAGCTGGCGCTGGCTGCGGAGAACTTTCTGAATCAGAATACCCAGTATATCGCA